>CBINOT010000219.1:0-9626 GCA_966252355.1 uncultured Opitutus sp. | reverse complement strand
CGAACGATCTTCGCGCGAAGGACCACCTGCTGCGGCGTCCCTCCAGCTCGAATCCAACCATGCAGCTCCTTGGTGTGCTCAGCAGTCAGTTCTATGGACGCACTTCGACGAGGCATCCTCTCTCCTGACCCGCTCCGCGAATAAAGGCACTTATTTGAGGGACACTACACTAGGGGGAGTGGGTGCTGGGGTTGAAATTCTTACCGCCTGCAGGGCTGGAGTCAGGACCGCGCTCGTTTCCTTCGTTACCTTCCGTTAGATTAGCTCCTTGCTCCCCTTCCAAATATTCGAATGGGAACAGGCGCTTGAGCTCCGCGGGCACGATGTCGCATTCGGCGGCGAGTCGTGCGTAGTCCGACGCATCGACCAGTACACCGCGTTTTTTGGCGTATGCGAAATACCCGAGTTGCTGCGTCACTCGGTAGCCAACGAAGATTTCTTCGCCGATCTGCCGGTTTTCGCGAAAATAAGTAATGCGGTACTCGCCGACCCCACTGGAGAGTTCGTCGCGATGACCACGAAAATATCGGACCATCGCGTCGAGCCCTTCCGCCTCGGACTCACGCAGTGCTCTTCCGGTCACTAACGGCTCGGTTTTGTGGAATTCGAACGAGTCAGTGTTGCCGAGAACATCCACGTGCGGGGCGCCCGCGGCCCAATAAAATCGATATTCGCGCAAGCGGACGCCCCGATCGCCGTGAACGCTTTTCGCGACGATGTGCTCATTGGGCTGAAGCAGCGCAAAGGCGATGCGCTCGCCGGATTGGTGCCTGCGCGGCACATTGCCGACTAGCTGCCAAAATACCAGGTAGGAACCCAGCACGGCCATTGCCGTTGCTGCGAACGCCACCAACAACATCATCAGGCGCTTACCGCGGCGCGGTTGAAATGCGGAAAGCATAGAGGACATAGCGGCACACACGCGTCGCCAATTCAGAGTCGAATCTTGAGTGCGAACTGCTCGATCACGGTAAGCATGGCCTCGCGTTGCCGATGGCGTCGTCGACCGGGTCGTGCGTGTGTTTGGTGCGACGAAGATGCTTGAAGTTCTTGGATGTGTCTCGGGCGAGACCCTTGTAGAGCGAGCCGAGATTGGTGGACGAAAACCCAAAGGGATTTTCGCCGAGGAAATGGTGAAAGTACCAATTGATGAACTGCCAATCGAAGCCGTTGTTGTCCGAAATGAACATCGGTCGATCGCGACAATGTTCCGCGAGCCACGCGCGAAATCCGCTCATCGCGATCTTCGGCTCCTCGAACCCCAGCGTTTCTTCGCGTGAGTATCCGCTGACGGCGAGCGCTTCGGGAATCCACTTTTCGGAAATCGGTTTCAGGCGGCCGGCGAATCGTTTTGTGAGCGTCGGCTCCACCAAGACGGCGCCAAACGCGATCATCGAATAATCGCCGGGAATCGGGCCATCGCTTTCCACATCTACCATTACATGGGTCATATACTAGCGCGTGCAGTCAACGGACCGATCCACGCCACCGAGCCACTTCGCTCGATGTCAGAACGTCTGTTCTGAACCATTGCGTTACGTGTTCCGGCATTTCACGGCGGCGGCGAACCATCGCCTCCACTCCCGTGCAAAGCACGTCGGCCACACGACGGGAGGTAAGCTACGGCTCCGGCGACCGAAAGGGCAATCGCAAAGACCGACGTAAGCAAATGGAGCGATTCGACGAGGAGAGCGGGCACCCAGAAGCCGCAATCTTCCGCGCCGGTACCACTTTACCCTTTCGGATTTTGGAACCTTTTTGTAAAATACATATTTACGATATCGTATAAACTCAGACCCGATGAAAAATATCATTCCAGATTCAACGGAGAAAACTCTCATAAAAACCGTATTGAAACCTCAGCGCGACCTTACAAAAGAACGGCGCTTCAAGCGGGCGTACGATACGATAGCGCGCTATTCGAAAGATAATCACCTAAAGGTATTAGAGCTCCTTGCGATTGTCGTTGGCCTAACATTTACTATTCAAGCAATCGAACGCAATACGGAGAGCAACCGTGTGGCGTCACGGGAACAACTTTATGCCAGCGAAAACATTATTGGCGGACGGGAATACGCCGACGCCAACACGAAGTTGCTCAGCCTTTACGCAAAACCTTCGGCAAACGTTAAGGATCCGAAGGAGTACTGCCGTCAACTAGTCGAGGTAGTGACCACCGACCCAGCCATCCTGGCGTTCCTTGAGGACAAAAATCCGCCAACCAAACAGAGAGCCGAAATTTTTTATGATATAATTTTTGGCCTCCAATCCTTTAAAAATCGTGGCGACCACATGGTCGAGTTTCGCCGGATGTATGCTCATTGCACGACGATTTTGGCCCAACTTCATGCGGCTTTCGATTTCATGCAAGAAGGCGTTATCACCGAAGAAGAGTTCAAGACTTGGCGTGGCTATTTCACCGACATCGGTCCGAACCCAGTTTTTCTAGTCACCATCATGACGTGGCGCGATCAACATTATATTTCTCGCCGCTTCGGAGAATTGATTCAACAGGAGCTCACGTCCGATCCGATGGCTGCGAAAGTCGTCGATTATTTTTACCCGCTTCTGCGAACTCCGGCCTTTCTCGATGGTCTCCCGCGGTACCCGGAAAAACCGACCATTCGCAAACGGTAAAGACATCGCCGCTTGCCATCAATCGACGGCACGAGACAGGTCGTTAATTTTCGACGCCATAAAGCTGGACGGTATCCGATGTGCTCGAAATATTTCGCCACGATTTCTTCGAGCCGGCGCCACTCGAGCTCTTTCAGCATCGTAGCGCTCGCGCGTTGGGCCGGACCGGCACGTCGCCGGCTCAGCGAATTGCATTGCGAATCGCGAATTGGTCGAACGGTTCGGACATCCCAGTTTAGATGAATTTCTTGAGCTCCCCGTGACTCATGGGGGATCGCGTGCCTCAGCCGATTGCAAAGAGTTCTTTGCTTAATTCGACACCGAGCCTCTCGACGACGTCGAGGATATGCAAGTCTTGCTCGAACGCGCGCAGCATAAAACCGGTGTCGCGCAGGTGCCACACGGGATTGCCATAGCTCCGCAAGCTTTCCATCAGCGCCGCCGTCAGCGAGTAGAACTTCGCCAGCTTTGCGGGAATCGGCGCTTCGAATAGGCCGATCTTGTCGGTGTTCGTACGGTAAACGGTCGTGTATAGCTCCTCAATCTCGTAGGACCAATGTTCGAACTGCTTCCCCGATTCGTATAGCCGTTTACCTTCGATCAGCTGCTCGCGAATCCGACGCACTTTTTTCAGCTCGCCCAGCGCTTCGATCTCACCCTGGAAAGCCGACGCCAGCCGCCGTACTTCGCGGCGATGTTTGCCGTTTTCCGTGAATACGACGGCAATCAAACCACCCACGATCGCGAGAGCACCACCAAGCGCGGTTTGTACGATCGGAATCCAGGCACTCGGCTGCTGAGGGTCCGCGGGCATACTCTTCGGTTATACGTGTTGCAGAACCGCGCCGATGAGGGCCTCAACGGTTTTTGCATCTTGCGGCGCCGGAGGTGGCTCCGCTGGTTTAGTCTGTTCGGCGCGGAGGGAGAGGGTTTCGCGGTATTCGCGGGCCTCGGGAACTTTGATCAGCTCGATAGTGGCGTCGTACGACGCCACCGCGGCCGAGAGTTCATCAATCGTGACCTCGAAGAACTCCTTCCGCTCGTTCACCATGTTCACGCGTCGTGTTTCGAAATGATTATGGAGCTTCGTTTCAAGGCCGGGCGCATCCTCGGTGTAGATGATCGCATGCACGTCGAATTCGAACGGCACGGAAGCATCTCCGAGTTCTTTTACCCGATCCATCGGATCGAGTCGACGTGTCATGCCGATCTTGAATCGATTCTCACCGAAGGAGCCGATGTTGGAAATGATGTAGACATGTCCGGAGCGCGTAAGCTGTGCGCGCGAAATGGCGCGGTCTTTGTTCGCTTGCGCTTCCTTTAGCTGCGTTTCCAGCAACGCGATCTTCGCGTTCATCTTGTCCAATTCCGCTCCGCGCGCCTCGGTCACCTCGTCGCGCGCTTTCGCGAGGGCTTTTTGGAACCGGTCTTCCTCGGTCTGTGCTTCTTTCAAAGCCTTGTCGATTTCGCGCTGCGCGCGCTCTTCCTCGCGCATTTGATCCTGAATCCTGCGCTGCTCGTCCTTCTCGGCCTTTTGTTTTTCCTGGTACTCGAACGTGAGTCGCAACTCTTGCAGCTTAAGAGTGAAGTACTCTCGATTGATCGCGATCCGGTACGAATCAGCCATCTTGTTGATGGCCTCATAAACGTTTTCCAACCGTTCTGACATCCGGCTAGCGTTGTTCCAGCTGACGTTCGACAAAATCGCTTCGGCCTCGCCGTTGAACGCTCGGAGCAAAAGCCGCGTCAACCGTTTGATCATTTGCCGGCCATCCGCCGCACTGCCGTTGATGGACCACTCCTTCTGTCCCACCACGGCGACGTCGTCCTTGATCATCGCTTTCTGCCGTTCGCGAACGGCATCGATGGCCGCTTTGAACTTATCCGACGTATCGAACGAGTAGTGCTTCTTGTAGAGCCCGAAGTCGATCGCTTCGAGGTCGTCATCGTACAACGCGATCTTTTTGCGTGCCGCATCCGCTCTCGCCTGCAACTCGGCTATCACCGGGCCGAATGCTCCGATCTTCGTTCGCAGTCCGTTCATCTCGAGCTCGACCTTTTGCTTTTCCGCCTCGACATCCAATACGCTCTTAAACCGCTCGGTCATTGTCGTCACTTGGCCGGTCAGCGCATCTCGCCGCAGCATTAAGTCTGCGTTTTCCGTCGCCAGTTTCCGCACTTGGCGCGAACGCCACAGATAAAACGCCAATGCCAAAACACTGAGTGCCGCGAGCGGAAGCCAAGCTACGGCGGACAAAGGGGAATGGAGTAAACTCATAGGGTTGTCGGTTCGCGTCGTCTCTCTAGGAACGTACCGTCGGGTTGTTATGTGCCGGCCGGAACAGCCAAAACGGATCGTGAATTGGTTCTTACAGAAATGATGCCCAGGGTCTGTGACTTCGTAGTGCGTAACGCGGCCATGGCTCCGCTTCGAGGGAGACGCAGGGGGATATCATCATGCTTCAGAAACCGCAGCGCATACGCAGAGCGCGTACGCGTCGGACGATTGGGATTATTGCTGGTGCCGACCTGAAGCACGTCGGCGGGGTTGAACTGGAAATCACCGGCTGGCGCCGGCGACTGGGTGCCGGCGAGTAGAGCGCGTCACCAGGAAAAGACAATAATGCTTTTGGTGATTCGTCGTTCCTCTGGACGAATTTTCCCACTGGCCCTCAATGCCCGACGAATATGTAGGTGACGCTGAACGATGCTCTATAATGGACGAGCACGACTTTCCGCTTCCGCCTCTTCGAGACCGGAACGTCGTATGCGACCTTACCGCGAAAGGCGAATTGTAGCCTTGGCATCACTAACGAACTGCGGATAACTCCCGATTATCCGATGACGCGCCCCAGCAGTTCGATTACGCGCATGCCGGTCGCGGCGCTCGCGCCGCTGACCATTGATTCGCTCCAGCCCCATTCTGATCTCACCTTCAGGACACTGGATAATCTTACGATCGAAGGGGCGAACCTACGGCAGTCCTTGCTAAACGGCTGCCTTATTCGGAACTGCACGTTCCGTCAGGTGGACTTGTCACGGTGTGACCTCGAGCAGGTGCAGTTTCTCCAATGCCGCTTCGAAAGCGTAGATTTCGAGAACGTGGAACTTACTTCGACGATGCTCGTGGGCTGCCAATTCGAACACTGCCGGTTTGACAGTGCGCTCCTGAATGAATGCACCTGGCGCAATTGCTCGATCATTGAGTGCTCTTTTACCCAGTCCGTCGTGCATCAATCGCAGTTTGAAGGATGTACGCTGCGAGCAAATAACCTTCAAGGCGCATCGATCCAACTCGACACATTTCGGAGCTGCGCATTCGAGGAGATGACGCTGGGCGATTGCACTTTCCTGAATCAATTGCTCCTGGATTGTCGGTATCGCGATGTGCGGCTGAATGCCGAGTCTATTGGCTCGGTTTTTGGCCTTTCCGAGAAGGACCTACTGTCTCTCGATCTGATTTACCTCGGCAACCGCGTCGTCGATGTGCGCGCAGATGGCCCATTGCTGGAAGCGCTGGAGAAGGACTACGAGCAAAGACGCTGGTTCTTCATGCGCGAAATGCTGCGGTTGAGTTTTGGTCGTGGTTCACGGGTTATTGCACTGGAGCGTTGTCTCGATGCGGTGCTTTGGCCCGCCTCGTTGGGAGCCCCTTTGAAGTCGAGTGACATCACATTTCTCGAAATGGTCATCCTTGAGTTGTTTCGAAGAAAGGAATTGCCGGGAGCGGCCACGGTGGGCCTGCCCGAACGGATCAAGACGTTCCAGCGCGGCTCGGCCGCACAGATCGAGGGAAATGAAAGTCCCAAGTTACAGCAACTCGCTGCACGCCTGCGTAGCCTGATGTTGGAAATGCTGCGCAATCTCCAAACGGAGTTGGAAACCCTTAGTCACGAGCGCAAGGATCGCGCCGTCGTCGCGCGTCTCGTGTTCGAAAAGAGGCCAGTATGTGACGTCGTTGAATTCGTTCGCACGTCCGCTGCGCAGTCAGGGTTAAAAGTCGGCGGCACGACTGTGGCGCTGCGCGAAGAACAAGGTTCCTACATTCTGGTTTTGCAGACTACCTTGCTCACGCTGGCCGGCTTACAAATGGCGTTGTGGTTACTCAATGGCTGCGTGGCTCAAGTAATCGAGTTGCGCACCCGCGCGCAGATTGCGTTGCAAAAACGGGCTCCAATTGTGATTCGACAGCGGGTCCTCCTGCCAGACCAGCACGTGCCGAAATGGATGGCGAGAGGAATTCAGACGCTCTTTGCAAAGCTGACGGCCAATGCGGCGACGCTTGATCGCACCGCCGACGATCTCGACGCTCGGAATCTGCGCGCAATCGAGATTGCCGAGCCGGCAAAGCCCCGAAAACGCAGTCGAGCCAAGAGGCGCGCAAGCTAGTTGGCCAGCGCCCGAAGATGCGCGATGAGTCGAGCCAGTGTCGGCTCGAATCTTGGCCCGCTCCGTGCGAGGTTAACCCGGAATGAAAGGCCAAAGCCGCCGTGAACCCGGCTCCGATTCCCGGTGATCAGCGACCCGCCGGTATCGTAAACCAACCGCTCAAGAAACTTCGCTGATGTCCCTAGGCGCGCCGGGACTCGCGGAAGGTAACAACTCACGAAATGCCCTTCAGCCCTGGGATCGGACTCGATTTCGCCGTCCTGACAAAGGCGATCGAAGATCGCACGCTGAGGTCTTACTGCCTCAAAAAAACGCGAAGCAAATTGCGCGTAGTTGGGCGAGAGATAGTGGCTCAGGGCCACTGAATTAGCGCAGTCGAGGCCTCCATACCACACGTCAGTCCAACGTTCCATGAAGCCTTGGTGCTCGGCGCTGAACACGACCGCGGAAAATTTCACTCCGTTCACGCACACGCTCTTGTGTGGTGAATAGATCGACAGAAAATTGGCGTGATGGCCTAGCACGCGAATGAGTTCCCGGCCCGGTAGTGCGAGGCATTCATCGGCGACGACTGTCCATCCCGTTGCCAGCAAGTGGTCAACAAACGCGATGTCTTCCCGACTCAGGTAAACCCCCGCGCCATACACTGGACTCGTGAGCCATAGGATCCCGCGATCGCGCCAAATTTGGCTGTCAGGACGCGGTAGCATAAACTGGCCGTTCTCTCGTCGCAGATAAGTGGCCCGAATCGGTAGGCCGAACCGCCCGCAGGCTTGGAAAAGCGAAAAATACGCAGGGCAGGCAGCGATGATCGTTTTCGTTTTCCCGCGTCGGCACTTCAGCCAATTCAAAACGCAGAGGATGGATGTCGTGGTCGACGGAGTGAACACCCCGAAGTGGGCGTCGGCGTTTGCGCCCAATTTTTGAATGACCGAGGAAGTTTCTTCGACTTGATAAGAGAAGCGGTAGGCAACGGTGGACGGAAGCGAAGGCAATTCCAGATGCCGCAACATGCCGGTCTGAAATTCATCGGTGGGGTCCCAATGCGAGACATTGAACGGCGCCACTCCGAACTGACGACCATAGGCCTCTTCGATATTTTCGAGTAGTTCGATGCACTCGATCTCAGGCAGAGAAGCGTTGGCGGACGGGCGTGGCATTGCTGGCGGAAAAAGGAATCGCGGCATCGAGTCGCGGATAATCGGGAGTTATCCTTTATCCCGCCGCCGTAGCTGTGGTGATCAACCGGCGCGGATGACGTGACAGAAGACTCTCCCGCTGCGACCGATCGCTGACTGCAGCGTAGATCGTCGTAGTAGTAATGGAGCTGTGGCCGAGCAGCCGCTGGATGTGCCGTAGGTCCACGCCTTCTTCGAGAAGCTGGGTGGCCAACGTGTGACGAAACATGTGCGGCGTGACTCGGCCCACCCCGCTTGTTTCCGCGATCCGCCGAATGATGTGGCGGATCGACTGGTCACTGAGGCGGCGACCATTGCGATTGGTGAAAAGCATCGGGGCGTTGGGATGATACCGTTGCCTTAGCTCAAGCCACCGTCGGACGGCGTGCCGAAGTTGGGCGCTGACAATAGGGACAATGCGTTCGCGGTTACCCTTACCGTTAACCCGAATGACATCGTCGCTCAGATCGACCGAGGTAACCAATAGGTCCGACACCTCGGACACCCGCAGCCCTCCGCAAAATAAAATCTCGACGAGAGCGCGATTGCGCGCGAGCCGCAGTAGTTCTCGTCGGCGCCGAGACTCGGGGGCGCGATAGGTGGTGACGAATATGCTTTTTATTGCGGAATGCGAAATGGTCCGAGGCAACGAACGCCCCAGTTTAACTCCGCCGCGCCATTCGACCGCCAGGTCTTTCGCGATTCTACCCTCAGAAAAAAGAAACCGGAGAAATGCCTTTATACAGGCGATATTGCGGCGGATCGTTCTTGGTTTCGCGTGGGCGCGGGAGCGTGCATAATCGCGCAACCGCTCACACGTCAGTTCCTGCAGCGTTGGTTTGGGATCGGTCCCGTTCAAAAACACGCCA
Source organism: uncultured Opitutus sp. (assembly GCA_966252355.1). Taxonomy (GTDB): domain Bacteria; phylum Verrucomicrobiota; class Verrucomicrobiia; order Opitutales; family Opitutaceae; genus ER46. The sequence continues at coordinate 553 of CBINOT010000219.1, read as the reverse complement.
AAGCCACGTAGATCTAAACGGTAGGCCTTGACCGTGTGCCGGCTAAATTTGCGCTCGTGGGCGCAATGCTGAAGGAAATCGTGGATCGCTTGTTCGAATGGGTCCATCTGACGATCTCATCCAACTGCGCGTCGTCGGTCGATGACCGGCAGCAAGCTACGCGGACTATGCCCAATGCAATGGACCGCCGTGGGCCGGATGCGATCTCGGAGCCACTCACCGGCGCTCGCAGCTACCCAAACGCCAAATCAATCGGTGTTCTCCGCGAACTCTGCGATCTCCTGTGAATCGGATTGAAGTAGCGCGCATCGAGTAGCGGGTAGTGAGTAGAACGAAATAATCTGAGGGTCGGATGTGGATCCTTCGCTGCGCTCAGGATGACAAGCAGGGGGCGGACGAGCGGGCCGCTCGTCCCTACCCCTATCCGAGCTCGGCTCGCGGTTTCGTGTGATTCGTGTGTTTCGTGGGAAAAACATGCGGTGCTTGGGCCGACCTCCGGGAGGCCAGCTTGTAGCTTGAATTGCGGTCTAAGGACTGACCGTTCCCGATGGGA
>CBINOT010000218.1:0-9666 GCA_966252355.1 uncultured Opitutus sp. | reverse complement strand
TCGCAGTCAGACGACTGTACTGGATCGCGATCCAGAAGCAGAACCACCACGATAGGACGACGGCGAAATTACCGAAGGGAAATTCAACCCAGGAATATAGCACCACGACTGCGCACCCTGCGAGAAGGTACGTCGAAAGTGAGTTGTTGAAAATCTTCCGCCGCGACATGACAAGAGGGATAATAGCCGAAGCCCCCAGCAAGGCAGTCCCGATCAAGCCGTGCTCGGCATAGGCCTGAAGCCAGTCGCTGTGCGCATCATGATAGTACACGGGAAGACCATCGACCGACTGGCGGGTATTGTAGAAGACGAAGACGTGCGGGTACGACGCCATTCCCCAACCGAACCACGGCTTTTGGTCCCCCATGTGTACGGTATCCTCGTACAACTGGATCCGTGAGTTTTTCACCGCAGCGGAGCGCGCTTGCTGCAATTGCTCGCGCGTGAGCGCGGTGCGCACTGCGATGGTGTCTCGGCCGAGATAAACGATCGCGGCGATTGCTACGCCTGCCGCGACCGCGGCGGCGGCTATTGGTAATACTACAGACTCATTATATCGTCGGCGGGCTCGCGCTAGATAGAGTGCGAAATGTAGGAAAGCGCCTGCGAGGATGAACGCGCTAATGACGGTGCACGAACGCGACGCACTCAACGGCACGGTTGCGGCGAGTAGCAATAGCGTCACAAGACCGCCGGATGCCGGCGAGTGGAAGAAGTCGCGCGATTCCCGCCGGCGAAAGAAGTGCCAGGTCAATCCGACACAACCGCCCATCATGAGCACAATAAACGAGCCCCAATGGTTGTGATATACAAAGGAGGCGAAGAAGTATTTTTGCGGGGATGGTACCGCCCCAAAAAAAATACCGGTTGCCCCTAATAGCTTCTGCGCGGTGCCAAACACCGCGAGCGCCAAAGCGTTCATGATCGCGATGAGCGTTAGCAGTCGGAGCGCGCGCCGGTGTCGCACGACGAGGTAAATGTTATAGCAACTGACCCATATCGCGTCGAGGTGCCACAAGGCCGTCCGCGCCGCTTCAGGCAATGCGGAACTCGGCCGATCGGGCCGGCCACCGACTATTGCCAAACTGGTTTCGAGGCCGAAATGAATCTCGCGCAAGGCCGGATTGGTCGTCGCTACGAGGACGATGGCATTGAAAGCGACAAGTGGCGCGAGGGTTACAACAACGTGCAGATACGAGGCACCGGGGCTGGGGCGTAGCATCGCGGCCATGGCAATGAAGGCGCCGAGCGTACCCCAAGCTGCCAATGGGCCCTTCACCCATTCGGCTTGCCCTCCGAAGGCCCAGGTCGCGGCAATGACGAAGACGCTCGCTTGCACGATGGTCAACCGCTCGAGAAGAGTAAGTGTGCTGCGCTGCCGGCGCGGGACCCGAGAATGATCGGCGTCACGTTCGACGTTCATCGTCCCTGCTCCCTCAGCTTATCGTAGAACTCATGCAACTGTGTCGCAGAGCGTTTCCATGAAAATTCACGTATCGCCCATTCACGTGCCCCGCGTCCCCTCGCCTGTAGCCGCTGAGGCGATTCACGCGTAGCGGCTGCCAAAACGCGGGCATACTCGGTCCACGGCACACACCAACCGCGGTCCTCGGTGTTTAAGGCCCGCCAGGGCGTGGTGTCTGTGACTAACGCAGGCAGACCCCACGCCATCGCTTCGGCGACGACTAATCCAAAGTTTTCATTGTGCGAAGGCAAAACGAACAGGGAGGCTACGGCGTACGGGGCGGGCCTGGCCAAACCGCTGAATGCGCGGACGCGGCCACCGGCAAGAACTTTCTCGGCATTCTGCTCCAGCATCTCGGGGGAGTATTCCTCAGGCACTCCTACTACCAGAAGCAGCCATTCTGGTGCCGCCCACTCTGCCCAGGCATCGATCAATTCGAGGACACGCTTTTTGTGATGGAAGCGTCCGTAGAAAATCGCCGTCGGCTGCGTACGGGTAGCTGGGCATGCGTCGTGCCAGTATGCCCGCGCGGCCTTGATCGTGATTGCATCGGGCGCATCGACGCCATTAGGCGCGATGCACACTGGGCCGCCAAACCCGAGTTCGCGTACGTCGTCGGCCTCCTCGTTGCTCGTTACGTGCCATCCGGCTACGGCTTCAAGGGCACCTGGGTGCAGCAAGGTCCTTGCCAGGCCTTTGCGCATGCTGTGGTGGTTCCAAGCCCACCGGCTCATCATGCCGCGCGGCGACAATACGAGCGGAACTTGCCGGCGAGCGGCAGCGAGATGGGCGTAATGCAGCGTTCGGAGCCATAGTGCGTGGTGATGGATGATGTCGGCATCGGTCGTTTCGAGCGCGGACTTCAGTCCGCTAGAGGCACAAAGGCGCTGGGGAGCGTCGCGGTGGAAGACATTAATATTCAGCCCGCCTTCACGGATTAAATTGCCGTTCCGGGGCGCGGCGGGATCGGTCGTCAGAAGGTCAATGGTCGATCCCGTGGAAGCAAGTTCCTGGCATAGCGCGCGAACCGATTTGCTTGGACCGCCGTGCTGTTCCTGCAGACTTGGCACCACATGGCAAATTCTCATGCGCTTCGTCGTGGCTCGGGCCGATCCTTGGCTGCGCGACACGGGTTCCCCACGCAGATTTTCCTGGCAGGCAGGTCGCGGACAACGACAGAGCGCGCGCCAACCACGGCAAGCTCGCCGATGGTTACGCCCGGTCCGACGAAGACATCGGCGGCGAGCCAAACGTTTTCGCCAATGACAATGGGCGCCGTCACGAGCGGCATGCTCCAGACCAGGAAGTCGTGCGTGCCGGCACATAGATGGCAATTTTGACTCGCTGTCGCGCCGCGGCGGAACGTGATCGGAGCAAGATTATACAATGTCACGTTAGGTCCAACCATGGCACGCGGCTCTAATACCAGTTTCCAGGGAAACGTGACTTTAGCCGTCGGAAAGATGACGACATGATTCGGTTCGCGAATATCGGCACCGAACAGACGCAGCAACCGAGCGCGAAAGCCATGCAGTGGTCGAGGGCTCCAGCGAAAGAGCGTCGTTTGAACCAACGCCCACAGCCAGCGCCCGAGCACCGCGCGGCGCGGAAACGGCGTAACGCAATGCTGGCCGAGGTAAGGCGCTTCGTCGGGCATTTAAGGATCAACGCTATGAAGTGCGGTACAACTCAATGCTGATTTTATCGGTTTGGGTGAGCATCAGCCGTAATCCGGGCAAAGTGTGCTAACACCAATGCCGCGATTTCCGGATAGTCGTACTGCCGTACATGTTCTTGCGCCCGCTGGGCGAGGTTATGTCGTAGTACTGGGTCGCGGAGCAGTTTCTCGATGGCGGTAGCTAATGATATTTCCGCATTCGGTTGCCGATGATCGAAAACGAGCCCGTTTTTTTCCGTGGAAACCAATTCGCGAAAGCACTCAAGATCCGAAACGATCGGCGCACAGCGGGCCGCCATCGCTTCCGCGATCGCAACTCCAAACGTCTCGCCCCGTTCCGCGATGCTTGGATAGCAGAATATGTCCATTTGGGCGTACAGGGTTGCCAGTTTCGTCGGGTCGAATTCCGGCGGGCGAAATTCTACATGTGGCCGCAGGCGAGGGTCGATGCGTGCGAGGAGCGCACGCTTGTAATCATCGCCGCGACCGCCTTCGGCGACGGCGGACGGGCCGACGAGCACTAATCGCCATCGCGGCAGATTATCGTGCTTTCCCAGTTCGGCGCACGCATCCAATAAAAGTGTGAGGCCTTTCTCCGGATGGATCCGTCCGATATACCCAATCGTCACGCGATCCGAGCCAACCCGTTCGTTTGACGCCCGGGCATGCAGCGGCCAATCGATGGGGTACGGGAAAGGTGCGATTCGATCGCTCAACCCCGGGTTTTCTCGGGTAAGAGCTCCTGTTACGGCTGTGCTGAGGGAAAGAAACAAATCCACGTTGCCATAAAATCGACCGTGTCCTTTAGGTTTCCGGGCAATTACCGCGACGACTCGGCCGGCAGATCGTTTCAACCATCGAAGCCACACTGGAAGGGTTACCGTGTTACAGACGACGACATCGGCCACTGGCAGTGCTCGCGCCACGCGTATGCCCCACACAAAGTCGTGCCACAGATTCGAGATCAACGACCGCTTATGGTCCGCGCCGTTTAGGCGAATGTGGTTAACGCCATCGGCGCATTCGCGATAACGAAAACCGGGCCAGGCCCGCGAAATGAACGTGACGAAATGGCCGGACCGGACGAACTCTAGCGCCAGCCGATACCATATCTTCTCGGTCGAACCGCCGCGTAACGGTGGAACAGGCAGAAAAAATCCGGTGACGATCGTCAGGCGCAAGCGGAAAGAGTTAATGGCAACGGAGTCATTTTATGAATGCTTTGCATGCCAGCAGAACCGCAAACAGAGCGACACATGCCTGGTACAACGATGAAATCCACACGACAAGTGGTGACTCGGCGTTCAGGCACCAGGTTAAGCACAATATGCGTAAAACACCGGCGAGCGAAAAGGTCGGCGCTGCGGCAGTGCTTGCCGCCACCAGTGCCAGACCAAGGCCGAAAAGCATTCCGAGCATGGCTTCACCGGCGAAGCCATAGTTCGCGTAAGCTTCTGAAATCATGCCGAACCCAATACTGGTTATTTCAGCCTCTTCCTTGGTCTGGAGCCCGAGCTGGATCGCGAGGAGCTTCACGCTTTCCGCTGGTTTGGGTTTGTTGCGCCAAACTGCCCGAGGCACCAATTGCGCGGCAATATTGTTGTACGATGCACCGTCCAGAAAGGGCTGGCGGTCGGGTGTGACGAATACTGCAACACATACGATTTGAAATAAAGATGCACGGCGCATGAGTCCGTAAGTAGCCGAAGACGGCGTGAGCTTGTCCGCTTCATCTTGAGACGGGCTTCCCTCGAGTCCGTAAATAAACCAGTCGCCAAAAAATCCAGGAACATCGGCCAGGCCAACGTGGGGTGCTTGATCGCCCCAATAGATTTGGCGCATCCTGGTTTTGCCGACGTGAAGCACGCCGAAGAGGGGAATAAGTACCAGGAGCGGAAGCCAAGGAACCCGTCGCGCGGTGGTGAAGTAGCCCAGCAGCATGACGAGCAAGAAAATCATTCCGCTGATCAGCATTAGCGACATGAACAAGCATGCGAGCTGCACGGCTAGGTTGACGCACAATAAAAGCTTGTGCCCCGCCGAGAGCGTGCCGGCTCCCCAAAATCGGGCCTGCAGAAATAGCGCAACGGTTCCTATGCCCATGAAGATGGCGCGAAACGTGCCGACCCATTCATTGGGAATCCACGCGGTAAACGCGGACGCGAAAATGTATACGGTTGTAATCGTCACCGCATGGGCGGTGAAGTGCAGTTTTCCCTCGGGAATAATCTCGTCCTGCCAAAACATCCGACGTCGGCTTGGGCGGTAAAAACGCTTCACGATTCCGCCGCCGATCACTGCGGCCAACAGAAAGGCCACGACGGCCAAGGCAGCTTTTTGGAGAAGATCGATCGGATATTGGCCAATGGTGTCGTGTTCCGTTAGGATTGGCAGGGCGTAAAACGGGACGGCTGTAAGCAATAGAATCTCGAGAATCGGATAGCTTTGTTCACCCCGGCCGACCCACAGGAGCGTGGGAACGATGCCCAAGGCGAATAGCGCTATGGTTGTTATGGTTAAGAGCGGGTCGTTGGACGTTGGATTGAACCAGTACCAAACGGCGAATCCCGCCAGCGCGAAGAATCCGGCCGTTTTCAATCGCTGCGCGTGTAGCGGAGCAGGTGTTATGCGCTGCGTTGTTCTAGGCTTAGTTTGCAATCGAAACGACTGTTTCTACCGTCTGACGTGGGCTGTGGGTGGCAATGATCTCAGCTAACCGCACCGGTGAGGGCGGGGAGCGTAGTACATGGGTTATGGCGTTCGCGAGGGCATTGACGTCCGCGCAGCAAAAAACATGAATTGCACCCTGTGGCCGTCCGATGTCCTCGGCGCAGCCACAGCGATCGCTTACGATCGCGGGAAGGCCGGAGGCAAGCGCTTCATTGACGACCAATCCCCACGTTTCCCCATAGTCGCTGGGTAATACCAGACAATCGGCCGCGACAAAGGCGCGCGGGACTTCCGATTGATTTAGAAAGCCCGTGAAAGTCGACGGCGGGGCGCCGTGAGTACGGGAAACCGTCAGCAGCGACGCGTGAAGTTCGCCGTCGCCGACCCATAAAAGATGGAGCGGAGCGCCGTCTACATTGCGAATCATGCAGGCGGCCTTGAACAAATCGAATGGCCGTTTCTTCGGGATAAGTTTGGCGCAAAACAATACACAGCGCGCATCAGGTGCGATATTCCATTCGGCGCGAATGCGATCGCGATCAGGGCGCAGTTTGTTCGCCGCTGCGGCAAAACGCTCGTTGTCGACGCAATATGGCGCGGGGACGAGCCGATGGTCCGCAATCCCAAAACGGCGATAAAAGCGGCGATTCGCCGAACCAATGCACAGGAATCGTTGGACCCGCGAAAAGTACCACTGTAAGGCGACACGTTTCCCAACGCGTTTCGCCCAATGCTCCGGCGCCAAATCGTTCGATTCGCCCCGGAGCCAGACAGGAATGCCCAGCGCATGGGCGGCACGGACCGCCAGCCAAAGAGTGCGAAACCGCCAACCCTCGATCCAAAGAGCTGTCACATTGTGCCGCCGGAGAAGCTCGGCCCACGGTGTAACCAAGCGTATGCCGTCGAATCGGTTCAGGCTCCAGTCCGGTTCAATTTCAAGGAATCTGTGGGAGTAACCGGCGAGCAGGTCGATATCCCATGAGAATGTCGTGCCGAACTCTCGATCACGTGAGGGTTGGACGGCGTGGGGCGTGAGAAACCAAACTTCGAATGCTACGCGACCGTCTTGCGCCAACTCGCGCCAAAGGGGGGCTTGGTACTGAATGGGATGGCTTGTGACGATCGCGATCACAATGCTGCCGTCTCCTTGAGCAAATCGGCCCAACGATCGCCGTAACCTCGCCACGAATACATAGATCGGAGCGGAGCGGCGGCGGCGCGAACGTCTGACCGATTCGGCCGATTGGCTGCAAAAGCGGCCAAAGCGGCCATCAACGCATCGACCGACGCAGGCGGAACCGTCTTGCCGAGCGTCGAACTCACGAGCAGGTCGGTGGCACCCGTGTTCGGCGTGGCAATAATTGGGAGCCCGGCTGCAAGTGCTTCGAGCAAGACCAAGCTGAATCCCTCGACGATGCTGGGAAGCACCAATACATCCGCCTTTGCGTAGATCGAAGGCAGTTCGCGGTGCGCCACGCGACCGAATACGCGAAGACCCGGAAGAGCCGGGATTAAGGAGCGGGTAGGGGCATCGCAGCTGCCGACTAACCAAAGCTCGGCATCATGGGGCGCCAGTCGTTCCCATGCGTCGAGCAACACGGGCAGCCCTTTGCGCGCAATCATCGAACCGACAAAAAGAAAACGAATCGGACGATTCGACTCCGTTTCGTCAGATGTTTTCGATGTTCCAAATGTTTCCCAGTCGACACCGTAGGCGTTGATCCGAATCTTGGCTGAAGCGATGCCTGCCGCGATCAACGTGTCGCGTGCGAAGCTGCTGCCGACGACGATCGTTTGTGCATTCGTGTGCTCGGCATCTTCAGCGTTTGCCACGAAGATTGGGCGAGCTTCCTGTACCGTTGCCCAACGTGGATATTGACGATATATATCGACGAGATTGCGCGCGACAAATGTCGGGTGTGCGATGGACCGATCGAGAATGAAAGGGCAGCTTACCTGTCGTGCCCGTTCGGCAAGAATCCAAGAGGAAGTATCGAATCCGATGATCGCGTCCATTCGCGCTAACGACTTTGTCGGGACGCTGCGTTGAAAGCGTTCGTTTCGACGATGTAAAACGCAGTGAGAGTCCTCGCCACGGCGGAGCTTCCACAGAGCGTGCAGTTCGTTGAGGGGAACATTGTGCAGGTGCTCGGCCGAGACCCCTGCGGCGATCCGGCTGCCGAGCCCGGCAAGGGGACGCCAGCGACGAGCGAAGCCCGCGGCGGCGCCGAGGAGTGACCCCTTCGCGAATCCAATTCCCGTCCAGAATTCTCCAAGGAGATCGCGCATCTCAAGCTCTCGGGCGAGCCGAAAGGCATGTTGGGTACCGGGATGAGCGAGCAAAACTCGCATGCGCTAAATTTTTGGCCGCCAGCCCGCGAGCCAGCGATTGTGCAAAATTGGACGATGCTCGGGAATGACACAGCGCCACCAGGCTGGCCGGATAATTTGGGTCATGTACCCATGAGCACGTAGCAAGGTATCGCAGCCGACTTCCGCCTCAGGGCTATGCGTCTCAATCAGCAACCGGCAGTCCCCCGCCAGCATTCGCGTGCCAGTGGCGAGGACCTGCGCCTCCGGTCCGTCGATGTCGATCTTGACGAATATCGGCGCTGGTAATTCCCCTGCGAGTGAATCGAGCGTGCGCCAAAGCGGGGCCGGACCGTCGCCTGCGAGGCCAATGTGAACGTCGAGTCGGTCGGTACCGATGCCGGGGTTCGCCGCGAGGTTGGCGCGAAAGCGTTCGAGCTCGGTATCCGCGGGTTCCACGGCGACGATGCGTTCGATTTCGCTCCGACGCAGTAGATCCAATACGAGCTCGCCTTTCGCCGCTCCGACATCGATGGCTGAGCGACATCCGCGCAGGAGGCGTTCCATCGTCAGGTAAGTTTCGCGTTCGTATAACCCGAGCCATAGCTGGAGATCGCCACCGCGCAGATCGAGGTGCACCCGAAGCCCTTTGAAAGGACCGCTGCAGATGGTCCGGGGCAGGCGGCCAGAGGGTAGTAAATATTTAAGCGGATTCACGAACGGCTGGGATTCCAATTATTCGGTTGCGATTCTCGTGCGCACATCCTCCCGGCGATATACCAGCAGATCGTAGCAGGGATCTTTGGCCCAGGGCAGAGGAGCCAGCGCGGGCGCGATTGTTTTAACGAGCCGGTATTCGCCGTGATCAATGCCGCGTGCGATCCAGGGGTACACGGTCCGCAAGGTTGGCAGGATATGGCTCTCAAGAACAAGTGTCGCAAAGTAACGATCTGCGTTGGCGTCGAGTGCGACGCGTGGCCTCTGGCGTAACGACGGGCCGCTGTAGGTGAGAAACTGCAGGTTTGGGTCGGCAACAATGCCACGCAAACCTAGCCACGCGCGTTGACTAATTGCGATCGGCTGATCCGTTGGAACACTTTCCCGGAGATCGCTTGCGACGGCGGCGTAACTTCGCCCCGCATGCTGATAAACGGCCGTGATGCCCAGCAGGCTAATTTTCACGAAGGCAGCTGCTACCAATGCGACCTGAGCAATGCTCAATATCCTTCTCAGCGCGCCCGTGTCACGCTCGGCCGCCAGGCAAAACACCAACAGCACCGCAAATATGCCGGCGGCAACTTGCGGGGAATCGACGTATACAAACATAGGTAAGCTGAAACCAACCGTCATTATCGCCAAAAACCGGCTGGATTTCGATCGTGCAATCAACCACCCATATATTCCGAGCAGCAAAGCGGCCCACTTTTCGAGTTGCTGCACAATGCTTGCAGGGGCGCCGACATCGGTGAGACGCCGAAACGGCACGAGGAGGTTGGTGGCGGACCAATAGTCGCTCGTTCCTGCATCGAGGATTTGTTTTCGA
>CBINOT010000217.1:0-9689 GCA_966252355.1 uncultured Opitutus sp. | reverse complement strand
GCCGGAGCCGGTCGCGGATACTTCCTGTACGCGCGGCGGCGATACCGACGCCTCCGCGCCGAGGCCTTCGCGCCAGCGCACGGGTTTCGCGCCATCGGTGACGACGCAGCGCAACGCCGCCACGGAGAGCGATTTCGTCTCATCGAGACCGATCGTCCGAAGCTCGGACGCGTTCACCTTCAACAGTTCCACCGGTTGCTGGGTCACCCAACTGAGCGGCGCGCCGTACGTGTCCGCGACCAGGCAGCCGCGCGAAAGCCAGCGCACCAGCGCATCGCGCAACGGTTCAAAGCGCGCTTCGCTCCAGCCGGGAAAGCTGCCGCACAACGCGAGCACTTGTCCGCTCGGTTGCGCATCGAGAAATTGCGCGCACGCCTCGATCGCCGCGGCGTCCGGAGCGACGTCCAGGCCGAGAAACGTCGTCTCGGGCTGGCCGGGCGCGCGGACCACCGTGCCGAGCCGCGTGGGTTGCGAGGTCTGGAACGTGCGCACCGCGAAGCCGCGCGCTTTGAGCCACGCTTCGCATTCCGCTCCCGGCGCGCCGCCGACGAAGCACAACGCGGTGTTCGCCACGCCAAGCCGGTTGAGCATTTTCGATACGTTGATGCCTTTGCCGCCGACTTGAAACGACTCGCGCTCGGCTCGAAACGTCCCGCCGGGCGACCACGCGCGAAACTCGAGCGTGCGCTCGGCGAGCAGATTGCCCGTGAGAGTATAAATGTGCGGAACGGCGGTCATCGCTTGGGCGGGCGGTAGAACACGTAATTGACCAGGAAGTCGAGGCCGAGCACGCCGCTGAGCGTCCTGATATTGCGCATCGCGCCGAACACCATCGTGAGCGAGCTCGCTTGCGGCTCATGCACGCGCAACAGCAGCAAGCAGCCCGCGAGCGCGAGAATCGGCTGCACGAGAAAACACGCGTGGTAGACGGCGACCGGATCGTGCCAATGGCGCAGCGCCGCGCTCAACACGAACCCACCGACGATCGGTGCGATCGCCGCCGCAAGCGACGTCACCGCCAGGTTCAGCCCGATCGCGAGGCTCTTCGCTTCGAGCGGAATGAGCCGCAGCAAGATCGTGAACTGGCCCAGCACGAAGCCCGCGCTCGCGATCGCGCCCATGCTCGTCATGCCGCCGAGCGCCCAGATCACGTAGACGATCGTGTGGCTCGTGGGCGTGAGAAAGCACCAGAGCACATTGACGCCTTGCCACACGATCAGCGACACGACCATCACCGGGCGATTGCCGTAACGGTCGAGCAGTCGTCCCCAGGCCGGCAACGCCAGCGCGCCGCCGAGCGCCGACACGGTCGACAGCACGCCGACGTCCCACGCCGAAAGGCTCATCTGTTCGAACATGAACACGGGATAGAACGGGCCGAAGCAATTCGCCGCGAAAGACCAGGTCGCACCGAAGGCGATAAACCACAGCAGCGAGCGCGAGCGCCGCAGGACCGCGAGTTGCTCGGCGAACGAGAGCGCGGGAACGTTCACCGGACGGTGCGGCCGCGTGGGCGCGATCCACTGCCAGTAGAGCGAGAAGAACCGCAAGAACACCGCGCCGGCGATCACCGCTTGAAACGCCGGCACCGCGTAATTCCAGTGCGCGAGCACCCAACCCGTCGTTAATAGGAAGGTGAGCACCGAAATCTGCAGCAGCCGATTGCGCCGGCCGAAATATTTTCCGCGCAGTCGCGCCGGCACCCATTCTTGCACCCAGGCGTTCCAGGTGACGCCGGCCAGCGCGCCGAAAACGCTCGCGACAAAGAACCACCCGATGAACCACGCCGCGGCAACCTCCGGCTCGTCGCGCGGCACGAAATGCAGGAGGACGCCGAGCGCCGCCCAGCAGATCAGATTCAGCGTCGCCGTCAGAACGGTCAGGGTCTTCGGCGGCTGCCAGCGCGACAGAAATGGCACCGCGAACACCTGCACGAAATTCGCCGCGAACGGCATCGCCGATAACAAGCCGATCGCCGGCTTCGGCAGCACCCAGGCCTTCGTGACGAGCGCGGTGATGAAGACATTCACCGGCAGCGACATCGTGACGAGCGGCATCGCGACCAAGCCGTCCTGGACGCAAAGGTCGAGGCTGCGCTTGAGGTCCGCTTTCCGCCGATTTCGCGGCAGTTGATCCGTTGCTTTCACCATGCGGTGATGTCGAATGAAACGACATGACCTCGATGGTGGAAGCGAAACCGCTGCAGCAGAAAAATGTGATTGCGCTCGCCCGCTCCTTGCTGGGGAAGTTTCTCGTCCGGCAATTTCCCGATGGCCGCACCGACGCGCGCATGATCGTCGAGGTCGAGGCGTACAATGGCGAAGCCGACCAAGCGTGCCACGCCCGGGCCGGACGGACGAAACGCACCGCCCCGTTGTACGAAGCCGGGGGCATTTGGTATGTGTACCTCTGCTACGGAATCCACGAGATGCTGAATCTCGTCGTCGGTCCCAAAGACTGGCCGGCGGCTTTGCTGATCCGCGGCGTCGAAGGCGCGATCGGCCCGGGTCGTGTGACCAAGGCCCTCGCGATCGACCGCGCGCTCAATGCGAAATCGGCACTCGCGCCGGAGACCGGCCTTTGGCTCGAAGATCGCGGCGTGCATGTGCCGCGTCGCCTCGTGTCCGCGACGCCCCGCATCGGCGTCGATTATGCCGGCCCCATTTGGTCGAAAAAACACTGGCGGTTTCACGCCGACGCGAAAGCGGTTCACGCCGCGAATGCGCACCGCGGAGCACCCGATCCAAAGTAACCTAATGGGTTACTTTGTCTGACCCACCTAAGGCCTGCCGGTTGTCACCTCGTGCCGCCAACGTCGAGCAGGCGGGCGACCGTTTTATGGACTTCTTCGACGCCAATCGCGCTCAAGTCGGCGCCGCATTGCAAGACGCGTACCCGCGCCGCCGGCGGCGCCCACATCGCCGGATCCGTTGGACCGAAAAGCAACACGCACGGCGTCCCGCACGCGGCCGCGAGGTGGCTCACGCCGGAATCGTGGCCGAGAAACATGCGGCACCCACTCAGCTCGGCGACGAGCTGCTCGAGCGAAAGATTCGACGCGACGCGCACCTCCCCCTGGCGAAGTCGCGCGGCGAGCCGCGAGTGCTGCAATCGCGCTTCGCTCCACCCGTCCGCTTCGGCCTCGCCGACAATCAAGACGACGGGCGCGTCCAGCCGCGCGCTTAACTCGATCCAGCGCTCCGCCGGCCAATTCTTCTTCGGCGACCCGCTCCCCGGGTGAACCGCGATTGCCGCGGATCGATTGTAGGGCGGGGTCTTCGAACCCCGCCGTGGCCCGCCAAAGCCTGTTGTCGCGAGCGCCGGCGCGTTGCCTTCGTGCGGCGCGCCGCGATACGGCGGGGTTCGGAGACCTTGCCCTACATCAAATCCCGAGAAGCCACCCTGCGAATTTAGAATTGGCGTCAGAAGATAAAAGACCTCCGTCGCGACGATCCCCAGCGGCTCGAGTGCAGCGCAGTAATGCGCGGCGGCGGGGGCGCGCATCGGCATGGCGGATGCCGTGATGAACTGTTGTCCGATGCGCACCGGAAATCGACGCCGGAGCGTGCCGTCGGGATCGGGCCAATAACTGATTACGACATCGAACTCCGCCAGCCAACGCGTCGTCGGCTCAGGCAGCTCGTCGTCGCCATACAGCGCGCTCCAACGCGCCTCGTGTTGCGAATGAGCCGCCGCCAATAACCCGCGATTGAGCGCGAGCTGCGCCGCGTTTGCGTTGCCAATGAGCTCGATTCTCGCTTCCGGCCAGCGGGTACGCAGCGCCGCGAGGGCCGGGAGCGTAACGATGAAATCGCCGAGCGCGCCGCCGCGAAGCACGAGAATGTTCACCGCCGGTCGGGAAATGCTGACATGCTCAGAGGAAATGCTGACAGGCTGAAGCGCTGAAACGCCGCTGAAATTCAACCAAGGCTACGTCTGCCCATCCGTGCGCACCGACCTAGTTTCAGCATTTCAGTGTTTTTCCGCCGGCAGCGTTTCAGTTTTTTCCGCCGCGGCCGCGGGCGGATCGTAATGCGTCAGCGTCGCCGTGCCGGTCCCGATATTGAATTCGACTTCGAATTTGACGGGGAGCCGGCGCTCGTCCTGCGAGATCCACACGCGAACGGTGCTGCCTTTCTTGAACATTCCTTTCGGCGGGGTCTTGTCCATCCGCGGCTCGAGCACGAGCGTGTGAAAGTCGCCCAGTTGCGTGCTGATGTCCTCGTAGCGGATCGCGTGGATCGTCAACTCGTAGAACTCGTCGTCGAATAGCACGAGCGCGTCGTGTTTCTCGCCAGGCTTCAGATTCCATAACCGCGTTTCGAATAACGCCGTGATGAGATCGGTGGGCGATCCTTCCGGCATCGCCAACGGCCGAGCGGTGAGCGCGCCGACCGTCGCGTAGATCGCCTGGCGCGTCGCGTAGTCGAACGTCACGATATGTTCGACGTGTTTGCTGCGCGTGTTGCTGCGCTCGTGCAGCGCGATCAGCTGGCCGGTCTTGGCATCGTAACGCGACTCCGCGGTGGCGTCGAACGGCAACAGCATCCGGGCCAGCCGGCGGGTCGAGGTGTTCGTGATGATTTTCAACTCCGCGGGGTTGCTCGGATTATGTTCGGCCTCGACCGAGATCTCGCCGGCGCCAGGCACGATGGCCCACGAAACGGAGAACCGCAGTTTTTCGCCGGGCTTGACCGGCGGCTCGGGCGCGGCGCCGAGCGTCGTACCCAGGAGCAACGCCAACACGAACAAAGGAAGAAATCGGTTCATACAGCGGCCGAGAGGCGATATCGCGCCGGCAAGGAGAAGATGCGCTTGGACGACACCGCCCAAACGGTCGAATCGGATTTAAGCAAAGGCATGCAATCGGTGCCCGCGGCCCAGGGCGAAAATGCGGGTAGAATCAAGCGCTGCGCGGATGCCACGAGAGCGGGCATCTTCACATTGCCGCCGGCGCCATCGGACCAAGCGACCGCCGGATGATGGTGACCGACAATCTCGACGCTGCCACTGGGTACCGGTCGTTCGACATCGCCATGGTGCAGGAAAAAGCGGCCGCGCGCGGCCGTCGTGTCGATGGCCCCGCGCCAGCGGCGATCGTGATTTCCCGCGAGGACCGTGGTTTTTACGGGCGGGGCGGCCAAGTAGCGTTCAACCCGTTCGGCGCCTTCCGCGGCATGCACGACGTCGCCCAGCCAGAGCATTTCGGTGGGACGGTAGTCGGCGACGAGCGATTCGAGACGACGCTCGATATCGTCGTCGCCCCAAAGCGGCACCAAATTTCCGCGCGCCCGATGGCTCGCCGCATAACCCCAATGCAAGTCGGCGAGCACGAGGAGACGCTCCGCTTCGAGCCACAAGGCCAGCCGCGCATCCAGCCAGATTCCCGGTTGGATCTCGGCGCGGACTGCAGGCGTGGCATTAGTCGAGTGGGACATGCGTCGAAACGAGCGAGCCAAAGGATTCGCGGGCGGCCCCGCCATACATTTCGTGGTAGAGTCGCTCGATCGTCGTCTCGGGATCTTCGAGGGTCATCGTTTCTTTGATTCGACTGACGTAGATGCCAAAAGAGAACGGGCTTACGCGTGTTAAGGTGCGAAACTCCCACGGCAGGTCGGCGACTTTTTCCAGGAAAGCAAGCGCCCGAGGCAGATCGAGAAAGCGCAGCGTCGCTTCGGCATACGCTTCCGCCAGCAACGGATGGTCGGGCTCATGCTTGCGCAGCACTTCGAAGATGACCTCCGAACTCCATTGCAGCGCCCGGGCGCCGCGCTCTTCGCCGCGCACGCGTCGCGGGACCATCAGGCCGGTCTGCGCGACGCCGCGGAATTGCCATTTGACGAGATTGCTCTCCGAAAGCGCCTCGCGCAGCGCCTCCTCCGCGCCCGAGCGGCGAAAGAGCGGCCGCCATTCCTCGACCGTCATCGCTTGAAACGGCCGCAGGGTGAGCAGGAAGCCGTAGTCGTCGATCGTGACGAGTGCGTTGCCGCCTTTCGTCTCCTGGACGCGTTGCGCGATGATGCGCGAAACCGCGTCGTTGGCCGAACGGCCAATCAACGCGTGAAAAAAGTAATGCACGTACCCGCGCTGATCGAAGCGCTCGATCGAGAAGAACGCCGAAGTCGGGATGAGCGAGATCTCGGCCTGTAACGCGAAGTGCTCCGTCAACGCGCGCGCGTTCGCCGCCGAGAGATGGTATTCCGAGCGCAACCAGTCGGCGGCGTTTGGGTAGCGGCGATCGTCCCGCTCGCCACCGTCATTCGCCGTCTGACGGTCGGGCCGACCGCCGCTGCCGGCGATCCGCTTCGCCAACTCCGTGCGCAATTCCACCACCGCATTCGCGAGCCCCGAGGCCAGCGGCATCTTGTTGGCATACCAGCGCGGCACGGTCGGCGTGGAGCTGTCGGCCGCGGCCACTTTCGCCGTCAGCAAGCGCGTCTCGACCAGCCGAATCGTGCGGCCGTTCAGCACGAACACATCGCCCGGCCGCAGTCCCTTCATGAACGACTCCTCGACCTGCCCAAGTTTTTTCCGCCCGAGTTGCACCTGCACCATGCTCTCGGTCGCGATCGTCCCGATGTTCTGATAAAAATCCCGGGCGACGCGCGGCGCCGTGAGCACGAGGCAGCCACGGTGATCGATCCGCACTTTGCCGAAAACCAGTTCGTAATTCTTCTCCAGCGATGCCCCGCCGCCGCGGAGATAACGCAGCACGCGGTCGAAATCGACGCGCGCCAAGGCCCGAAACGGATAGGTCCGGCGGACGAAGGCGAACGCCTCGTCGGGCGTCACGCTCTCGAACACCGCCAAGCCGACGAGCGTCTGCGCCAGCACGTCGAGCGGGTTGTCGTGGATTCGGACGGGCTCGAGCGCGCGTTGCTCCATCATCCGCGCCGTGACCGCGCACTCCGCGAGATCGTTGATGTTGCTGGCCACGAGCACGCCGTGACTCGATTCGCCCATCGAGTGGCCCGAGCGTCCAATCCGCTGGAGCGCGCGAGCGACGCCTTTGGGGGCGGACACCATCACCACGGTATCGATCGATCCGATATCGATGCCCATCTCCAGCGACGTGGAGCAAACGACCGCGCGCAGTTCGCCCCGCTTCAGCCGGTCCTCGACTTCGAGCCGCACGCTGCGGTCGAGCGAGGCGTGATGCACCTCGATCTGATTCGCGAGCGTCGGCAGCAGTTGCTTGAGCCGAATGCCGATGTGCTCCGCGCCGGAACGCGTGTTGGTGAAGATGAGCGTCGTGCGCTTTTGTCCGAGCAGCGTGCCAAGCTCCACCAGCATGCGCGACGCCGTGTAACCCGCCGGCGGGTACGCCCGGTCGCGCAGCGGCGAGAAGACTTCGATCTGCGCGCGTTTGCGCTCCGTCACCTCCGCGATCCGGCAAGGCCGATCCGGCCCAACCAGAAATTCCGCCACGGTCTCGACCGGCGAAACCGTCGCCGAGAGACCGATCCGGATGATTTTGGATTGCGGATTTCGGATTGCGGAATGCGACGCAGCATCGCTCTCGGCGACGTTGGCGAAAATCGAAAATCGAGAATCCAAAATCGAAACTTCATCGAGTCTTTCCGCCGCGATCACCGCCATCGAGCCGCGTTTGTTTTCCGCGAGCGAATGCAGTTCGTCCGCGACGAAGAAACGGCAGGAGCGAAACGCCGGCACCCAGCCCGGCTGGCTCAGCAACAAGGTCAGGCTCTCGGGCGTCGTGACGAGAATGTGCGGAGGCTTGCGCCGTTGCTGCGCGCGTTCCTTCACCGTGGTGTCTCCCGTCCGCGAACCGATGCGCAGCCAGCTCCAGCCCAGTTCGTCGACCGGCGCTTGAAGATTCTTCCGCAGATCGTACGCCAGCGCGCGGAGAGGGGAGACATAAACGGCGACGATGCCGTTCGGGAGTTCGTCGCGATCGTACGCCCGCGCGAGAAAATCGAAAATCCCCAGAAACGCCGCCAGCGTTTTGCCGCTCCCGGTGGGCGAGGAGAGCAACAGCGAATGGCCCGCACAGATTTCCGGCACCGCAATCCGCTGCGCCGGCGCGAACTGACCGAACTTTTTCTTTACCCAGCGCGATAGCTCAGGGTGGAGTGACGCGGATAGCTGTTCGTCCGTGACCGCGGGACCGTTGAGTTTGGTGAAAGTCACGGTTGGAGCCACGAATGAACGCGAATCGACACGAACTCAGTTCGGCGCGGGGGCTTGTGCCTCATTATGACCATTCGTGTCGATTCGTGTTCATTCGTGGTTAACGTTTGAATCGGTCGGCGTGACCGTCCCGGCCGCGATCGCCAGCTTGCGGCAGGCTTCGAGCGTATCGATTTCGGCGGGCGTTTTGTCCGTGCGAATCCGCGCAATCCGCGGAAACCGCAACGCGAAGCCGCTTTGGTGCCGCTGACTCGGTTGAATCGTGTCGAACGCAATCTCGAGCACGGTGTCGGGCACGACCTCCCGATAACGGCCATGCACGGCGATCGTATTGGCCAGGAAATGCTCCGTCAGCGCGGCGATCTCGACATCGGTGAGCCCCGAGTACGCCTTTCCGACGGTGAGCAAACGATCGTGCTCCGGATCGCGGATGGCGAACGTGTAGTCGCTCAGCACGTCCCGCCGCTTGCCATGACCGTATTCGACGCCCACGACGACCACATCGAGGGTAGCATACGCTTTCTTGAGCTTGAGCCATGCGAGGCCACGCCGCCCCGGCGTGTACGTGCTCTGGGGATCTTTCGCCATCAGGCCTTCATTGCCGCGTTGACGCGCCGCGAGAAATGCGGCCTCGACCTCGATCGCGGTGGTCGCCTGCTGCACCGGCGCGAGCACGAATTTGTGATCTACCTCCAACAACCTTTCCAGCAACCCGCGCCGAACCGCCAACGGCTCTTTCAGCAGCGTCCGTCCGTCGAGCCACAGCAGATCGTAGCACGACACCGACACCGGGATTTCGGCGCCGAGAAAAAAGTCATCCCCTTTGCGCCCGAGGCGTTTCTGCAGCTCGGCGAACGGCAACGCGCGGCCGTCCCGCCAGGCGAGCAATTCGCCGTCGATGATGAAATCGCCGGCGATCGACTCCGCGGCGCGCGCGAGATCGGGAAATTGATCCGTGATCCGCTTCAGATCGCGCGAGTACAGCTCGGCCCGCTGGCCTTGCTTGTGCACCTGGCAGCGAATCCCGTCGTACTTTTCTTCCAACCAGACGGGCGGCGCGAGGCGGGCGAGAATCGCTTCGGCCGTCGGCTCCGGACTCGCCAGCATGAATTGCAGCGCGTTGAACACCCGCAGTTGGATCGAGGCGAGGCGATCGGTCCGCGCCGCCCGCGTCACCTCCGCGATATCGCCCGAGAGCATGTTCGCCTCGCGCACCGCTTCGATCGGCTGGCCCCCGGCCGCTGCAATCGCTTCTTCGACCAGGCCTTCCTTCAGCCCGATCCGCAGATCGCTCGTGACGATCTTCACGAGGTATTTCGCTTCGAGCGGCGTTAACGAAGCAAGCCGCACCTGAAACAGATCGAGCTTCGCCGTCGGTCCCCGCGCCGCCGCAATCGCCGCAAAGAGCTCGCCAATCTCCGCAAGCGTAGCACCCGCCTCCGAGTCGCGTCCCCCCCTCGTCCCGCCGCCGCCATCCGCCCCCCCAAGCAAAGTGTCATCTAATGGATGACACTTTGCTTGGCCCCGCTCGGCGGACA
>CBINOT010000216.1:0-9695 GCA_966252355.1 uncultured Opitutus sp. | reverse complement strand
CCCGGTGCCCCGATCCGCCGGTAAACCAGGATATCGACGCCGTGGGCCGTCACATCGTCGACCGAAGCGAGTTCGCCACCGTCGGTATAAGCGAGCCCGGTAACAGGGATGTGCGCTCCGGATGTATCGACATAGCGAATGCTTCCGCCGAGGAAGAAGCTATCCACGACGATGTCAGGCATGGCGGTGACGCCGGATGCACTGACGGGCGCCACCGGAGACTGGAAGACGAGACTCGGCGATTCGCCGCTACGAGCGCCGAGGTCCGTCGAAACGGTCGCAAACGTGCGGATCAACGCGAGGCGGACGTCCGGCAGCGGGATCGAGTACTTGCCGGCTGCGTCCGTGACGACGTACGTGCCGCCGGCGATCGCATTGACGGAAACGCCGGGCAACCCACGACCGCGCGCATCGACCACGCGCCCTTCGAGATAGGTGCGGGTGAGATCGAACGACTTGTCCGCGGGTACGATCCCGACGAAGCCCGATCCGGGAAGCATGGGAGCGGTAAGGATGCGATTGTCGGCGCCGACGGTAGCGCGACCGAGCTCCACGTAGTTGTGAACGCCATACTTGAAATGGAAGACGATCACTTCGGCGCCGACCGGGAGATTATAAACGTTCGGGAAGCCGAGCCGGGCGGGCGCGGAATCGAACGTCAAACCATCGGCGCCAATCTCGACCAGGAAATGCGGGATCGCGCCGGATGGAAGTCGATCGGGGATATTTGCCGGATCGATTCGGGTGGCGGTCAGTTGCCCGCGCATCGTGGAGTCGGCGAAGCGCGCAAAACCGCCGCGATATATAATCGAGAAGCCGGCCAGATCTTTTTGCGCCGGAGTGAAGGTCAGCACGTTGTTGTCCCCGGCAAGCGCCAGCTGGCTCGCCGTCGAAAAATCGGTGTCGACCATGAAGATCGGGCGCCCGAGACCGTTGTCGGCGTCCTGATGGACCGGCACGACGAACTCGAGATAGTTGAAGACGCGCGCGTCGCCTTGCGGCGGCAGTCCTGTCACGGGATCGGGCCGAGCGTCAACGTACAGGATTTGGTCGCCCACCGGCGCATCATCGAGGAGGAACGTACCGAAGCTCGACGTGTATTGGGCGAGATTGCTGCCCTTGATGCCGACCTTGACGTTGGCGAGCGGGTGCAGATTTGGGTCGATGACAATTCCGGAAACGGTAGTCCGATGAGCGGCGGTCGCGAAGGCGAACGAGCTGTCGGCGCCCAACGAGAAGCCATGAAGATCGGAAATGCCGGCATGCAGTTCGACCGTGATGGTGTCGCTGCGCAGGAATTTGTACGACGGAATGATGCGCATCGTCTTCCCGTCGGCCGAAAGCGTTACGTTGCGCTGGATACTCTGGCCGAGCGCGCTACGCAGCACGACCGCACCCTCGGCCGTCACCGACGCCGGATTGAGCGCCTCGGAGAAGGCGACCTCGATCACCGTATTCTCCGGCACGTCGGTCTGGCCGCTGGCGGGGGTGTGAGAGACGACGACCGGCCGCGTGTCGTCGTGCACGATATCCACCGAAGCCGCCGGAGACACGTTGCCCGCGGCGTCGGTCGCGACAATCGTCAGATGATTCGCCGTGTTCGGCGCCAGCGGCACGACGACTGACCAGGCGCCGGACCGTGGAACGACCGCGCGCACCGGGACGAGGCCGTTCATCACGACGATCGTGCTGCCAGGTTCGGCTGAGCCCGTCAGTGTCACGGTACGTTGGTTCGTGACCGAGGGCTGGGCGGAGACGACCGGCGCCGCGGCGAAGCCGACGGAGTCGACGACGACGTTGACCGTGCTGGAGCCGACGAGGCCCGCGGCGTCGGTCGCGTTCACCGTGATCGCGTTCGCGCCCTGCTGCGGCAGATGCGCATGAATGAAAAAGATGTTACCGACGACCGCGTGAGCGACGACGTGATCGATGTCGACGGTCGTGAGTTGGACGCCTTCTTCGACCGTGAGGAGCGTTTCGACCACCTCGCCGTTGAGCACGTCGCCCTCCTCCGGGAAAAGAATGCGAGGAACCGGCGGCTTCGTATCGACGCCGGCAGGTTCGATGAGAAGCGAGAAGGTAACGGAATCCTGAACGGTGGCGGCGTTGGTCAGCGTCGCTGTAGCGGTGACCGACTTCGAGCCGGGCGCCGAGTCGAGGACGACCTGAGAGAAGAAATAGCGGCCAACAATGGAAGCGTTGGCGCCGGCGACCGACACGCTCTTGATCGAGTCGGGATCGTCGATGATACCGGCAACGGTAATCGAGCGGTTGTTGTATTCGCGATTCGGCTGCGGCGAGAGGATGCGGATGCCCGAGCCGTGTTTGAGCTGAACGATCGTTACGGTCGCGGCATCGCTGATCGCGCCGCCAACATCGGCGACGACGGCGAGTGGATTCGTGGAATTGGAGACCAGAGCGACATCGACGGAGAAGCGCCCATTCGCGCCCACCGAGGCTGTCGCGCCCGACTGACCGCCGTAAACCCGTAGCTGCGATCCGGCAGGCGCCGTGCCCGTCAGCGTAACGGCGGTCGCCGTCGTACGCGTCGACGCGATCGGATCCAGGACGGGAGTGGCGGGCTTCGCTTTGGTGGAGCTCGCCGCGGTGGTGAATGAAACCTCTACTGGGGCAGCGAGACTGTTGCCGGCCAGATCGCGTACCGCAGTCCCGACGAGAATTTTGAGATGGGCTTCGGCCGGCAGATCGCTCGTCGAAAAGAACGTGATGCTGCGGCCCGACGAAGAGAGCACCCAGTTGCCGTTGATCGGCGCGTTGTTCGGGTCGAACAGGCGAACAGCCGGGATCGGAGCGGAAAACGGCGCGGCCTGCACCGCTTCCGAGAATTCGATAAACAACGAGGAGTGCGGGTCGACATTGTCCGCGCCGGAAATCGGCAATGTCGTAGTAACCGTGGGCACGATCGAATCCTGACGGATATCGAGTGCGGTCACGGGGGCGGACAATTTACCCTGGGCGTCCCGCGCCCGAAGAACGATTGGGTTTTGGGCATTAGCCGTGAGCGGAACGTCGAGCGTAAACAGGCCCGTGGTATCGATCGTGCCAGAAGCGGGAAACTCGAACGGCGACGCGCCGCCGCTGACGACCAGCCGGGTCCCCGGGCTCGAATAACCGGTAATATGAGCGGTCGTAAGATTTGTCGGTCCAGCTGGTGCCGTACTATAAACGATCGGCGCCGCGATCGAATCGGATTGGACGGTCGTGAAGGCGATGCGGCGCGTAGTGCTAAACCGACTGCCGAACTGGTCTGCGACGGTCGCCGGAATGACGATTTCGTAGCTTTTGCCCGTATCGAGTTTGCTTGCGGTCGGCACCAGCGTGACGACGTTCGCATTCGCGGAGACGATCGTCGGAACGATGGTCGAGCCCACGAGGCACATTCCGGTAAGTGAAGCCGGATCGATCGGATTGTTGAACGTCAGCGAGAGCGTCGTATCGACGGCGACACTCGCGGCGGCGTCGGCGGGAGTCGACGACTGCAACACCAGCGCTTGGTCGCTGTGGACAACTACGACGGATTGCGCGGGCGAAACATTCCCCGCGGCATCGACAGCCGTCACGACCAGGGTGTTCGACGTGCCCGCCTTCAAGGTGACCGATACCGCGAAGCGGCCCTGCGCGTCGGCATACGCCGTTTGCGCCGCACTGGCTCCGGACACGACGATCTTGCAGAGCGGTTCGGCGGCGCCCGTGACCCGCAGCGCAACCTGATTTGTCCGCGAAGGCACGGCGTCGAGCACGGGGGCGGCGGGAGCTTGGGTGTCGATCGTCCTAAAGCTGAAGGCCCACGAGGCGCCAAACGTGTTTCCTGCCAGATCGCCCAACGTCGCCGGGACCGTCACCTGCAAGGCGGACGATTGAACGAGAAGCGCCGAAGGCGTAAGCGTCACGGTCCGACCGTCGGCCGACAGATTGCGCGAGCAAGCGACCACGCCTGAACCCGCGCGCACCTCGATGTTCGAGAGATCGGCCGTCCGGATCGGTTCGCTGAATACGATCCGAATCGCGGAGTCCAGTGCCACATTGGCCGCGCCGCCGATGGGCGTGGTGCTCACGATTTGCGGCGGAATCGAATCGTGCACGACGTCGGCATTGGCCGGCGCCGATCCGAGACCGTTCGCGCCAACCACGATGACGCGAAGGTGATTGGTCGTATTGGGATTCAGCGCGATCGTGGCGATGAAATTGCCGTCGGAGCCGACCACGCCGGTTTGTTTCGCCACCAGGCCGCCGCTGACTTCGAGGAGCAGTCCCGGTTGCCCCGCGCCGTAGAGCACGACTTGGGATTCCGCCGTGGGGCTGTCAGGGCTGATGCGCTGAATGGTCGGCGTGGCCGGCAACGAACCATCCACGCGTACGCGATGTTTCAACGTCGTGGTGAGATGGTTCGAATCCGTCGCGATGACCGTAAATTCGCCATTGGCGTCAACCGTGACCTCGGTCGTCACGAGCCCATTGCTGTCCGGAGTGACGGCGTTCCCGCCCACGGAAACCCCGGTGAGCGGCGACTCGTCGGAGACAAGCAGCGTAACCGAGAAGTGCGGCGCCGGCACGACACTGTCGTACGTCGGCTCGAGGACCACGACGGACGGCGGTTGCGCATCGCCCGAGACATCGGCCACCGCGACCGTGCGGGTGAGCTGCCCCTGGTTGCCCGCCAAGTCGACCGCCGTCACGGCAACGGATTGTGCGGCGCCGTCCGGCAGCGATAGGCGGCACCCGAATTGGCCCTGCGAGGTGAGCGGGATCGTCTTACCGTTGATGGTAACGGCTGGCCCACGATTGA
The DNA here is from genome assembly GCA_966252355.1 of uncultured Opitutus sp. Classification (GTDB taxonomy): domain Bacteria; phylum Verrucomicrobiota; class Verrucomicrobiia; order Opitutales; family Opitutaceae; genus ER46. The sequence goes on along the minus strand of CBINOT010000216.1, from coordinate 4,888 downwards.
GGTCGGCGACAGAACCCACCACTTCGACGACCGACGTGTCGAAGGTCGCTCCTTGGGCCGGACGCGTCAGCGTGACGACCGGAGCGACCGTGTCCGAGATCACGGTGAACACCAGCGGATCGCCGTCGTTGCCGGCGGCATCCGCGGCGCGAATAAACAAGTCCGTCGACTTGTTCGAATTGACGAGGACGGTGGCGGTGAACACGCCAGTCGGGTCAGCGGTTACGGTGACGGGCAAGAGTCCGCCGGTGATCGACACGGAGGCGCCGGGTTCGGACGTCCCGGCAAGGGTCAGGCGATCGGATTTGATATACGCGGGCGAAGCTGCCGGCGCAGTGACCGTCGGTTTCGCAGGACCCGACTTGTCAGACGTGACGACAATCGAAACGGGAGCGGACGCATTTCCCAACGAGTCGGTCGCAACGGCGCTGAGCACATTCTGGCCCTCGACGAGCGCGAAATCGGCAATCTCGAAACGCCCGTCGGTCACGGTGGCCGGGCGACCATTGACCGCGACGGTCGCGGTCGGATCGTCGACTGTACCAGTGACTCGAATCGTAGCGGCTCGGGTCACGCTGCCGTTGGCCGGTGCGGTGAAGGCCAGCGTGGGTGCCGACGCATCGCGTCGAATGGTGATGGACTTAGTGCCGATATTGCCCGCGGCGTCGCGGGCTTGAACCGTGATCGTCGTCGCGTTGGCGGTGAGCGGAACGGTGGTCGTAAACGCACCCGCATTGTTGGGCAAAGGCGCGGAGTTGACCGAGAGCGTGGCGAGCGGGTCGTCCACCGTTCCGACCACCTCGATCACGGCCGCATTGGTGGCGGCGCCGTCGTTCGGCGCGGAGATCGAGACGATCGGCGCGATCGTGTCGAGCTGGCCTTTGATCGTCACCGGCGCGGAATTGCCCAGCGCATCGGCCGCCTCGAGCACCAGAGTCGTCGCCCCTTCGGCCAAGACGATGGTGTAGGAGAACGAGCCGTCGGCGCCGAGCGGAACGTCGACGCCGTTGATCGCAAGCGTCTTTCCATCGACGACGCGGCCCGTCACGACGAGATTCGGATTCTTGGTGACGAATCCGGTCCGGGGCGAAAGGTCCTGGATGGACGGCGGCGTCTGATCGAGAACGATGGTCCGGCGAAGCGTACGCGCGTTGCCCAATGCGTCGCGCGCCTCGACGACGAGCGCGTTATTCCCGGGAACGAGCGTCACGTTGTGCGCGAAATTACCATTCGCGAAATTCGATACCGGCGTCGCATTCACGAGCAGTTGCGTCGCGGTGCTGCCGACCGTTCCGGCGATTTGGATCGAAGCGACGCGAGTCTGGAACGGGTCCACGGCTGGATACGTGAGCGCGAGCGCCGGAGCCTGGGTGATCCGATAGACCGTGCGCGTCAGCGTGGTTTTTTGGTGCAGACTGTCCTCTGCGACAAAGGTCAGGATGTTCGCGCCTTCATTCGGCAGCGCCTGCGGCCACTCGAAAGCTCCCGTGGCGGCAAGCGGGACGGCCACGCCGTTGATCGCAAGTTGCACCGCACTGTTCGCCGTGACGGTGCCGACGAGACGAATGCTCGTCGTATTGACCGGATCGTCGAAGCTGACGGGGGTCGTGAACGCCAGCGCCGGCGGCAGGTTGGGCTTGACCGTGATCGAAACGGGAGCGGATTCCGCCGTGCCCGTGGCTCCGGCCACGTCGTCGGTGGCCTTCGCCGTCAAACTATGCACGCCGACCGCGGCGAACGCGATGGTGAGCCTATAGGTCGACGGCGACGTTCGAGTTCCCTCCCCGAGCTTCGTCGCGCCGTCGAAAAATTCCACCTTGGCGATTGTGCCGTCGACGTCGGTCGCCGTGGCGGACAGTGTAAGGGTAAAGGGAGAAAAGAACGCGGCGCCTTCGGTCGGCGCCGTGAGCGCGACGACGGGAGCGTCGTTCACGGGCGTTACCGTGATGGCGACGGTCGCCGGTACGGAGGTCAGCGAGCGATCGGAAGCGGTAAAAGTGAAACTGTCGGGCCCGAAATAATTCGCTTCGGGCAAGTAGGTGTACCCGTTCGCGACGCCAGGTATGGGCGTGAGCGTCCCGTGAACGGGATTCGTCACGATCGCGTAAACGAGCGGGTCGTTTTCGGCGTCGGTCGCGACGAGCGTGACCGCAAGCGGAGTGTCCTCCGGAGTCGTAACGGCCTGGGCATTCGCGACGGGAGCGTCGTCGACGGGCCTGACGTCGAACGTCACCGTCGCTTCAACCGGAGTATTTCCGAGGTCGCTGACGCGATACGTGAAACTGTCCTGCCCCGAAAAGTTCTCGTTGGGCCGATAGGTCAGCGTGGGTTGGTCGCGGACCGGTTCGGCCGGAAGTCCGACGACAAGTCCATTCGCGGGCTGGGTCACGACGGTATAGCTGAGGGCATCACCATCGGGATCGGAAACGTTCGCCACGAACGGATGAGCGGTATCCTCGTCGACGACGAACGATTGCGACGACGCCACGGGCGGATGGTTCACATGGACGACGGTGATCGACACCGTGGCCTCGTTGGACTGGGCGCTCGACGGATCCGTGGCCGCGAAAGTGAAGCTATCGGGACCGAAGTAATGGGCGTTGGGCGAGTACGTGTACGAATTCGGCGAGCCCGGAGTACGGGTGAGCGTGCCGTGGCTCGGCTGCACCGCCAGGCCATAGTCGAGCGAGTCACCGTCCGCGTCGGTCGCTTCCAACGTGAGCGTGGCATGGCCGTCCTCGAGAACGACGACCGTTTGGCCCTTGGCCTCCGGCGCATCGTTCACCGGAACGACATCGATCGATATCGTAGCGGGCGAAGAAGCCAATTCGCTGTCCTTCGCCACGAAGGTAAAGCTGTCCGGCCCGTTGTAATTCGGCTGCGGCGCGTACGTGTACGCGTTCAAGGTTTCCGGGACGGCCGTCAGGGTCCCGTGTTGCGGCGGTGTCACGATTTCGTACGCGACGATCGTGCTATCGACGTCGGTCCCGGCGAGATCGATCGGCAGAACAACGTCTTCGAGCGTGCTCAGTGACCGAGCGGTTGCCACCGGCGCGTCATTCACGGGCGTGACCAAGATCGATGCCGTGGCCGGCGCGGAGCCAAGTTCTCCGTCGTTCACGGTAAAAGTGAAGCTATCCGGGCCGTTGTAATCGCGATTTGGCTTATAGGTATAAGCGTTGATCGCGGCTCCCGGCACCAGCACGCCGTGCTGCGGGCTATCGACGATCGTGTAGCTCAACGTCGCATTCTCCGCATCGAGGCCCGACAGCGTCAGCGCGAGCGCAGTGTCTTCCGGCGTCGCCAGAGGCGGCGGGGGCACGGCGAACGGAGGATCGTTTATGGGGCTCACCGAGATGGCGACGGTCGCGGCGTTCGACGTGAATTCGCGGTCGCTCACCGTGTACGTGAACGAATCGGGGCCATTGTAGTTCGGATCCGGCGTATAAACGTAACTGGCGCCGGAACCAGTCAGTGTGCCATGCTGCGGATTCACGGTAACGGCGAACGTGAGCGGGTCGCCGTCAGGGTCGAAGCCGCCGAGCGTGACGTTCGCGGGCACATCCTCGTCGGTGCGAATCGGCGCCGGCGGGACCGTGCTCGGGGGGTCGTTGGGATTATCGATCGCGAGCGTGATCGTGCCCAGCACCGGCGAACCTTGGCCATCGCTCACCCAATACGTGAAGCTATCGGTGCCTTTGAAATTCGACTTGGAGGTGTACACCACCGTAACGCCCTCCCGTGACGGCGAGCTTGGAATGGCCGAGAGGTTGCCGTTCGAGGGCAAACTCGCGATCGTGTAGAGCAGCGGGTCGTTATCCGCGTCGGTGCCGAGCAGCGTGATCGTGATCGGCAAGCTTTCGCGCCCCGGATAAGTGCGTGGCGCAACGACCGGCGGATCGTTGACTGGCCGAACCGTGAGCGAAACGACGGCCGGGTCCGACGTCAGCTCGTTGTCGCCCACCGTGAACGCAAACGCGTCGGAGCCGTTGTAGTTGGCATCGGGAGTGTAGGTGAAGACGGCGGAATTCGGCGTCTGAAAGTTCGAATTGCGCGTGAGCGTCCCATGGGCCGGCAAGCTGGTGATGGTGATCGTAAGCGACGTGCCCTCCACATCGGAGCCGGTCAGCGTGACCACAGCGGACGTATCCTCGTCGAACGGCGGCACGGTTTGCGGCTGAGCGACGGGGCGATCGTTAACGGGAACGACCGTGATCGACACCGTCGCGGGTGCCGACACCAGCGCGCCATCGCTGACCGTGAACGTAAAGCTGTCCGATCCGAAGTAATTCGGGTCCGGCGAATAGGTGTAGGCGTTCAACGTCCCGGGCGTAAGCACGAGGGCGCCGTGGCGGGGCGGGGTCACGATCGCGTAGCTGAGCTTGTCGCGATCGGGGTCGGTGCCGACGAGCGTCAATTGCAGCGGCCGGTCCTCGTCCGTCTTTTCGCTTCCCGCGACAGCGATCGGCGACTGATTGAACGGCGCGGCCACCCGGAGCCGCAACAGCCCGCTGCCGTTCACGACAAGGCGGTCGGAAACGGCGCCGCCGGTCAGTTGACCTTGCCCGCTGATCGTAATGGTGCCGTTCATCGCCGCCACATATCCAAACACGGTGCTGTTGCCCCCGACGGTGAAGTCTCCGGAGTAGATTGAGACGGCGAGCCACCGCGGTTCGGCCGCGTAGCCCACCGTCCCCCCGGCAACGAAGCCGTTCGCGAGGTTGAGGATGACGGGACCCGCGAGCCGCAGTTGCGCGAGACCGTTCAGCGTAAGCTTCTGGAAATTATACACCGCAGGTCGCGAAGACCCTGCGACGCCGAGCGTGAAGCCGGAATTGCCGCCGGCGGTGAAATCGCCGTAGGTCCCCGGGGGCACGGCAAACTGGCC
>CBINOT010000215.1:0-9768 GCA_966252355.1 uncultured Opitutus sp. | reverse complement strand
TCGTTTCCTCGAGCAGGTCTTGATCGACACGCTGGGTTCGCTGGGACTCGCGGCTTCGCGACGCGAAGGGAAAACCGGCATCTGGCTCGGCCAACGCAAAATCGCCGCCCTTGGCGTGGCCGTCCGGCGTTGGGTCGCTTACCACGGCTTCGCGTTGAACGTGAACGCCAACCTCGCCCACTTTGGGGGCATCGTCCCGTGCGGCATCGCCGCGGCCGATGGCACGGTCACGTCGCTCAACGCCGAACTTGGGCGTCCATGCGACGAAAACGAAGTAAAGCGCGTGCTGGCCGCCGAATTTCGCACGCTGCTCGGCGATTTTCTGAAACCAGCCTAGGCGACGAGCGACAGACGAGCCTCGGGGGAGGCGCTGGTTTGGACCGATGCAGGGCGACGTCTCCGATCTCCGCCGTCGCGAGTCGAACGCTCTCTGCCACCGAGCGCTCAACGTCGCGCTTGGGCTCCCTCTTCACCGCGGCTTAGGCCGAGCCCAGTGCGAAAACCCGCTTGTGATCACCGCGCATTCGTATGGATTGAGAGCAACATTCCGATGGAGACGATGCGCAAACCTTCCTGGCTGAGAGCGAAATTGCCGAGTGGCCCCGGGTACACGGCGACGCGGCGGCTCGTGGACGAGAACAAGCTCCACACCGTTTGCCAGAGCGCCCAGTGTCCAAACCTCGGCGAATGCTGGTCGCGCGGGACGGCAACCGTGATGATCCTCGGCAACATCTGCACGCGGTCCTGCAACTTCTGCGCGATCGCCACCGGCCGGCCCACGGAACTCGATCTCGGCGAACCGGCGCGCGTGGCCGACGCCGTGGCGAAGATGAATTTGAAACACTGCGTCATCACGAGCGTCGCCCGCGACGAGCTCGCCGATGGCGGGGCCGCCGTCTGGGCCGCGACGATTCGCGCCATTCGCCACCGCAATCCGCACACGGCCATCGAAGTGCTCACCCCGGACTTCAAGGGCAACACGGCGCACGTCGATATCGTGCTCGATGCGAAGCCCGACATCTACAATCACAACCTCGAAACGGTCGAGCGCCTGCAAAAGCCCGTGCGCGTGCAAGCGCGTTACGAACGCTCCCGCTCCGTACTGCGCCACGCGAAGAGCCGCGGCTTCGTCACGAAAACCGGCATCATGCTCGGGCTCGGCGAAACGCGCGAAGAAATCGAGCAAACGCTCCGCGACATCGCGGCGGACAAAACCGACATCGTGACGATCGGCCAGTATTTGCAGCCCACCCCCCAGCATTTGCCGATCGCGCGCTGGGCTCCCCCGGAAGAGTTTCAGCACTGGAAAGAGTTCGGCCTCGGCCTCGGCATTGGCGTCATCGAAAGCGGTGCGCTCGTACGCTCGAGCTATCATGCCGACGAGCAATCGGTGAAGTACACCGGCACCGAACATTTGAATACCGCGAACGCCCTCGACGGCCGCGCCATCGGCGCGGCCTAAGGCAGAATTGAGAATGTAGAATGATGAAAGGCTAGGCCCCAGCCATTCGCGCTAGGCGTCCGCGTTTCGTCATCCTGCATTCTTCATTCTGCATTAGGCGCGCAGCGCCGTACTCCTCCACCCGAGCGCGCCACATAACGCGAAACCGAGGGCGTTGAGCGTGCCGTGGATCGCGCGCATGTGCGGCAAACCGAGCCACGGCAGCGGAGCCGTAAAGCCGCGGATCGCGTACGCGACCGCGAGCAGCATCGCGAAAAAGAGCGACGCGCCGGAGATCCCGAGCAGCACGCGCGCGTAGGCCGACGTTGTCGTCGCATCCAGCGCCCAGCGTATCTGCAGGATCGCAATGGCCATCGCGCTCAGGGCCAACGCCGACCCGGCCGCCGCTTCGATCGCCGGTGACCAGCCGAGTTGTCCCGCCGTGATGCCGAGCGCCACAGCCGGCACGCCAAGCGCCACGCCGACTCCGGCGCGCGCCGCGAAACGCGAATCCGGCATTTGGCGCAGCACGAGCCCGGCAAAGATCGGCAGGAGCAATCCGGCAAAATGGAAATGGGCCGCGGTCAACGCCACGATTTCCGGATCCAAGCGCAGCGGACGCAGACCGCCTCGATCCGCCATCGCCCAGATGCCGCCGATCACGACATAGATCAACCCGACATCGGTGCTGAGCCGATCGATCGGTCGCGACCACATATCGCGCAGCATGCGTCCAAACCCCACCGCCGCGAGCAGCGCGGTGAGCGCGGCCCACGGTATCGTCAACGCCATCGCCGCCAATCCCGGTCGCAGGCCGCAGGCCAGGGCCAGCAACGCCGCCGCGGGCATTTGTCCGTTCCGCGCCCAACGCATGGCGCGCGCGATTTTGCCCGCGTCGCGGCGCTCGAACACGAGATCGAGCGCGAGCGGCATCAGCACGAGCGCCGCGAAGGTCAACAAGACGAGCGTCCACGCCGGCCCGGTCGGCGCCGTTTGAGCGGCGACCACAAAAGCGAGCCAAGCGACAACCCCGATCCAGGTTTTGATTCCGGTGCTCATGTGCGGTGGAAAAAGGGAACCACGAAATTGCGTGAATGCAGTCGAATTCATGCCGTGGTGGGAGCGCTGATCGTCGAGCCATCGTTTTGCGCGGCCATCGCTGCGCGACATCAGTGCAGATCAGCGTTCCCTCCTCCTCGTCCCCTCCGATTTTCGGCGTGTCATCCAACGGAACGGCGGACAAAATCGGCCCATGAAGACACGGCGCGAGATCGTCGAAAACTGGCTGCCCCGCTACACCGGCACGCCGCTGAAAAAATTCGGCGACTACATTCTGCTGACGAACTTCGATTATTACGTGGAGCTCTTCGCGAAGTGGCATCACGTGCCGGTGCGCGGCCGGGAGAAGCCGATGGCCAACGCCACGGCGGACGATATCACGATCATCAATTTCGGGATGGGCAGCGCCACGGCGGCGACCGTCATGGACCTGCTCAGCGCGATTCACCCCAAAGCGGTGCTTTTTCTGGGCAAATGCGGCGGCGTGAAGCATCGCGCCTCGATGGGCGACTTGATTCTGCCGATCGCCGCGATCCGCGGCGAAGGGACGAGCAACGACTATTTCCCGCCCGAGGTGCCCGCGCTGCCGGCTTTCGCGCTGCAAAAGGCGATCTCGACGACGATTCGCGACCACGCGCGCGATTACTGGACGGGCACGGTGTACACGACCAACCGCCGCGTCTGGGAGCACGACGAGGAATTCAAAAAATATCTCCAGAAGATTCGCGCCATGTGCATCGACATGGAGACCGCGACGATCTTCATGACCGGATTCTACAACGAGATTTCGACCGGCGCGCTGCTCCTCGTCTCGGATCAGCCCATGACGCCGGAAGGCGTGAAGACCGCGCTCAGCGATCGGCAAGTTGACGAGAAATACGTCCGTGACCACCTCCGGATCGGCATCGATTCCTTGAAGCAGCTGATCAACAAAGGCGTCACCGTAAAGCACCTGAAGTTCTAGCCGCGACACCGCGCGGTGAACGCTGATCGGTTGTAGCTGGGCTCCCAGAGCCCGGCTCCTCCGCCCCATCATTAAGCCTCGCGTCCGTGTCCCGGGCCCTATGCAACCCTCCCACGCTCCGCCGTGACAACGCGGCGATATCAGGCCTATACAAAACTATATTGCGGAATGTGAGTGTCCCTGCTTCCGTTCCGCCGATCCACGGCCCCACCCCGCCGAGGATCGGTTAAATTCCAGTCTCCGCCCTGTTCCGCTTCAAGCAGGCGAAGTCTTCCCCACTTCAGCTTGTGATGAACTATATCCCTCGGCGGCGTTTGTCTCCAAGCCGCATCGAGCCGCGCAAATAGCGGCGCCATTCTCATGCCGGCGAAACCTTTGCTGTCGTCGTCCACCTCGTTGGCCCGAGCCCGCGGGCGAGACTGCGGCCCGGCCGCGTTGGTGCGGGTGTGCCGCATTCACGGTTATCTGAAGAACAACCAGGAGGTCACGGCGGAATCTCTGGCGCGAGACCTAGAAATATCGAGCCGGACCATCAAGCGCGATCTCGATCTTATGCGCGACCGACTCGGTGCACCGATCGAATGGGACAATCGGCTGCGCACGTATCGTTATACACGCCCGTGCGATCTGCTCCCATTGCTGTGGCTGCACGCCGATGAAGCGCTCGCGCTGGCGCTGGCCGGACGGACGTTTGCCTCGTGGCATGGCTCTCCGCTCGGCCGCGCGCTGACGGCAGCACTGGAAAAAATCGCGCCTGCCGTCGGTCATGTGGTATCGCTGCCTGCCAGCGCATTGACCGACCTCTTGTTCGAAGCCGAAGACCCGGCCGCCGACGCCGAGCACCGTTGCTTCGCGCAACTGCTCGAAGCGATCCATCGTCGGCGCGCGCTGCGGCTCGGCTACCAGAAGCCGAAGGCCGGCGCCGCCCTGGAGGATCGCGCCATCCAGCCATTGCACCTCGCCTACCTCGACCATCGGTGGGTGCTGTTGGCCTATGACGTGTCGCGACGCGCCATTCGAAGCTTTTTGCTCGCGCGCATCCGGCGTGCCGATCCCACCGGCGGGCACTTCGAGCCGCCGGCCGATTTCCGTCCGAAGCAATACCTGTCCGGCAGCCTCGGCAGGTTCATTGGCGAGAAAGACTACGAAGTCCGTATCGCGTTCGACGCCGAAGCGGCGCCGTATCTCCGCGAGCGCCCTTGGCATCGCTCGCAAACGATCGTCGAGCGGCCCGATGGCGGCATCGAAATTACGCTGCGTCTCAATCATCTCAACGACGTCGCCCGCCGCGTCCTCGCCTGCGGCGAGCACGCCGAGGTGCTCGCACCGGCCGAGTTGCGCGCGCGCCTTCGCGCGACCGCCGCCACGCTGCACGCCCGCTATGCCTGACGCCATCGCGCCCGCCTTCGCCCTAGGACGGCGCCCGCGCCTGCCTCGGAAAACGAAAAATCCGCAGAAATCGTGCGCCAATGACACTCGGTGTCACGGCGCTCCCGCTATTCTCGCGCGTGTGCCCCTTTATGCGCGCCGTACGCCCGATCTCCTCGTCCCCTGCCGCCCTTCGCGCCGGGTCGTCCTCGTTTCGCAGTGATCAGCAAACCCATTTGTCCGCCATCGTCACCCGCCACGCGGAAGTGACGGGGCGAAGCCATCTCTGACCGTCTCTTCGTCTCGTCCCTATAGGTCCCATATTCCGCTCCTGTGAACCTTCCGAACTTCGCCCTTTTCTTCAAAGACGCCACCGGCAACGCGCCGTATGACTACCAGTCACGGCTCGCCGGCGGCGACAGCGGGCGGGCGTGCGAATCCCAGCTCATCTCGATTCCCACTGGCTTGGGCAAAACCGCGGCCGTGGTTCTCGCATGGTTGTGGAACCGCGTTCATCTCGAGCGTGATGACTGGCCGCGGCGCTTGGTGATTTGCCTGCCGATGCGAACCCTCGTCGAGCAGACCCGCGACGAAGCAGCCAAGTGGCTGCGTGCCCTCGCCGACGCTTATCCGGACAATGCGGACCTCCGCTGGCTGACCCGCGAAAATCATTCTCCTATTGTTCTCATGGGTGGTGCCGACGCCGGCGATTGGGACATTCACCCTGAACACCCCGCGATTCTCATCGGCACGCAAGACATGCTCCTCAGCCGCGCTCTCAATCGCGGTTATGGCTCCAGCCGCTCCCGCTGGCCTATGCACTTCGGCCTGCTCAACAACGACGCGCTCTGGGTACTGGACGAAATCCAACTCATGGGCGTCGGTGTCCGCACTTCTGCCCAACTCGAAGGCCTACGCCAAAAACTCGGCCTCGCTGTCGGCTGCGCAACGTGGTGGGCGAGCGCGACCCTCGACTCCCGCCTGCTCGTCACGCCCGATCATCGCACCCTGCCGACGACATTAGCCCTAGGCACGGACGATCTGAAAAACTCCGAGATCACGCAGCGCATCAACGCGACCAAGCGCTTGGCGGCTCTCCCTTTAACGCTGGCCAGCGATTCAGCCAAAGCCGTTGAGCCCTACATCGATCAACTGGCAGACGCTGTTCTCAAGCATCACCAAGCCAGCACCACGACCATCGTGATTCTCAATCGCGTCGACCGCGCGAAGGATCTTTATGCCGCTCTGGACAAGCTTGGAAAGAAACAGCCGCTCCCGCCCCGCCTGCTCGTTCATTCCCGTTTTCGTCCCCTCGAACGCGATCCGCTTTCGAAACAAATCAAAGAGCCTAGCGAGAAAATCATCATCGCCACCCAAGCCATCGAAGCTGGCGTCGATATTTCCGCTCACACTCTGATCACCGAGCTCGCGCCGTGGTCCTCGCTCGTCCAGCGCTTCGGCCGCTGCAACCGCAAAGGAGAGTTCAATACGTCTGGTGGCGCCGAGATTTTCTGGATTAACCTCGAGGCCGACGATCCTAAGGCCGCAACCGACCTTGCACTGCCGTATACGCCCGAGCAACTGTCCAACGCCCGCACGCTTCTCCGTCAAGCGAGCGCCACGGGCGCATCGCCGGTGGAGCTGGGGAAACTCAGCGTCGATGAGCCCCTGCCGGAAACGCATATCCTGCGTCGTAAGGACTTGGCCGATCTCTTCGACACGACGCCCGACCTCGCAGGCCTCGACATCGACGTCGGTCGCTACATCCGCGACGGCGAGGAGCGCGATGTGCAGGTCTACTGGCGAGCACTCCCTCCCGATGAATCTCCGCCCGACGACATCGTTCCCCAACGCCAAGAACTCGTCCGTGTCTCCTTGTATAGCGCGAGCGGCTTCAAGAAATTCGCCGAAAAGAACAAAACCGGCATCTGGCTCTGGAATGTCCTCGACGGCGAATGGCAACGCCTCCACGCCGACCGTCTCGCGCCGGGCCAAGTTTACCTGATCGATTCCAGGCTCGGCGGTTATTCGGTCGCCCTCGGCTGGACTGGTGAGAAATCCAAGGAGTCATTCCCTCTTCTCACGGTCGCAGATCAAGCCGTAAGTCTCACTGCGCGCGACGGACAGGATCGGGATGAAGAAAGCCAACGCTCCGAAAAAACGGTTCAGCCGTGGCAGAGCATCGAGACGCACACGGCGCACGTCGTTAGTGCGACGCGCGAACTTGTTTCCGCTCTGCCAGCCGCCGCACCGTGGAGCGACGCACTCGTGACTGCCGCACGCTGGCATGATGTCGGAAAAGCACATTTCTGCTTTCAAACATTCATCACGACTGGCCGCACCGTCCCTCCGGAGCTCGCGCAGAACTTCATCGCGAAATCTCCTTGGAAAGCTGGCAGCAAACACGGTCGTCCCCATTTTCGTCACGAACTCGCTTCCGCGCTCGCGTGGCTGCAAGCCGGTGCTTGCACCGATCCGACCACCGAGAATCTCGTCGCCTACCTGATCGCCACGCACCACGGCAAAATCCGTCTCTCCCTCCGTGCCATGCCGGGTGAGTTATCGCCCGAGGCCACCGGTGATACGCCGCCACTCTACGCGCGCGGTGTTTGGCAAGGCGACCGGCTGCCGTCCGATCCGACCAAGCGGCTGACCATTGAAGGCGGTAATGTTCCTCTTGAGCCACTCACGCTCGATCTCGGCTGCATGCAAATGGGCGAGCAGGCCGGCCGCTCATCGTGGACAGCCCGCATGCTCACGTTGCGGGAGGCCGAATCGCTCGGCCTGTTCCGCCTTGCCTGGCTCGAAACCCTCCTCCGTGCCGCCGATGCAGAGGGATCGAAGCGATGAATTTAAAAATGAAACGGGCCGCGCTCAGGAGAGCGCGGATAGAAAACCAAGAACAATTATGATTGCCCTCTCACTCCCGGGCTGTTCGCCAGTTCCGCTCGCCGCTTATCTCAAGGCTCTCGGCGTCCTTCGTGCCCTTTCGCAGCAATGTCCTGACGCTCGTGCCCAGGGCTTCTGGCAGGGCAACGCATTTATTCTCATCTCTGCCTTAGATCGCGATTCGCTGCTCGATTTTTTTCTCACCCGATACGCTCCATCTCCTGTCGTGGCGCCGTGGAATGGCGGCAGCGGCTTTCATCCCAAAGATAACACGAAGGCGCTCGATGCCATCGCGGCCTCAAAACTCCCGACATTCGCCGCCTATCGACAAACCCTTATCGCCGCGCGTGACGCTTTGATTTCGCTCGGCCTGAAAGAAAAGCCGGAAAAAGAGACGAAGGAAAAGCTTCTCCTCCGCTGCCGAAATACGTTTTCCGAAACCGCCCTTGAGTGGCTCGACAGCGCGTTCGTGCTCACTGACGACGGCGCCAAATACCCGCCGCTGCTAGGCACGGGCGGCAACGATGGTCGGCTGGAGTTTACCAACAACTTCATGCAGCGCCTCACCGAGGTCTTTGATCTCGCGAAAGGTAAACCGACGCCCGATTCGGCTGCATTCCTCAGCCACGCGCTCTTCGACACGCCGACCAAGGGCCTCGCCGATAATCCCATCGGCCAGTTCAGCCCCTCGGCCAGCGGTGGCGCCAATGCGACCACCGGCTTCGACGCAAAAAGCGCTGTCAACCCGTGGGACTTTATCCTTGCGCTCGAAGGCGCCATGCTCTTCGCCGCGGCAGCGGTGAAACGCCTTGAAAGCCTCTCTCCCGGCCAACTCGTTTATCCCTTCTGTGTGCAACCTTCAGGCGCGGGCTATGGGAGCGCGACCCAAGCGGACGAAAATGATGCCCGCTGCGAAATCTGGATGCCGCTCTGGTCCGCCCCTAGTGGCCTCGATGAAATCAAGTCTCTCTTCAGCGAAGGCCGCGCGTGGGTTGGAAAACGCACCGTGAAAAATGGCGTCGATTTCGCTCTCGCCGTGGCATCGCTCGGAGTGGATCGCGGGATTGGCGAGTTCCAACGCTACGGATTTCACGTACGCAACGGCCTCGCCTATTTCGCTACGCCGCTCCAGCGCCTCCGTGTCCACCGTGACCTCGTGTCGTCCGACTTGCTCGCGGCATGCGATGGCTGGCTGCAACGCTTCCTGTCCAAAGCCAAAGGCGATACTGCACCTGGCTCCGTACGGCGCGCGGCGTCGCGCTTGGAAGCCGCAATTTTCGCCCGCGCCGCTTCCGCGCAGAGCGACAATCCCGACACTGCGCAGGAACTTCTCATCGCGCTCGGCGAATGCGAACGCGCGCTCTCCAATGCCAGCGAAAAATGGCGCGCCGACTCATTTCTAAAACCCATCCCGCCACTTCCGCGCGGCTGGATCAAAGCCGCCGACAACCACAGCGTGGAATACCGTCTGGCAGCCGCGCTCGCGTCGTTGAGCGTCCGCTTCAAGAAAGAGTTTTTTCCGCTTCGGCGGCATTTCGAACCCGTTAAAATAATTCCAGGTGAAAAAGCGTGGGCCGATTGGAGCGACGAAACGCGCAACGAAGTCGTCTGGCACGAAGGCTCCGTCATCGACGTGCTCTGCGCGGTCATCAAGCGCCGCCTGCTGCTCACAAAATCCACCGGCATGGACGCGTGGCCCGAATACGCGCGCCTGACCGCCTGGCCGACCGATATCGCCGCGTTCATCGAAGGGCGCATCGATGAAGCTCGCTTCGCGCAATTGCTCTGGGCCTTGAGCCTCGTCGATTTTTCCGGGGATGCGATGAGCGGCGACGATATGCCGAAACCGCCCACCAGGACTTTCAACGAAACGCCTCACGCCTTCTACGCGCAGTTAAAACTCTGCTTCGCCGGGGGCCTGCCGAACGACAAGCGAGTGCCTGTCGAGCCTGTCATTTTCAACCTGGCGGCCAGGGGTGATGGTGCGCGGGCGTCAGCACAAGCCCTGCGGCGACTTCATGGCTCCAACATTCCTATCACACCGATT
>CBINOT010000214.1:0-9862 GCA_966252355.1 uncultured Opitutus sp. | reverse complement strand
AACGCCTGGTCGTTTTGCGGATCCACAAAGCGCAGGTAATACCAGCACGACCCCGCCCATTGCGGCATGGTGTTGGTCTCGCGTCGGCCTCGAATCCAGGCGTCGCCGCTTGGCTTCGGTTCGCTCGCCGGTACCGCCGCACCCGACTGAAGATTGACCCAAATTTCGAGCCAGGAGGTTTCGTTGGCCAGCGGGCTCTCGCCGGTGCCGCTCGGCAGATACGACTTCACGTTCGGCAGCTCCAGCGGCAGCGCCGCGTTCGGCAGCGGCAGCGCATATTGCGTGACGCCGTCCTGGGCAAAGGTCACGGCGGTGGGCGGAAAATCGCCGGGGCGTGCCCCGCGGGCTTTGGCGTAATCCGCTTCGCTGACCCACACGATGGGGAACGGCTCGCCCCAGTAACGTTGGCGCGAAAACAGCCAGTCGCGCAGCTTGTAGTTAACCGTGGCTTGGCCGAGGCCACGCGCCGCCAATGCGGCGGTGATCTTCTTTTTCGCTTCGGGCCACGGCAGGCCGTCATAGCCGGGCGAATTGACGACCTTGCCCTCGCCAACGAACGGCAGCGGCGCGCCGCCGCTGTCGATCACTGGCACGATCGGCAGCGAGTACTGCTGCGCGAACTCGAAATCGCGCTCGTCATGCGCCGGCACCGCCATGATCGCGCCGGTGCCGTAGCCCATGAGAACGTAGTCCGCGATCCAGATGGGCACGCGCTGGCCGTTGACGGGATTGATCGCATAGGCGCCGCTGAAGACGCCGGATTTGTCTTTCGCGAGATCGGTGCGCTCGAGATCGCTCTTCGCCGCCGCCTTTTTCTTGTAGGCTTCGACCGCCGGTTTTTGCGCCGACGTGGTCAGGCTTTCCACCAGCGGATGCTCGGGCGCGAGCACCATGTACGTGCAGCCAAAAAGCGTGTCCGGCCGCGTGGTGAAGATTTTCAGCTGGCCCGCTTTGTTCTCCAATTCGAAGAGGATCTCCGCGCCGTCGCTCCGGCCGATCCATTCTTCCTGCATGCGCTTCGTCGATTCGGGCCAATCGACGTTTTTCAGATCGGCGAGCAGACGATCGGCATAGGCGGTGATCCGCAGGACCCATTGCCGCATGTTCCGGCGTTCGACGGGATAATTGCCGCGCTCGCTCTTGCCGTCTTTGACTTCCTCGTTCGCCAGAACGGTGCGCAGTTCTGGGCACCACCACACCGGGCGCTCGTCCACATAAGCCAGTCCGCGTTTGAACAGCTGGAGAAAGATCCACTGCGTCCAGCGGAAATATTTCGGATCCGTGGTATCGATCTCGCGCGACCAGTCGTACGAAAAGCCCAGCGCTTTGATCTGCCGTCTGAAATTCGCGATGTTGTTCTGCGTGTTCGCCGCGGGATGCGTACCGGTCTTGACCGCGTGTTGTTCAGCGGGAAGGCCGAAGGCATCCCAGCCAATTGGGTGCAGCACATTGAAGCCTTTGGCGCGCTTGTAGCGGGCCACGATATCTGTGCCGGTGTAGCCCTCGGGATGGCCGATGTGCAAACCCGCGCCAGACGGATACGGGAACATGTCGAGCACGTAGTATTTCGGCTTCGACGTGTCCGTTCCGGCGCGGAACGTTTGGTTTTGCTCCCAGAAGCCTTGCCAGTGCGGCTCGATCTCATGGAAGTTGTAGTCTTTGCACTTGGTAGCCATGTCGTGTGAACCCGCCACTGTGAAACGTTTCCCTGCCCGGTCAATCCCCGCCCTCGTCGTCGCGGTTTCGCTCGTGTTTTTGGCTGCGCCGCGCGTCGCCGCGGCGATGAGCCGGAGCTTCAACCAACTGCTCGATGCCGTCGTGCGGATCGATGTCCGCGAGATCGCCTTCGAGGCGGGATCGCGGCGGTACAGCGCGAGCATCGGTTCGGGCGTGATCCTTTCCGCGGACGGTCTCGTGCTCACGAACGCGCATGTCGCGAGCCCGCGTGCGATCGATTTGAGCGTTACGCTGGCGAATCTCGAACGCGTCGGCGCGAAGCTCGTCGGGTGGGATCACTGGACGGATCTCGCCTTGCTGCGGATCGATATGGCCGAAGTGAAACGCCGGCACTTGGCATTCGCCCATGCCGATTTCGGCGACAGCAACGCGGTGTTCCCGGGGCAGGTCGTATTCGCGGTCGGCACGCCGCACGGCCTCACGCGCACGGTGACTCGCGGCATCATTTCGAACACCGCGCGGTATTTCGAAGATTCAACGGGCGTGAATGGCTACGAGACGGGAGCGTTCAACACCTGGCTGCAGACCGACGCCGCGATCAATCCCGGCAACTCCGGCGGCCCGCTTGTGACGGAAGACGGCAAAATCATCGGCATCACGTCGCGCGGTTACCTCGGCGCCAATAATCTGGGGTTCGCCATTCCCGCCACGACCGCCAAGCGAATCGTCGATCTCCTCGTGCGCGACGGCGCCGTCACGCGCAGCTACATCGGCGCCGTTCCGGGCGCGCTGCAAGACCTCGAGAATTTTTACGCTCTCGCCTCGAACACCGGCATGTTGGTGAGCAGTGTCGATCCCG
Source organism: uncultured Opitutus sp. (assembly GCA_966252355.1). Classification (GTDB taxonomy): domain Bacteria; phylum Verrucomicrobiota; class Verrucomicrobiia; order Opitutales; family Opitutaceae; genus ER46. The sequence goes on along the minus strand of CBINOT010000214.1, from coordinate 7,326 downwards.
GTTCTCCGGCCAGCAAAGCGGGTCTGCGCCCCGGCGACATCGTACTTACGATCAACGGCGCCAAGGTCGACGGCCGCTTTCCCGAGCAATTGCCTGCCATCCAATATTTGATCGCGAGCCAGCCGATCGGATCGACCGTCGCACTGAGCGTCAAACGCGGCACGGAAACGCGTTCGTTTTCCGTCGTTACCGAGAAATTGGAGAGCCGGGTAGGAGAGGAAGGCGCTTTCGAGAAGTGGGGCGTCAGCGTGCGCAAAGTCTCCCGGACGTATGCGCGCATCAATCAATTGGTCGACGATACCGGCGCGATCGTGATCGGCGTGCAGCCAGGATTTCCCGCGGACGTTGCCGGAATCTCGCGCGGCGATATCATCACCAAAATCAACCAGAAGCCGATCACCTCGCTCGACGAGATGAAATCCGCGCATGCCACCTACGCGGTGAATCCGGCGCCGACGCTTTTCGAAGTTCAACGCGACCGCCGCGTCTCACTCTACATCGTCAAACCATGAGTATTTTTCGTCTGTGCCGCGCGACTTCGGGCGCGCCGCGACCCCGCGTCGCCGTGTTCATCGAGTTCCTCGCCCTGGCGTCCGCGATCATCGGGGGGATTCCCGCCGGCGTTCGAGCCGCAGACCTGCCTGCCTTATTCGCCGAACGGGTGAAATCGACGGTCGCCGTCGAATACGTGACCGAGACGGAGGTCGACCGTCGTCCTACCGTGACAATGGGCACGGTCATCGACGGGAACGGTACGATCGTATTACAATCGAGCGCGATCGACGCCCGCGCCGCGCTTTGGCAGCTGAAGGAGTTTCGCGTCTACCTCCCCGGCGATGGTACGAGCACGCCGGCCGAGTATCTCGGTCAAGACGCGTACACCGGCTGGCATTTCGTCCGGGCCGCCGAAAAGGTGCGCGCGCAGCTGACGCCGATCACGGCGTTCGTGGCGAAGACCGGCGCGCATGAGCTGCGGCTGGCCGATTTCCTTTGGGGCATCGCGCTCCGCAATAAGGACGAAGACTTCGAGCCTTATCTCATGCAGAGCCATCTCGCTCTCGTATCGATGTTGCCGCAGCGGACCGGGATCGCGCAGCAAGAGGTCGCCGCACCGGGTCTGCCGGTGTTCGATGCCGACGGCGCGTTCGTCGGGATCGCCGCCGGCTCGTATGGCCAAAGTTTTCTTCAATTTGGCCGCGGCGGTCGGGCGCAAACGGTCACATTGATCAACGTCGAGGAGAGCGGCGCCTTCTGGCTGGCCGACGAAGTGCTGCCGAATCTCGGCCGGATTCCGAAGTCGGTCTCGGGCCGGCCGATCGCGTGGCTCGGCGCCTTTGGCGTGGAACCGATGGATCGCGAAGTGGCGAAGTTTCTCAATCTCGGCACTCAATCCGGCGCGGTCGTCAGCGAGGTGCTGGAGAATAGTCCCGCCGAAAAGGCCGGCTTGTTGCCGCGCGACATCATTTTGGCGACCGACGGACGCCCTGTCCCGCGGTTCAAGCCGAATACGGTTACGCCACTCTACATCGAACGGGAAATCGAGCGGCGCAAACCGGGCGATACCTTGGTTCTAACCGTGCTCCGCGGCGACAAGCGCATCGAGCTGAAGCCGGTTTTGAGCGAAGAACCAAAACTACTTCGCGAAGCCGAACGGAAATATTTCGAGCGCATCGGCATCACCGTCCGCGAATTCGTTTACGGCGACGCGGTCGTTCGCCGCGTGAAAACCGCCGACCAGACCGGGGTGGTCGCCCATTATGTGAAACCGAGCAGTCCAGCCGCGACCGCTGGTTTGCGCGAGGATGACTGGATTCGCGAGATCGACGGCGTGGAAGTGAAAACCTTCGCCGCCGCCACGGAAAAACTCGCGGCGATCGAGCACGACGAATCCAAATCGGAATTTGTCCTTCTCGCCGGCCGTGGCACCGAGACCTCGGTGTTGCGCGTGAAATTAAAATAAGCGCGCGCATTCCAGGCGCGCCTTTCCCAAAACAAAAAACCCTGCTCCGCGGGAGCAGGGTCGAGTCGGGCGGAAGCAGCGGGTCAGATGTGCTGTTGGCTTGAATCGGCCGCGACATCCGGCGCCCAAACAAACGTCCAGCCGCTGTTATCATCGACGTACACGACCGTCGAGGTCGCCCCGTTGGCTGCCGGCGCTTCCTGCGCGATCACCTCCGTGGTGTCGTGAGTGGGCGCACTTCGATGGCCCCCGGGCGCAACATAAAGACCCAAGGCTATGGCGGCGGCTGCCGCCAGCGGTACTCCGAGCCAGGTTGCGAGCGAGCGGCGTGGCTCGGCGTGCGCGCCGCGAATCTCGCGGCGCAGCTTTTGCCACTCCAAATCCGCATCCGGCACGCGCACGGTCTGCGTCGTGCTGGCGAGAGACTGTAATGCCTCGGCGAGCTGATTCCGGATGCGACGGCAGCCCGCGCATTCGGTCACATGCGCCGAAAGCGCAGCGCGCTGGTTTGCATCCAGCGCGCCGTCCCGTTCGGCGAAGAGATAGTTTTCAGCCTCGCGGCAGTTCATGACCGAATAAATTTAGCCGTTCCAGCGGGGGCCGTAACCATTGCCGCGATAGCGCGGGTCGCGCACGGCGTAGCTATCGACCCATACCCGTTGTGTGCGGCACTCCTTGTGCGGCGGTTCCCAAAAGCTGACGACACGGCCATGGTGGTCGCGCCGCGTGGTCCAATGTCCGGGCACCCAAACTTCCACCGTTTGATCCCGCCAGTAACCTGCGGGCGCGGTGGGCGGGCAATAAAGCGGTGCCGGCGGCGGGCAGTAGGCGGGCGCGTTGTAAACCGGCGTCCCGAAGTGAATCGTCCCGCTGATCCGAACATTGTCGGCGCGGGCGGCGCTAACCGCCAAACCGGCGGCAGCGAAGAGGGCGAGGGCGATGCGTTTCATGTTTTTTCCTTGGTTAGGATACGCCGATGTGACGAACGCGCGGACCCTCGTATTCATTTTTTTCGTTATCGGCGTAAACGCGCTTCGCCGGGCTCAGTTGGACATCACGATCACGCCGGAAACTTCGCCTTTCGCGGCCGGCCCGCCGAGAAACACTGCCGGGCGGCCCGGAGACACGGTGACAACGGTGCCGCCGCGATGCACTTTGACGTTGCCGGCTTTGTCGCCTTCGAGCTCCACCCGTCCGCCGCTTGGCAGCGACAGGCTCGCGGTCCCGCCGGCGGCAACGGAGGCGGAACTTTCGCCCGAATAGCGAAAGCTTTCGAAGCGGAGATTGGCGCGCAAAATGGATTCGTACGGCGCGAGCTGCGCATCGGTGCGGCCAGACTCGTGCGAAGCGACAAATGCGATCGCGCGCACCGACGTGGCGGCACCGGCGGCAAAGGTGGCGATTGGCGCAACCAGCAGCGTCAGTCCAGCAAGGGCAAGATGGGTTAATCGCATGGGAGTTCTCCTAGTTTTTGCACCAACATACGGCGCGCGTTGAAAAGGCGGGACATGACCGTGCCGCGTCGAATCGAGAGTGCAGCGGCAATTTCGTCGTACGACAAGCCATTGACTTCGCGCAGCGCCAGCACCGAGCGATGCTTGTCCGGCAACATCGCGAGCGCACGTTCAAAGCGGGCCTTCCGTTCGACGAGTTCGGCATCGTTGCGCGGATTGCTGTCGGCGACAGCTTCCAGGGTTCGCACCGACGGCTGATCGCTCGACTCCTCATCTCCCGAGAGGAAAGGCAGGAATCGAGCCGTCCAACGCTTGCGGCTACGCAGGTGATCGATCGCGCGACGAACGGCGATCGGATGAATCCAGGTCGAAAATTTCGCTTCGCCGCGGAAATTCGCGAGATTGCGCCAAACCGTAAGCCACACCTCCTGGCAAACATCGCGCGCCGCGTGTTCGTCGCGGATGATCGATTGGACCAGACGGAAGATGGGTTCATAATACGTCCGCATGAGGGTGCCAAACGCGTCCTCGTCGCCGGCTTGCGCGCGTTGCAAGAGCTCCGGTTCCAAATCGAGGGGAGTTTCGGCAGCTTCGGCCACGGCAAGGGCGGACAGCGAGTTATGAAGTGTGTTTCGAGCAAAAACATGGTCCCGATGGGCGGTAAGGGCTTGGACGCGGTCTGATTGCCGATTATTCGCGAAACGGCCACGGGGTACTGACCCGATCTGGCTTTTGCTTGGCGCGGTGGGAATTAGCGGTTTGCTGGAGCGAACCATGTTCAGCAGCAACGCGGCGGATTCAGGGCTTTGCCTGCCTCGGCGGCGGACGCATCAAACGGTGCGCGCCACTGCGTGTTCTGGTCGCCCCGCTTGCGGCGGCGTATTTCGCGGTAAATCGCAAGCCAAACGTCGCGCGCCACACGCCATTTGGAATTGGACTTGCGAGCCAAGCGCGTCGAAAAGCTGCGCGTAATCCCCGCTTCACCGACGTCCATGCGCCAAGCTTTGCAGGCCCTCACAGACGAACTTCGCCGGCTCAAAATCGCCGGGGTGAAGACCGTCGCGGTGTCGGACGAGAGTATCGCGGCGCTGCGTCGGGTCATGGAGACGCGCGGAGACGCTGCTCCTGCCCGCAGTGCACCGGCGTCTCGCGCGGACGCAGTAGCCGCCGCCCCCACGCCGACCGCGCGAGCAACGGTGGCGCCAGCCGAACCGGCGAAACGTTACGAGCCGTCGGCTCCCGCGGTGAAGTTACCCGCGGCCGAGTCGCATAATTCCGGGTTGGCGCCGATTCCTTCGACTAGCCCGGTGGTCGCATTACCGACGGGCGACAAAGCGGCGCGCTGGGCGGCGCTGCGCGACATCGTGCTGAAAGATCCGACCTGTTGCGCGCACGTGCGCCCAGGAAAGAAAGTGGTGCTCGGCGTCGGCTCCCTCGATGCGAAAATCATGTTCGTCGGCGAGGCGCCGGGCGCCGAGGAGGAAATCCAAGGGGAGCCCTTCGTCGGGCCGGCCGGGCAGTTGCTGACGAAAATGATCCAGGCGATGGGGCTGAAACGCGAAGACGTCTACATCGGCAACATCATGAATTGGCGACCGGAAATGCCGGTCGTCGGCGGGAAAGAACAGGTCGGCAATCGCCCGCCCACCGAACAGGAAATGCGCTACTGCTTGCCGTATCTCCGGGCGCAAATCGACGTGGTCAATCCCGAGCTGCTCGTCGCGCTCGGCGCCACCGCGGCGCAAGGCCTGCTTGGCTTCGGCTCGTTCAAAGCGCTCGGCGATGTGCGCGGACGTTGGCACGAGTTCTCCGGCAAGCCGCTGATGGTGACGTATCACCCGAGCTACATTTTGCGCAACCAATCCAACCGTTCGAAGCGGATGATCTGGGAAGACCTCTTGAAAGTAATGGAGCGCACGGCGCTGCCGATCTCGGACCGGCAACGGAGTTTTTTCTTGGATAAATGAATCGCTGCGTTCGCCTCGTCTTTTTCGGATTGTTGCTCGCCGCAGCTGTGCTTCACGGCGCCGGGGACACCTTCGATTTCGAAGTGCTGCGCTTTCGCGCGAAGATGCTCGCCGACGCGCCTTACTCGCCGCCGCCGACCGCGCCGGAATGGCTGCGCAAACTCAGCTATGACGAGCATCGCTTGATTCAGTTCAACGCGCCTCGCTCGCTCTGGCGGCGCGAAGGATTGCCGTTCCAGGTGCAGTTCTTCCATCCCGGTTACATCTTTCATCAGCCGGTGCGGGTGTCCGTCGTTTCGCATCGGCGCGCCGAGCCGGTCGAATTCGACCGCGACTTCTTCAACTACGACAAACTCGAGGTCGGGCCGCTGCCGTCGACGATGGGTTTTGCGGGGCTGCGCTTTCTCTATCCGCTCAATCATGCGGACGACGAACTGGGGGTTTTCCTAGGCGCGAGCTACTTTCGCTTTCTGTGCGAGCGCGCATTCTACGGCCTGTCGGCGCGTGGCTTGGCGTTGAACACCGGCAGCAACGCGCCGGAAGAATTTCCGGTCTTCACCGAGTTCTGGCTCGAGCGTCCGAGCGAGAAGGCCAAAAGCATCACCGCCTACGCCTTGCTCGATAGCGAAAGCGTCGCCGGCGCATATCGATTCGTCATCACTCCCGGCGCGGAAACGGTCATGCATGTGCGGGCCGCCTTGTATTTCCGCCGTAACGTCGAGGTCGTCGGCCTCGCGCCGCTCACGAGCATGTTCTGGCGGGGCGAAAACTCGGCGCTGCCCACGGACGACTTCCGGCCCGAGGTGCACGATTCGGACGGCCTCCAAATCTGCACCGGGGCAGGGGAATGGTTGTGGCGCCCGCTCACCGATCCACGGGCCCCGCGCGTGGCGCTCTTCGGCGACGAGAATCCGCGCGGTTTCGGTTTGATGCAGCGCGATCGGAATTTCGAAAATTATCAGGATCTCGAAGCGCGCTACCAGCTGCGTCCGAGCGCCTGGGTCGAGCCCATCGGCAATTGGGGCCATGGCTCGGTTCGGCTGCTCGAACTTCCGACCGGCAACGAATTCAACGACAACATCGTCGCCTTTTGGTCGCCCGATAAGCTGCCGCCGACCGGCGAAGCGTTTCAATTCGAGTACCGCTTGCACTGGTGCATGGATCAAGTGCACCCGCCCGCCGGTTACGTGGCAGCCACGCGGCGCGGCCGGTCGCCCAACGAGCCGGATCTCGAGCGCTTCGTCGTGGATTTCGAAGGCGGTTATTTGAACAATCAGCGCGCCGATCCGGCCATCGAGCCGGTGCTCTCGGTTGGCGACGGCGCGAAGCTGGTCCATTCCGCCATCCAGAAAAATATTTATAACGGATCTTGGCGGGTCTCGTTCGCGCTCAAGCCGGACGGCAGCGGCCGGCCGGTGGAGCTGCGTTGCTTTTTGCGCAAGCCGCCCCATGTGCTGACCGAGACCTGGTCGTATTTGTGGCAGCCATGAGCACGCCCGATCCTGCGGCCGGCAGCATCGCGCCGTTTTCCCGAGGCTCGAATCAAGATGTGCCGGTCGCCGATCAGAACATCGCCGCCGCCTCGCTGGAAACGATCGGCAGCTTCCGCCCGAAGACGGGCACGATGGAGGCCTGGAACGCCGCGTACGTTCGGGTGGAGGATTACCTGCGGGCGCACCGCATTCACAACCGGCTGCATCAGAGCCGGCTGATCCAGACGATTCTGGAGCGCGCGGCCCGGCGACACGAAGCGAACCCGACGCTGCATCCCACCGCCCTGGCGGCGGAAGAGATGGACGCGACGATGCAACGCTGGTTCGCCACGACGCTCGCCGCCAATAACAAAGCGGATGACCGCCTCGCCGCGGAGGGTCGGCTCGCGTTGTTGTTATGCGACGGACCGCAGAAATGGCCGTACGCGTTTCTCGACGAACAGCACGTGCCC
>CBINOT010000213.1:0-9881 GCA_966252355.1 uncultured Opitutus sp. | reverse complement strand
TCGGCCACCGGCAGCACGCAATGCGGATTGCCGATCGTCGCCGCGCAATAGGTGAACTCGCGGTCCAGGATCTTGATTTTCTCGTTGATCACTTCGCGCGGCGCACCGGTGAGGTTCACCGGAATCTTGGCGCTGTCGAAGCTGACCTTGCCCATCGCGACAGTGATCAGACGTCCCTCGTCTTGAATCACCGACTTCACGTGACCGCCTGGCGTTTCCACCGTGAACGCAGGCTGCTTCACCAGCTTTTGGTCCCACAGATAACGCGAGAAGATGCGCAGTCCGTTGCCGGACTTTTCGGCCTCGGAGCCGTCGGGATTGAAAATCCGCAAGCCGAACTCGCTCTGCTTGGAGGGCAGGGGACCCCAGAGGATGCCGTCGGAGCCGACGCCAAAATTGCGATGGCAGACGACCCGAATCTGCTCGACCGTCGGCGCGGGCTGCCACGACGGAAAGTCGCGCGGATCGAGGACGATGTAGTCGTTGCCGAGAGCGTGATATTTATGAAAACGCATGGGTAGGAGGCTTACCTTGGGCGGCTGCCGAAGCGAAGACACGGAAAAATTTTGGGCTTTGCCGGACGCCGTTGCCGATCGACGCATCGCCTGCGGTGCGTCGTGCGCGCAGCAATCGGATTACTGCGGTTTCGGCATTCGCTGAGAAGTTTTCATTCACCGGGCGTTGGCATCGCGGTTGCTGAATCGCCGTGCCTTCGCCCCGGCTTCTCCGAGCGATTCTGCCTCGATCTCGCGCGAGGCCGCGCGGCTTTGGCGCCACCTTCCGTCGCAGTCCAACCTCCAACTCATACCCACACTCCTATGAAGCTATGGTCACTGTCCGAGTCATGGGCGAAGTTTGCGTACGTCGCCGCGATCGCGCTGGCGGCGGTCGCATTCGGCGCCAGCGCCAACGCGGCGGATAACGCGCCCACGCCTCCCGCTCCATCCCTCGAACAACGCGTCGCGGGACTCGAAGCCTATCTCACGAACGGCGACCCGACGGCGGCGTTGAAGGACGACAAGGGAAACATCCCGACGGGCCTCACGACCGCCGCGGTCGGCACCGCGGGTCCCGGTCACAACGCCTGGATGATGACGAGCGCGGCGCTCGTGTTGTTCATGACGCTGCCCGGCCTGGCGTTGTTCTACGGCGGCCTCGTCCGCACGAAGAACGTGCTGTCGGTCATGGCGCAGTGTTTGTTGCTCGCCGGTCTCGTCACGATCCTGTGGTGGGCGTTCGGGTACAGCTTCGTCTTCGGCAAGAGCTTCAACAGCCCATTCCTCGGCGGCTCCGAATTCTTCTTCCTGAAGGGCGTCGATAGCGCGCCCAACACCGATTACGCGTACTGGGTTTCGCATAACGTCTTTTCGATGTACCAGCTCATGTTCGCGATCATCACGCCGGCGCTGATCGTCGGTGCGATCGCCGAGCGCATGAAGTTCTCCGCCATGGTGCTCTTCATGACGGTCTGGATGTTCGTCGTCTACTTCCCGCTCGCGCACATGGTCTGGGGCGTGAACGGCTTCATGAACGGCGTCTGGAACTCGGGCGCTTCGGTCCATGCCATCGACTTCGCCGGCGGCACCGTCGTGCACATGTCGTCCGGCTGGTCGGCCCTCATTCTGTGCATGATCGTCGGGCCGCGTCTCGGCTTCGGCAAAACGCCGATGCCACCGCACAGCCTCGTGCTCTGCATGGTGGGCACGGGCATGCTCTGGGTCGGTTGGTACGGCTTCAATGCCGGCTCGGCGGTCGCCGCCGACGGCATCGCCGCGAACGCGTTCACGACCACGACGCTCGCGACGGCCGTCGCCTCGTTCACCTGGGCGGCCTTGGAATATCTCATTCGCAAAAAGCCGAGCGTGCTTGGCTTCTGCTCGGGCGCGGTCGCTGGCTTGGTGGTTGTGACGCCGGCTTGCGGTTTCATCACGCCGATGTCCGCCATGCCGCTTGGCATCATCGCCGGTGCGATTCCGTTCTTCGCCTGCACGAAGCTCAAGCCGATGTTCGGTTATGACGATGCCCTCGACACCTTCGGCGTCCATGCCGTGGGCGGCACGATTGGCGCGCTGCTCACCGGCATCTTCGCGACCTCGGCCGCGAACGGAAACCTGAATACGAATCTCAAGGACATCGTCGGCAAGACCCTCTGGCTCGAACAGCTCAAGGCCATCGGGCTCACGCTCGTGCTGGCGGTTGTCGCGACGGTGATTATCGCGTTCCTCGTGAAAGCGCTCATCGGTCTGCGCCCGACGACGGAGGGCGAACAGGAAGGCCTTGACCTCACCGATCACGGTGAGGAGGGTTACATTTACGAAGCCAAGTCGTGAGCGGCTACAGCTAAACCATTTCTCCAATGAAACTTATCATCGCCATCATCAAGCCGTTCAAACTCGAGGAAGTGAAGGAGGCGCTCGCGGGCGCCGGCATCGAGGGTATGACGGTCACTGAGGTCAAAGGCTTTGGCCGCCAAAAGGGTCACACCGAGATCTATCGCGGCAGCGAGTACACGGTGGATTTCCTGCCTAAGGTGAAAATCGAGGTCGCCGTGACCGACGAACTCGCCGGCAAAGCCGTCGAAGCCATCGTGAAATCCGCCAAGACCGGCAAAATCGGCGACGGCAAAGTGTTCGTCGTGCCGCTCGACGAAGTGATCCGCATTCGTACCGACGAGCGCGGCGAGACCGCGATCTAAGTTCGCCAACTCTCTCGAGCGCGGGACCCACGGTCCCGCGCTTTTTTGCGCCTCGATGACTGCGGGAGGGAGCTTTGCCCCGACAACAGCCCTATCGGATTGCGGGTAGGGCCGAACTCCGGGCGGGCCGCTTTCACGTCTGCACGCTGACGGCCTGCCGGGAGGTCAGACCCTACCGCGTCTGAGCGCGCGTTCACGCCGCGTCGCGGATCGCATCCTAACCCAGCAAGGCCGCCGTTTCCGCGTCGAGCGCGTCGTGGCCGACGATCCCGAGTAATTCATCGATGCTTGGCGCATACTCCGGCAAAGGACCGTCCGCGCCAAAGGTGCGGGACTTCACCGCGAACTTGAGCGCGTTCGTGAACGTCGCCCGCGCCAGTTTGGCGTTCCCCATCTTTTCGTAGATCCGCCCGGCTTCGACGCTGATTGCAGCGTAAAGGAGGACTTTGTCGCGCGCGATTTCAGCCGGTTCGTCACGCGTGAGAATCAAGAATTGCTGATCGGGGTGGAATTGAAAGAGCTGATCCCGCTCGAGGTTGAACAGCCGTTCGAAGCTCTGCACCACGAGTTCGAGTGCTTCTTGGTCGTCTCCGCCGCGGCGTTTCATGACGATGCGCGCCAGCATGCGGCCAACCTCGTCGATGATCCGCAGAATGTAGTCGCGTCGGGAGGTGATCATGATGGCGAGAATGAACGCCAATCGCGTCGCGACGGCAAGGTCGCGAACACGGACAGTCGTCCGCACGTCTGTCCTACACGCCCACGTGCGTCCCCGTAGCGGAACGCGTGAGCGTTTCGTCCGTCCTCATTACCTGCAGCCCACCCACCGTGCGCCGTCGCCCTCAACTCCAGCGGAGATCCGCGCGCGAGAGCGGCATCTGTCGCACGCGTTTGCCGGTTGCCGCGAAGATTGCGTTGCACACCGCGGGCGCCAGCGGCGGCAAGGCCGGCTCGCCAAGCCCCGTCGTCGGGTAGTCGGTCTTCAAGAAATGTATCTCGATCTTCGCCGGTGCATCGGGCATCCGGATCATCGGGTACTCGTGGAAATTGCTCTGCACGACGCGGCCTCGCTCGATGTTCAGTTCTTGGAACATCAACGTACCCAAACCGTCGACGATCGAGCCTTCGACTTGGTTTTCGGCGCCGCTGAGATTGACCACCTGCGCGCCAATGTCGCAGGCCACGACGACGCGATTCACCTTGAGCTGGCCTTCCTTCGAGACCGCGACTTCGGCGACCTCTGCAAAATAGCCGCGATGACTATAGTGAAACGCGATGCCGGCGCCTTCGCCTTTCGCAAATTGCTTTTTGCCCCAGCCGGCTTTCTCGGCGACCAGCTTCAGGACATTGCGCATGCGCGCGACGTTATAGGCGCCGCCGCGTCCGCCGCCGGGCATTTCGTCTCGCTCGCCCAGCAACTCGAGCCGAAGCTCGAGCGGATCGCGTTTCCCGGCGTGGGCCAGCTCGTCGATGAAGCTCTGGACGACCCACGCGAACACGCAGCTGCCCGGCGCGCGCCACGGCCCCATCGGCCAGCCAGTGTCGAACACGGTTTGCTCCGCGAGGTAGTTGGGCAGCCAGCGGCCCGGAAATTCGTCGCCGCTCAGGCCGCCGCCGCTGCCCGGATTTCCGCCGTTGCCGAAGGTGAAGAAGTTGTTCTTCCAGGCCGTCACTTTGCCCGCCGCATCGACTGCGCCCTTCAAGAAATGAATCCCGCCCGGCCGATAGTGATCGTGCCGCAGATCGTCTTCACGGGTCCAGGTGAGCTTCACCGGCGCGTTGACGCGGTGCGCGATCGCCGCCGCCTCGAGCATCGGATCGTTGTCCAGCCGCCGGCCAAACCCGCCGCCGCTGCGCGTGATGTGCAGCGTGATCTTGTCGCGCGGAATGCCGAGCGTGCGTTGAATCATGTCCGCGCCCGCGCCGGGATTTTGCGTCGGCGACCAAATCTCCATCGCACCATCATGAAAATGCGCGGTGCAATTTTGCGGTTCGAGATTCGTGTGTGAGATGAACGGATAAAGATACTCCGCCTCGACCGTTTTCGCGGCGGCGCTGAATGCCGCGTCGACATCGCCGTCCTTGCGCTGAACTTTCGCGCCGGGTTTGCCCGACGCCGCCCGCGCCTCCGTCACGAACTTGTCCCAGCTCGTCTCCGCGACTTTGCCTTCTTCCCACGTCACGCGCAGCTGCTTGCGCGCATTCAGGGCCGCCCACGTCGACTCGGCGACGATCGCCACCCCGGGATTCAACTCCATGATCCGGCCGTTGCCTTCGAGGACGAAGGCGTCCTTCACGCCGGGCAGACCTTTGATTTCCTCGAGATTCGCGCTCGCGACTTTACCGCCGAATGCCGGGCACTTTTCGTAGACGGCGTACAGCATGCCCGGCCGCTTGACGTCGATGCCGAAGAGCGGCTGGCCGGTGACGACTTTCGGCACGTCGACTCCGGGAATGCGCGTGCCGAGCAGAGTGTAATCCTTGGCGTCTTTTAGCTTCACCGCGTTGGCCGCGGGCACGGGCAGCGTGGCCGCTTTCGCGACGAGTTCGCCGTAGCCGGCCGACTTGCCGCTGGCGCGATGATGCACCGCGCCGCCCGCGGTCGTGCATTCCGCCTCCGACACGCTCCACGTCGCGGCGGCCGCTTGCACCAACATCGTGCGCGCGGTCGCGCCCACGCGGTGAAACTCGTTGTAATTGCTCGGAGTCGAGGTGCTGCCGCCGGCGGATTGTCCGCCGTACTTCGGATTCAGATCGCCTTGCTCGATGACGACGTTTTTCCAATCCACGTCGAGCTCCTCGGCAATGATCATCGGCAGCGACGTTTTCACGCCCTGGCCCATGTCAGGTTGTTTGGAAATAATCGTGATGACGCCGTTGGGCGCGATTCGCAGCAAGGCATGCGGGGCAAAGACGTCCGCGTTCGCCGCCGAGGCATTGACCGCGTCGGCGCCGAGCAGCCGATCGACGGACCGCAAATAAAAACCGAGCACCAATCCGCCGCCGGCGAGCCCGGAAAGCTTCAGAAAGCCGCGACGATCGAGGGTGGGAGTGGAGGAACTCATTGGGCGGCTCCTTTCACGACCGCACCGTGGGTCGATCCAGCCGTCGCGCTCGTCGTTTCCGAGGCACCGGTTGCCAGTTGCGCCGCTCGTTTGATTCCGGCGCGGATCCGCAGATACGTCGCGCAGCGGCATAGATTCCCGGCCATCGCACCGTCGATGTCGTCGTCGCTCGGATGCGGATTATTCTTCAAGAGCGCAGCGGCCGTCATGATTTGGCCGGCCTGGCAATAGCCGCATTGCGGCACATCGAGCTCGTTCCACGCTTTTTGCAGGGGGTGCGAAGCGTGGGCGTCGAGACCCTCGATCGTCGTCACCTGCATGCGGCCGACGGAGGATACGGGCGTCAAACATGCGCGGGCGGGGACGCCGTTGAGATGCACCGTGCACGCGCCGCATTGGCCGATGCCACAACCGAATTTCGTGCCGACGAGCTCGAGATTGTCGCGGAGTACCCAGAGCAAAGGCGTATCCGGCGCCGCATCCACCGAACGGGATTGGCCGTTAACGTTGAGAACGTACTTCATTAGGAGGGGAGGGGAACCGAGCGAGACGAAGGAACGCCGAGAAAGTAGCGTCGCAAGCCCGTGCGGCAAATAGTCGGCGCATCGGACAATCCGACGCGCGATGCACGGTCCGCAAAGACGGGGGGAGCGGGCTTAGGTGCCCAACGGATCGACCCGAAAGCCCCCGGAACACCCGGAACAAGCGAAAACCCGATCACGGCATCGCTCATCACACGGATGAACACAGATGGCTTTGCGAAAGCGTGCCTCGAGCGCGGGGAGGCTTTTACGCCCCGACGCTCAAACGCGTTGCGCGCTATTTGCCCGCCGCGCTCCGTCGCACGACCCAATCGACGATCGCGTCGTCGTTATCGCCGCTGCGCCAGACCAACGCCAGAAATTCGGCCGGCAGGATGTCGTGTTGCTTGAAAAACTTCCGGTCGCCGCCGCAGCAATACATCAGCGACGGCGGCAATTCGCCGCGCAACTTGGCCCGCGTCTTCGGGATGATCCGCGGCAGCCATTCGATGCCTCGCACCGCTTCGGTCTTCGCCGGGAGCGTCGCGTCGTTCAGCGTCGTCGCCGACGCGCGGCCCTGCTGCACGTTGAGGAAATAATCGCGCCGGACCGATTCGATGGTGAGCGCATGATCCGCACCGGGCTCGCCGTTGTAGTTGTTATGGTCCTCCGCGTAGTCGTAGAGGTGCTGTGCGGCGATGCCATTGGCGCGGAGAAACGCGACTTCCTCGGCCGAAAACATCGTGTCGACGCCGCGATGCCCGCCGGCGTAGCGCGCGACCGCTTGGTTATACAAGGCGTGAAACTGGGCGTTGAACTCGTAGTGCTTCATGGGTGAGTGAGCTGGCAAAGTCGCGCACAGAAATCGCCCGGACACGTTTTGGCAAATCCTCTTCGGACGGTAGCCTGCGCGTACGGCATCGCTGGCCGCTCGGCTTGGGCCGAGGATCGCCGGCTGGCTATGACCTCGCCGCGCGCGCGACTCATCGCTTACATGCGGCAAGATATGGACCACACGACGCGCACGGTTGAGACCTACGACAAGATCGCGGCCGACTACCATGTGATCGCGACGCCCGAGCACCGCGCTTGGCTGGAGGATTCGATGCGTGAGTTCCATGCGCGTCTGCCGGGCAAGACTGTGCTCGTGGCCGGTTGCGGCGAAGGCCGAGATTCACGTTACCTTCGGACGCTGGGCGCGGAGGTCATCTCCTTCGACCTGTCGGAAGGAATGCTGGCGCTGGCGCGCTCATCCGATCCGGCCGGCACGTATCTGCATCTCGATTTGCGGCACGCGCAGACAATCGAGCGGACCTTCGACGGAATTTGGGCCTGTGCGTGCCTCTACCATCTGACGAAGCCGGAGTTTCGCGGGTGTCTGCAGAGTTTCCGCCGCCTGCTCAACCCGGGCGGCGTTTTGTTTCTCAACCTGAAGCTTGGCGTGGGGGAACGCTTCATCGAGATGCCTCGGGACGGTTATCCCGGCGGTGGCGCCGCCAAAGAAAAATTGGGCGGGGCGCGCTTTTATGCGTTCTACACGCGCGACGAATTGACCGAATATTTCGTCGATTATTCGGTCGAAAAAGAGCGTCGCGATCTGCTGAAAGAAGGTGACGGCGCGATGGAATTTTGGCTCAAAAAGAAAGAGCCGGAACCAGCCTCCTGAATCAACGTGGCTCGTCTTGAACGGACCTTAAAATGAAAGTTATGCCCACCATCGGATTCACCTTGTTCATCTCGGTCTTCTTCGCGGTCGGATTCGGCATCTTGGGCTACGCGCTTTATACGCTGCGTGCATCGAAGGTGGCGGGAACCTGGCCGACGACCCAGGGCAAAATTCTGCGCTGCGAGATCAAGGAAGGGAGCGATTCCGACGGCGGACGGACCTACGAAACCAAGGTCGAGTATAGTTACACGGTTGCGGGCTCGAACTACAAGGGCACGCGAATTGCTTTTGGCTATAGCGGCAGTAGCGGACGCAAAGCGCATCAAGAAATCGCGGATCGTTTGACCGGGGTGAAGACCGTCACGGTGCGTTACGATCCAGGCGATGCCTCGAAGGCGGTGCTATCGTACGGCATCAATCGCTCCACGGTGGTCATGCTGATATTCGGCGCGACGTGGACCCTGTTTGTTACCGGTTTCACGGTCTTGTGGATCATGATGTCGCGAAGCGACACCGGTGTGCTCAGCACGTTGGTCACGACGAGATGAAGCGTGATAACCCGCCGCCAGCGTTTGCCCGGAGTCATGGACTGACTTTTGAACGTCTCTATTCCGAGCTGTATCCGAGATGAAAGCCCGCGTATTGTTCCTCGTAGCCCTCGTAGCCGTCGGCGCTATAAACGCGGCGCCGGGCGAAGACCCGGTGCTCGCCGGCTTACTCGCGGGACAGGACACAACCGTTATCGTTCTGGCGGAGATGAAAACGAAGTCGTCGTCGCCTTGGCTGAAAGTAGGGCAGACGTGGCACGATTATCGTGTGATCGGGATCGATCCGAAGGCCGGAAGTGCCGTCTTGGCGATGAGTGGCGAACGAGTGGTGACTGTTTCGCTGAAGGAGTCGCACGTGCAAGAGGAAGGCGCGGCGGCGTCGTCGCCGAAAACGGTTACACCCACGTTGGTCGCCGGCACGTACCAGATCGTCAATGGCAAGACCGTCTACAGCCCCGATGCGGTCGTTTCGTTGGGCGACCTATCGCTCAAGGCGTTTGACGGTGTCCTGCAATTGGACGGCACGACAATCCAAGGCAACGTCGAGATTCTCCGCCCGGACGGTGGTCGAACGATTGCCGAGAACGCCATCGTTCGATTCTCGGAAGGCAAGCCGATGATCAGCGCCCAAAAGATCCGGATGCTCCTGCGAGGAAAGCAGGATGAACCGGCTCATCGGGATGCTGCATCAACGGCAAAGTAAGGCAGGCCGCGGATGCCTTCAGCCGCGATACTGTTGGTCGCTGACCTTCTCCATCCAGTCGACGGCCTTCCCCTCGAGTTGCTCGAGGATCGCGATATGCGTCATCGCGGTGGTGGCTGCAGCGCCGTGCCAGTGTTTCACGCCGGGCGGAAACCAGACGACATCGCCCGGTCGGATTTCCTCGATCGGGCCGCCTTCCTGCTGCACGAGACCGCAGCCTGCGGTCACGATCAGGGTTTGCCCAAGCGGATGCGTGTGCCACGCCGTCCGTGCGCCGGGCTCGAAGGTGACGCTCACTCCCATCGCCCGAGCGGGCGTCGGAGCTTGAAAGAGCGGATCGATCCGGACGGTGCCGGTAAACCAATCCGCGGGGCCTTTGGTGGACGGCTGCGAGCCGATGCGAGTAATTGCGATTTTCATGTGAGGAATGTGGCTCGTGAAGCTGTGCCTTTTCATTTTTTGCGTGGCGTTTCAGGTGTGCGATGCACGCGATTCCCGGAGCAATCATATCCCCGATAATCTTCGATGGGGATGCTCTCGACGTACGGCCAGAAATCGAAGCCGGTGGCCAGCTTTCCCACTGCGCCCCCGATACGTATGCCACCTCGGACTTTCATTGCGGCGAGAGTTAGCGGTGAGGGACGTCGGATGCGACGTGGAAAATGCGGAGCGTTGTGAACAAC
>CBINOT010000212.1:0-9941 GCA_966252355.1 uncultured Opitutus sp. | reverse complement strand
TAGGCGCGGAATGAAACGCTTCTGCGCACTTCTCCTCATCGCCATCTTCACCGTCATCGTTGCACTGCGTCCGTCGCATTTCAGCGTCGAACGCTCCGTGGCCATCGCCGCGCCGCCGGCCGTCATCTTTCCACATGTCAACTCCGCCCGCGCTTGGGACGCCTGGTCGCCCTGGCTGAAGCTCGACCCGGAAATGAAAGTCTCACATGACGGTCCTCCCGCCGGTGTGGGCTCGGCTACGCTCTTCGAAAGCAAGAAAGCGGGCAGCGGAAGCAGCACGATCGTCGAAAGTCGCGAGCCGGAATCGATTCGATTCCGCCTGGACATGACGAAGCCGTTCGCCGGCACGAACGATGTGCTCTTCACCTTCAAGCCCGACGGCGCGCGCACGATCGTGACGTGGCACATGAGCGGAGAATCGAATTTCATGGCCAAGGCGATGGGGCTATTCGTGAACTGCGAACGGATGGTCGGCGGGGAATTCGAGAAAGGCCTTGGCAGTCTCAAAATGCTCGTCGAATCCAACGCGTCGAAGGGCGCCGTGGCGACCGACCTGCGGTAGGCCATCGGCAAAATCGGCGAAGTTCCTCTCGCGACGCACCGATCCGTGGGCGCGCGCAAACCAAACCTATTCTCTCATGCTCGTCGTGCTTTTCGTACTCGCGGCCCTTTGCTGGGTCGTCGTGGCCGATGGCGATTGCGCGGGACGGTTTTGACGACGCGTCAAAACCGTACCGCGCGGACCATCCCGGGTCTTAAGCGTGGAAACTCGGCGGCGGCGTCGGAACCGAGCTCGCCCGCCAGAACTTGTTGCCCATCGGTTTCGCATTGCGCACAAAGCCGTTGTTTTCGGGCTTCGTGTAATCGATGAAACGCGCATCGGCCGTCAGCTTCGTGTCCACGAGGCCGCTCGCATCGATGAAACCCTGCATGAACCAGTCGTAGACATTCATGATGCAGGTCGGGTGGCCATTTTGCATGACCCAGGCGCCATCGAAATCCATGGTATCGATCGATCGCTTCCGCGTGTTCTTCGAGCCAGGATCGATCTCGTCACGCGGGATCCGCGGCGCGATGCGATACAGCTGAAACTTCGCCGGATCGGTGTCCGCCCGACGTCCGTTCGTTTGAACGGCGCGCCGAATGTTCGACGCCAGCGTGCCGCCGAGCATCGCATTGAAGGAAGCGCCGGCAATGTCGCCGAGATCGTAATAGCGGCTGGTTTGATCCACCCAGCCGGGATCGTCGACCAGATCGCCGACGAGCGGATCGAGCTCGATCGAGATGATGTGCGTGGCGCCGGCCCGCGCCGCGATGTCGAGCGGCGAGTTGTCGAACACGCCGCCGTCGACGTAAAGATGCTCGAGCTTCTGCTCCACCAACACCGGCACGGTGATGTCGACCGAAGGACCGCCGGGCCGCGGAGAAGACTGATGCACGGTGCGCGTGCCGGACTGCAGTTGACGCGACAATCGCCACCGGCGCGGCGGAAAGGCGATCGGGATCGACGACGACGTGATTACCGCGTCGAGCACGACATCGTCGGTCGCCGGCTTGTCGGCCAGAAAAAACCGATACGGCCGGGCCGAGGCAAAGGCACGCGTGCCCGGCGCGTTGTCCGTGGAGCGGGCGAGATCGACCGTCCAAAGCTCGGCCGCTTCCAGCGCGGCCACGGTCTCGGGATGCATGAGGCCGAAAAGCACCATTCGACTGGCGTTGAGATTGGTCGTCGTGACGATCAGCTCGGTCGCATTTGCCGTTCCGCGCCAGACGCTCATGAGCGAGGGCTTGACGGGCAGCGCCGGATTATTTCCGAAGTTTGCTATCAGCGTGTCGCGCAGGCGGGAGAGAATGAGTGTCCGCGCGGGATCGAGCGTGAGCATGTGGTCGTTAAGCCCGGCTTTGCCGTCCGGCTGGCGGTTCAAGTCGGCGAGCAAATCCCCGAGCCGGCTGTGCGCCAAATCGTACAGGGATTGGAACTTCGTCTTCAGTGTCGTGAAATCGGTCGCCAGTTGCCCGGCCAGTTGACCGGTGGAGGTCACCGTCCGGCTCAGTTGCGCGACAAGCGTGTTTACCGTCGAGACGACGGTATTGAGACTTGTCGTGACGCTGGCAGGCACCGGCATCACGAGCGTCAATGACCGTGCCGCGGCGATGACGGCGGCGGTTTTCGTGCCGAGGTCGGCGTTTCGAACGGTGCTCCCAAGATCGTCCAATTGCGTCCGCAGGTTGTCGGCCGTATTCAAGGCGGTGTCGTAGGTCGTGCGCAGCGTCGCATGAATCTGAGCGATCGATTGGTTCTTGTAGCGGTTGAGCAGCCCATTCCCGAACGCGACCATGGCCGGAAGGCTGCCGCCGGCGGTCACCGGATTCATGGCCATCTCGACGATACCGACCAACGTATTGAAGTCGTTTTTGAGCGTCGTTAGCTGCGACGACGCCGTGCTGGCGCCGCCCTCGGCGAGGTTGCGGAGCGTTTCCAGCGTGTTGAACAAATTCGTCACAGCATCGCTCAACGTTTGGAGCGCGACCGCTTGCGTGAGCGTGTCGGCTGCTTTGCCGAGCGTCTCCAAGGTCGTGAGTAAGGTGCCCAATCCAGGCACCGCCGTGTTCAGCAGCGTCACGACCGACGCGTTGATCGTGGAAAACGTCGTGGCGACCGAGGTTTCGATCGTGGCGCGCAATGCTTTCGCATCGTCGGTGATGCTCCGCCATTCGCTGGACACGTCGGCGTAAGTTTTCTTCGAGAGGTACTCCGCGACCCATGGGCGATTGAGCAGCATGGTCGCTCCGTTGTTGTTCAGGCCGACGTCGCGCCAGAGTTGGGAGTGATTGGCGGCGTAAATCTGGGTCCGCCGTTTGGGCATGAGCGTGTCGACGAACAAGCCCCATGACACCAGCGCGCCGACGGAGGTGCCGACGATGAGATCCGGCTTGAGTCCGGCTTGCGTGAGCGCTTCGACGACGCCGCCTTCGTAAGCGCCGCGGGCGCCGCCCCCTGTGATCGTGATGGCCAGCTTGAACTTTCGTCCACTGGCTGCAGCTGCCGCGCGGGCCGTCGCGAGCTCATTCGTCAGCTGCGCGAGATCGAGAAATGCTCCGGAGAAGTCGGTGTTTGCCATAGTGAGGAATGGGACGCCGAGGATCGCGGAAGCATGACGATTTCGTCCAGATCGGACCGCGTTTCTGGGCCGGGGAAATCGACGCCCGTACTCACGAATTGGCGGAGCGCAGCGCGCCGCACGCGCGCAAAAAAAGAGGGCAACCCCCCATGGGTTGCCCTCAGACCTGCTGTCCGAACAAAGCGCTTAGAACGCGAACCGCGCGCCCAAGGCGTAGGTGCGGCTATACAACGACGAACTGAAGTTGTTCGTCGAAGCGCCATTCTGGCCGTAGTATTGTTGGAAGATCTCGTTCGTGAGATTCGTCGCGTCGAACGTGATCACGAGATTTTTGGCGACCCGATAGCTCAGCTGGAGGTCCAGGCTGCGTTCCGGGTTGCGATACACGCCCAGCGGATTGGCGAACAACGCGGCCTCGTAGTGATCGAGGAAGGCGCTGCGCCAGACGTACGACAGCCGGCCGCTGAAGCTCTTGCGCTCGTAGGCGAGGACGGCGCTGTACGAATTCTTCGAGACTTGGAAGAAGTCGCGCGTAACCGTGCTCGTGACTTGGCCGACGCTGTTCGTCACCGGAATGTCCTGCTTGGAATCCAAGTTGGTGTAGCTGACCTGGACGCCGATGCCTTGGAGCAAGCCAGGCAGATTGTCGGGGAAGTAAACCGCGCCGACTTCGATGCCCTTCAACTCGCCGTTCGAGGCGTTGTCCGGCTGGGTGAGAATGTAGTCGTACGGAGTGGTGGCCGGCGCAACCACCGCGCTGACGCGGCGGCGGAAGCTGACGACCAGGCCTTCGATCTCACGCTTGAAGAGCGTCGCATAGATGGCGTTCGACTTGTTGAAATACCATTCGAGCGCGAGGTCGTAGTTCTTCGACTCGGTCGGGCGCAGATTCGGATTGCCGCCGCTCGCGGTGCCGTAGCCGATATTCGTCACGTCTCGCACGTAGTTGATCGACGGATTGAGATCGCCGAAATTCGGGCGGCGCAGCGTTTCCGAATAGCTGGCGCGTGCGATCAGGTCGGGCGTGATCGCGAACCGCAGCGAACCGCTCGGGAGGAACTTCGACTTCTTCGCCGACGCCGTGCTGCGCACGAGCGTCGCACGATCGGTGAAGCTCATGTCCGTCTTCACGTTCACGTACCGGCCGCCGACCTGACCGTCGAGGCGGTGGCTGCCGAGGAAGGTCTTGAAATCGCCGCGAACGTAGCCGGCGGTATTTTTCTCGTCGACGTTGAAGGTCTCGAAGAGCGAGAGCTGGTTGCTCAGCTGGAACGTCGGGAACTTGGCTTTGTACAACGCGCGATATTTGTCCGCGTTGTTGAAGATCGTTAGGCCGTTCGGCACGACCCAGGTGGTCGGAACCGCGGAGTGGCCGTCGAAGAAATCGCTGTTCGTGTACCAAAGCTCCGGGAAGTTAGAGAGCGGTTGGGCCAGCGAGCCGGCGTCTTGCGTGCGATTCGCTTCCGACGCTTTGCGGTCGTCGTAGCGCAGACCGAACTTGATGCCGGTCAGGAATTGCAGCGTCGGCTTGTAGTCGCCGTCGATGGTCCAGGTCTTCGCGTTACCCTTGTTCTTGTTCCCGTTGTCATAGAGCTGGGCGATATTCCACAGCTTCGGGTCCGCGAGGTTCGATTCGTTGACGGTCGTCGTCGCCGGGTCGTCCGGGAAGCTGTAGGCCGGGATGTTGCCGCCCGCGTTGAAATCGACTTTCACCGACGGTGCGACCCGATCGGCGCGCATGGCGAAGAATTGCGATTTGAACACGCTATCCTGGTAGGTGAGGGAGGAGCGCAGCTTGAGCGCGTCGCTGATGTTCCACTTGCCGCTCAGGGCGTAGAAATAGCTGTCGGTCTTGCTGTCGGTCGCGTCACCGCTGGTGAACAGGTACGGGAACGATACCAGGTCGCGCGATTTCACGATGTTCGTGCCGGGATGCAGCGTGACGGCGCCGAGCGGGCCGCCCCACCAATCGACGAAGGAGAAGAACAGGTCGTTGAAGGTCTTTTGGCGGTAGCCGAAGTAGAACGACTCGAAGGTGTATTCGCTGTCCTTGTCCGGCGCCCATTGCAGCGCGACGTTCACCGCCGGGCGCTCACGCACGCCGGTGAAATCGTTCTGGAAGATGGCGTCGCGCGAGAGCACGTACGGCACTTGCTGGGTCGCGGCGTTGGCCGGGCTCACGGGCGTCAGCGGCAGCGTCGCGCCCGCGGCGGACGACAAACCGTTTTCGAGGCCTGCGATCCAGGTCGGGTTTTCCTTCACGCGACCGTCGGTCGGGAAGATGCGTTCATACGGCACCCAACCGGCCATCGGCGTGCCGGTCATGAACGGGACTTCCGCGCCAGCGGTGACATTCTGGTCGCGGAACGGCGTCTTGACGTAGGAAAGATTGAGCAACGCGCCCACTTTGCCGACGCTGGTGTCCCAACGGTTGCTGAACAAGGCGCTCAGGTTCGAGCCGGTGCGGCGGGCCTGATCTTGATAGATGCCGCGAGCCGCGAGCGAAACCCGGTGACCGGAGAAGTCGAGCGGACGGCTGGTTTGCACGTTGATCGAGCCGGCAATGCCGTTTTCGATCAGGTCGGACGAACGGGTTTTAAACACGTCGGCACGCGCAATCAACGTGGCGGGCATGTCCTGCAAAGCCATCGATTGTCCTGACGCCGTGAAGATATTGTTTCCGTTGAGCGTCGTGTTGATGTCGTTCAAGCCGCGGATCGACACCACCGCCACTTCGCCGGCGCCGCGTCCCGTGACTTGAATGCCGGTGACGCGTTGGAGCGATTCGACGAG
Source organism: uncultured Opitutus sp. (assembly GCA_966252355.1). Taxonomy (GTDB): domain Bacteria; phylum Verrucomicrobiota; class Verrucomicrobiia; order Opitutales; family Opitutaceae; genus ER46. The sequence goes on along the minus strand of CBINOT010000212.1, from coordinate 4,026 downwards.
CGTGTTGTCCGGGAACTTGCCGATATCTTCCGAAACGATCGAGTCGACCAGCTGGACCGACTCGCGCTTGATATCCAACGCTTGCGTCAAGCTGCTCCGGATGCCGGAGACGACGAGGCGATCGAGCTCGACGATTTTATCGTCGGCGGGCGGATTGGCCGTGGTTGTCGCCGTGCCCGGCGATTGGCTATATCCTGCGCTCGACGCGAGCGCCAGGAGGATGGCGAGTCCGACGGTCTTGCCGGTAGGCACGGGAAGACCGCACGAGGGACGTTGCAGATGCGGGGTCATATGTTTGCGTGGTAGAAACCGGTCACGACCCCGAACGCCTGCAGAAACGAGGCGGCAGGGGCTGGACCGTCTGTTGCTTCAGTCTAAATGCGTTGAATGGGTGGAAAACCCGACATCCGGAGCCTGAAAAACACGGTAAATCCCGGAATCTCGCCACGCGGGCGCAAAAAAAGCGGCGCCGTAGCGGCGCCGCTGTGCGGATGAACCGAAAAATCGGTCGTTATTGGTTCGATGACGTCGAATCCGGCGCGGCCGACTGGTCCTTGTTCGCCGAAGACGAGCTCTTGTCGTTGTCCTTGTCCTTGGCGTCGTCGCGCGACCCAAACCAATGATGCTTCTTTTCGCCCTTGTGCTTGCCGTTGTCGTCATGCGCCGCCGTGGCGGTGCTGTCGGTCGCGGTCGACCGCCCCTGATTCATTTCGGCTGACGAGTAACCCGTGGGCGACGGAGAAGTGCTGCTGCTGCTATTGAGGGTGCTATTGGCGTTCGTGTTGTTGTTCGTGTTCAAGCTCGCGCTCGTGTTGCTCGAGTTCGAGGAGACGCTCGCGCCGCTCACGACTTGCCCGAGTTGAACGTTCGCGCTCTGCGCGATCTGGCCCCAGCCCTGACCTTGGCGATGCAGCGTCACGATGCCCGGCACGCGGGTCGAGCCGCTGGCCGAGGCAAAGCTATTCGTGCTGGTGCTGCTATTGCTCATGACGAGCGGTCCACCGAGCAACACGGCTTGCCACTGTTCGGGCGTCGCACAGCCCGTCACGCCGGCGTTGCGCAGCTGTTCCGCGGCGAGCGCGAGCGCGATGTAGGCTTCGCCATAGCCGAGGTGGGCACCCGACGCGTTGAACGTGGCCGATTTGTTTTGGCCGTTTACGTTCGAATTGATCGTCACCGACCGGCCGCTATGCAGTGCATCCACGAGGTTGCGCAGCGTGTCCTGCGAGCACGCCAGATCGCCGACCTGAGTGGAAATACGTTCGACGACGGCCGGACCCTGCGCGTCGAGCTGTTGAATCACGGTCGTCACCTGCGCATCCGTTTGCGTCGTGGTGGTGAAGTTGTTCGTCGACTGCTGTTGTGTGCTGCCGGCGATCGTACCCGACTGCGAGGTGCTGCTCGAAGCGTACGGCGACGTGGTCGTGCCGGACTGCATCGTGCTGCTCGAGGAGCTCGGATAGAGCGAACTGTTCGATTGCGTCCCGGTGTTCGACTGCGTGCCGGAGATATTACTCGACGAGTTTATGCTGCCGGACGCGGCGCCGCTCCCGGACGCACTGAGCGAGCCCGAACGCGTCGTGCTGCTGGGCGAGGTCGAATTAAAGCTGCCCGACGTGTTCTGGCTCGTGGAACCGCTCGCCGAGGTCGGCGAGTTTGTGCTACTCGTGGAGCTGCCGAATTGGCTGCTTTGGGTCGACGTCGAGGGCGTCATTGAGGAGGACGCGGACGAACTGCTCGACGGCGACATCGTCGAAGATGCGCCTGACCCCGTGGAGGATTGCGAGGAAGAACTGGACGTCTGTGCATTCAGGCTGAGCGCTGCGGCGAGGAGCGCGGTCGTGCCGCAAGTGATTAATTTCATGGGCGATTTCATTATCGGTTGTATTTGACGGTTACCGCCGGCCCTCCCGCGCGTATCGCGCACAAAATTCCGGGCCAGCGCGGGCCCACGAGACAGCCGAGATTTCAGTGCGGTTCGCCTCAACCGGTCGCTTTACGGAATTTGGGAGACATTTCCCCCGCCTTTTCGGAAAACGCCCGATGCGGTCGCCGGGCGTAAAAAAACCAGGGCGTCCGATTTACAGACGCCCTGTGTGTCGACAGCCGGCCAGCGGTCGTCGCCGATTATACGCTCGCGAGAATCGCGTTCAGCGTCGCGCTCGGGCGCAGTGCGGCGGACGCTTTGCGGTCGTCCGGCTGATAATAGCCGCCGACGTCGACCGGCTTGCCCTGCACGGCCAGCAGTTCGCCGACGATGGTTTTTTCGCTGGCGACGAGCTTTTCGGCGATGGGCGCGAAAATCTTTTTCAGGTCGGCGTCCGCGGACTGACCCGCCAGTTCTTGGGCCCAATACAGCGCGAGATAAAAATGGCTGCCGCGGTTGTCGATCGTCCCGAGCTTGCGGCCGGGTGAACGGTCGTTCTCCAGGAATTTTCCGTTCGCGGCATCCAGCGTGTCGGCGAGCACTTTCGCTTTCGCGTGCTTGAAGACAATGCTCAGGTGCTCGAACGAGGCCGCGAGCGCAAAGAATTCCCCGAGGCTGTCCCAGCGCAGATAATTCTCCTGCAGGAATTGCTCGACGTGCTTGGGCGCCGATCCGCCAGCACCGGTTTCGAACAAGCCGCCGCCGTTCATCAGCGGGACGATCGAAAGCATTTTCGCGCTCGTGCCGACCTCGAGGATCGGGAACAAGTCCGTGAGATAGTCCCGCAGCACATTACCCGTGACGCTGATCGTGTCTTGTCCCGCTTTCAGGCGTTCGAGCGTGGCCTGGCACGCCGCTGCCGGCGCCAGGATGCGAAGATCGAGGCCCTTGGTGTCGTGCTGCGCCAAGTACGTCTTTACCTTGGCAATGATCTGCGCGTCGTGCGCGCGTTTCTCATCCAGCCAGAAGATCGCCGGAGTTTGCGAAAGCCGGGCGCGGTTGACCGCGAGTTTCACCCAGTCCTGCACCGGAGCGTCCTTCGTCTGGCAGGCACGCCAAACATCGCCGTCTTCGACGGGGTGCTCGAGCAGGACTTTGCCGGTTTCGTCGGCGACGCGGACGACGCCCGCGCCGGAGATTTGGAAGGTCTTGTTGTGCGAACCGTATTCCTCGGCCGCTTGCGCCATCAGGCCGACGTTCGGCACGGAACCCATGGTCTTGGGATCGAAGGCGCCCTGTCGTTTGCAGAAGTCGACCGTGACGGCATAGACTCCGGCGTACGAGCTGTCTGGAATCACGGCGAGCGTGTCCTGCAACTTGCCCTGTGCGTCGTACATCTTGCCGCCCGCGCGAATCATCGCGGGCATCGACGCGTCGACGATCACGTCGCTCGGCACATGGAGATTCGTGATGCCCTGGTCGGAGTTGACCATGGCGACGCCCGGACCCGCGGCGTACGCGGCCTTGATGTCGGCTTCGATCGCCGACTTTTTATCGGCCGGCAGTTTCTGCAATTTCTCGACGAGATCGCCGAAACCGTTGTTCAAGTCGACGCCGAGCTCGGCGAACGTCGCGGCGTGCTTCGCAAGCAGATCTTTGAAGAACACCCGCACGGCGTGGCCGAAGAGAATCGGGTCCGAGACCTTCATCATCGTCGCCTTCAGGTGCAGCGAGAAGAGCACGCCGTCCGCTTTGGCCTTCGCGATTTGTTGCTCGTAGAAGGCGACGAGCGCTTTCCGCCGCATGACGGTCGCGTCGAGAATTTCTCCGGCCTTCAGCCCGAGCTTGGGCAAGAGCACTTTCGTCGCCCCGTCCGCGCCGACGAATTCGATCCGGGCCGTCGTGGCGGCGCCCAGGGTGACCGACTTCTCGTTCGCGAAGAAATCGTCCCGGCCCATGGTGGCGACGCTGGTCTTCGAAGTCGGCGACCACGCGCCCATGGAGTGTGGGTGTTTCTTCGCGTAATCTTTCACCGCCTTGGGCGCACGACGGTCGGAGTTGCCTTCGCGGAGGACGGGGTTGACCGCGCTGCCCTTCACCTTGTCGTAACGCGCCTTGACGTCCTTCTCGGCGTCGCTCTTCGGCACCTCCGGATACTC
>CBINOT010000211.1:0-9997 GCA_966252355.1 uncultured Opitutus sp. | reverse complement strand
CCCCACGGGGATTCGAACCCCGGTTCTCACCGTGAAAGGGTGGTGTCCTAACCGGGCTAGACGATGGGGACTAACCGCGGAGCCGGGCACGCTACGACGTGAGTCACGACGCGCAAGGGCAAAATTCTCGCGTTCTTCGCTACGCGCGCCCGTTCCAACGACTTCCTTTCGATCTCCTCCGATATCTGCCGCGCATTCTCCCCTATTTGGGTACGCTACGATGCGGAGCCTTGATTTCCCCGCCCCGCCGCATTTCACCTAGCATGCTGCGCCGTCCCATGCCCAAATATTCCCTTAGCCGCGGCCCGTTTCTCAGCATCGCGGTCAACGAACCGATTTCCTGCGACGAGATTATCGCGATCATTCGCGAACATTACCCGACGTTGGGCAACCTTTCGGTACTCTGGGATTTCTCGGCCATCGATGTCGGCTATCTGACCAGCAAAGACTTCGAACAGATCGTGGCCGCCGCGAGCGCGGTCACGCCGCGCGGCTGCACCCGCAAGCTGGCCTACGTGGTCGCCGATCAACGGAGCTACTCCGTCGCCTGGAAATATATCAACGCCGCCTTCAGCGCGCGACTGCCTGCCGAATACGCGGTGTTCACCACCGCGAATCGCGCGGTCGAGTGGTTGCAACAAGCGCACTGACGCTCGAGCGGAGACGCGGGTATTTCACGGCCGCGTCGTATCGCGCAGCCGTTGCCAGGCTCGAAGCCACGTCGCTTCGTCGCCAAAGCCGCCGGGCTTCACGGCCAAAAGGACGCTTCCGGCTCGCGCCTCGCCGATCGAGAGGCTCAGGCCGGGCTCGATTTCATCGACGAACGAGAGCGTTTGCACGCCGAGCTGACGGCAAAGCGCGAACGTCGTCTCGCCGCCCGTCGCGAAAATCCGGCGCACGCCCGCCTGCGTGACGATTGCCGCCGCCGCAGTGGTAACCGCCGACAAAGCCGCCGCGGCGGTGGCGCGCTCCGCGGGTAGCTGGAGAACGGCGCCCGGCGCCTGGCGTAACGTTGCGCTCAGGGCGTTCGCCGCGGCGAGCGGTTCGGCGAGCGAGATTTCGTACGCCGAAATTTTCTCCGTCTGACAGAGCGCCATCGCTTGTCGTCGATTCAACGGGTGCGCGCTGCCGCCGATCATCAACACGGGCGAGGCCACCGTTGCGGGCGACTGCGGTGTCACGTCCGGAGGGGGACTAGCCGGTCCGTGCGCAACGCGCTGGGCCACCGGCACCGCTAGCGCACCCGACCCGACGGCAACCCACGCGCCGCCCGCTGCGATCGTCTGCCGGAGCGCGGCCTCAAGATCGGCGTCCGTCGCGGTATCGGGAACGACGAGCCGGGAATCGTCCGCGTCGCGGCCGAGAATTTCGCGGATCGCGCTCTGTCGCAGGGGGTACGTCGGATCGCGGCCAAACTCGGTGTCGGCCGCCGGCACGCCGTGCACGCATAACACCCCGCGTCGCACGGTGCGGCCCACGCGTGGATTCGCGGGTGCGAAGAGCACACGTGCGTCTGGCAGCGCGGCCATCAGCGCGTGCAGCTCGGCGGCGACGGGTCCGCGTAGGGTCGAATCGATTTTCTTGTACAGAAGCTGACCACCACGGGCGTGGCCGCGTTGCAACGCGCGGCGCACGGCGTCGGCGGCGTCGTCGGGGCTGGCGTTCCGCGTCTCGGTCGTGATTCCGACGACTTCTTCGGGCGCGGCTTGCTCCACGGCGTCGAAATCCAGAGCGATGCGCACGCGCCGTCCCGCGCGGTGAAACGCCGCGGCGGCATCGAGTGCGCCGCTCAGGTCGTCAGCCAAAAAGAAATCGTTCATGCCCAGGCCGTGAAGTGTCGAGAGCCGGCGGGAAACTGACAACGCCCCATTCAAGCCACGATTCTCGGCCTCGCGCGCCGATGTAGGGCGGGATCTCCGAACCCCGCCGTCAAAGCGTTCGCCAGCGCCTGCTGCACACACACCACCAACGTCCGGCATGATTGAGCTTCGGGGATAGCCTGACGAAAATTCTCTGGGGTAGGGCGTCGCGTTCGCCTCTGCAAGGCATCGACTGCGAACCAGATGTCGCGGGACGATTGCGGTAGCGGCGATGGTCCCGATCGCCATGGCTGAGGACGGGGCTGCAGGGACGACCGCGGCTACCTTGGGACGTGGGCGGACGGCTGGCTTGCGCCGCGGGCGCTCGTCCGCCATCTATCCGCGCTTTCCCCGTTCCCCCATGAGTGTTGCTTTGCCCGCCTCCGCTTCTCGCAAAACGCTTCGCGTCCTTGGCTGGTCGCTTGTCGGTGTGCTCGGCGCGGTGGCCATCGGCGTGCTCGCGTGGTCGCGCGGCGAACCGGTCAATGCACTTTGGATGATCGTCGCTGCGGTCTGCGTGTTCGCGCTCGGTTATCGTTTTCATTCGGCATGGCTGATGGCCGAGGTGCTGACGATCGACGAACTGCGCGCGACGCCGGCGGAGGTGCATGCCGACGGTCATGACTACGTGCGCACGAATCGCTGGGTCGTGTTCGGCCATCATTTCGCGGCCATCGCCGGGCCGGGTCCGCTCGTTGGTCCGGTGCTCGCCGCGCAATTCGGTTATCTGCCCGGAATGCTATGGATGCTCGTTGGCGCCACCCTCGGCGGGGCGGTCCACGATTCGATCATTCTCTTTTGCTCCACGCGGCGCGGCGGAAAGTCGCTCGGGCAAATGGTGCGCGACGAAGTCGGTCCCTTCGCCGGCGTGGCCGCGTTGATCAGCATCATCGCCATCATGGTGATTCTGCTCGCGGTGCTAGCGCTCGTCGTCGTCCGCGCGCTGGCTGAGAGCCCGTGGGGTTTGTTCACGATCGCGGCCACGATGCCGATCGCGGTGCTGATGGGCATCGGCATGAAGCTGGCCGGCAACGCGGGCAAAGGCTTGGCGGTGATCAGCGCGCTCGGCGTTGCGGGTCTCTTGCTCGCGGTCTGGGCCGGCAAATTCCTGCATGGAACGCCGCTCGAATCCGCGCTGACGCTGCGCGCCACGACGCTCGCCTGGTGGATCATGGGCTACGGCGTGCTCGCCTCGATCTTGCCGGTGTGGCTGTTGCTCGCGCCGCGCGATTATCTCAGCACGTTCATGAAGATCGGCACGGTCGTCGCCTTGGCGCTCGCGGTGATTGCGCTGGCGCCGACGCTGAAGATGCCGGCGCTCACGAAGTTCATCGACGGCAGCGGGCCGGTCTTCGCCGGATCGGTGTTTCCCTTCTGTTTCATTACCATCGCTTGCGCCGCGGTATCGGGGTTTCACTCGCTCGTCGCTTCGGGCACGACGCCCAAGTTGCTCGCACGCGAATCGGACATCCGCGTCGTTGGCTATGGCGCGATGGTCACCGAAATGTGCGTGGGCATCATGGCGCTGATCGCGGCCTGCGCGATGGAGCCGGGGCAATATTTCGCGATCAACATGGCGGGCACGGCCGAGGTGGTGACGGCGAAAGTGACGGCGCTTGGCTATCCGGTGACGACGGCGGAGATGGCGGCGCTGGCGGAAAGCGTCGGCGAGAAAACGATGGTCAGCCGGCCGGGCGGCGCGCCCACCTTCGCCGTCGGCATGGCGCAAATGTTCGCTGGCGTGATCGGCAGCCAAACCGCGATGAAGTTGTGGTACCACTTCGCGATCATGTTCGAGGCGTTGTTCATCCTAACGACGATCGATGCCGGGACGCGGGTCGGGCGCTTTCTCGTCCAGGACGTGCTCGGCTGGATTTCGAAACCGCTCGGTGAGACCAAGTCGTTCGCGAGCGGCGCGCTCGCCACGCTCCTCTTCGTCGGCGCGTGGGGTTGGTTTTTATATCAGGGTGTCGTCGATCCGCTCGGCGGCATCAACTCGCTGTGGCCGATCTTCGGCATCGCGAACCAACTGCTCGCCGTGATCGCGTTGGCGCTCGGCACGACCGTGTTGATCAAGATGGGTCGCGCGCGGTTCATGTGGGCGACCGTCGGTCCGCTCGTGTGGTTGCTGTCGGTGACGATGTCCGCGGGCTGGATGAAGATCTTCAGTCCCGCGCCGCTGGGATTTTTGGCGATCGCGCACGGGCTGCAGGCGAAGATCCTGGCCGGAGGCACCGAGAAAGAGCTGGCGACGTGGCATTCGCAGCTCGTGAACAATCGGATCGACGCCGCCGTGACCGGCACGTTTTTGATCTTGGTCGCGATCGTGGTGCTGTTGAATGCGCGACTCTGGTGGCAATTGCTGGCCGGGAAACGGGCGCCGGAGCTGAAGGAGGAAAGCTATATCCCGACGGCGACGGCGGAAGTGGCCGAAGTGTGACGCGCGGAGGCAAGGTGGAGCCCGATGTCCCCATCGGGCTGGTTTGAGAGCGGCACGTACCGGAAGCCCGATAGGGACATCGGGCTCCACCACATTTCGTGCGCGACAGGTCGCCAGCTCGAGCGCGGAGCGGATCGTACCATGTAGGGCGGTTCGTCGATCGGACGCCCCCCCGGCCCCCGTCTCGAGACGGCAGCGCGAACCCGCGAACCCAAGTACGCGCTGAAAGTGAGATAACAGGACATATTTGTCATATTATCTCCGGCTCACGTGATGGCTACCACAGGACGGCGAGCTCGATTCCGTACGTGCGGGGTGCGCCGGGGACGGCGTGGCCGACGCCGGGGACGACGAGGGTCGTGTAGCCGACATCGCCGATGTTCTCGGCGTGGACGACCACTTGCCAGCGGTCGGTGACGTAGCCGAAGCGGGCGTTTTCCGTCACGCGCGCGGGGGCGGCGTGGCGTCCGGTTTCCGACTCATCGAAGTACGTCCGTCCGACGGCGGTCGCGTCGAGCGTGGCGAACCAACGGCGCGCGAAACGATACGTCGCGGCGAGATGGGCGTCGTAATCGGGCGTGTACGGGGCACGTTGCCCCGCGTAGCTCGTGCCGGTGAACGGGTCGTTGAAGTCGCGCAACGTGATGTCGGTTGTGCCGAGCGTCGCGGTGATCGTCCACGGCTCGCCCGGTTTCCACGCGAGTTCGAACTCGCCGCCGCGGGATCGCGCGCGCGGGGCGTTGACGACGAGGTAGTCGGTCGCGTTGAACGAGCGCTCGATTTGGTAATCGCGAATCTCGTAGTCGAATATGCGCGCCGCGAGTTTGACGGTGCGTGCGGCGAGCAGCGTATCGACGCCGAGCTCGAAGGCCGCTGCTTTTTCGGCGCGAAATGCCGCGAGCGCCGGCTTGTCCGTGTACGCCGACCAACCGCCCGGCTTGCGGCCGAAGCCGAGCGAGGCGGTGGCATGCGTATCGGCCCCGAGGGTGTAGGTCGCGGCCACTTTTGGCAGCACGGCGTCGAACGTGCGCGCCGCCGTATAGCGCCCCGGCGCCGGCACGCGCTGGCTGCGATCGAAGTCTTTCTTCGTGCGCTCCAAACGAGCGGACGTCGTGATTTGCCAGGCATCGTTCAGCCGAAACTCGCTTTGCCCGAAAAGGGCCGCGGTCCGGCTCGTGAGCGTGAACGCCGACACCTCGATCGGAAACAAACCGGGGATCGAGCGGTTCGCGTCGCCATCCGTCACCGCGTCCGAGAACCATGTGCCGACGTGCCAGGACACCGCGGCGTGCGCCGATGAGGCGAGCCGCAGCTCTTCATTCCACGCGCGCTGCGATTGCGTAAGGCGTGAGTCGAGCGTCGGTGGGAGGACGAGCCGGTTGTCGTACGGATCGAGCGTCCAACTCGTCCGGCTGGTGGTGCTGCTCAGGCGCCCCACGATCGTGTCGAAACTCAGCTTCAGCGCGCCGCCGGCAAAATCGCTTTTCGTGCCGCCCTCGCGTCCGCGTGCGACGCGGAACAACGGACCGCCGAGCGGCACGAGCGGCTGCGCCCCGTCGCGGCGTCGCACGCCCAGCAGTTGCAGGGCGATTGCGCTCGTCCTGGTCGGACGAACGCGCACGCGAGCGGCGCCGGCGAAGTCGCGTTGCGCGTCGACGCGCGTGCCCAGCTGCGAATTGACGATATAGCCGTCGCGCTCGGTGAACGCGCCACTGACGCTGGCATCGGCCGCCGCCGCGCGCGCGGTGCGAACCGCGAACGCGCCGGTATGCGCATTGAAGTTTCCGATGTCGGCGCGCAACTCGCCTGCCGGTTGCGCTCCTCCTTCCGGCGACGAGAACGTGATGACTCCGCCTTCCGCCGCGCGGCCAAAGCGACCGGGTTGCGGACCACGAGCGACGGTGACCGACGAAAAGCCGAACAGCAGCGTCGGATACGTGAACGCGCTGCCGAGCGGCAGGTCGTCGAAGTACACGGCGACTGAGGGATCGCTGAAGTAAGGCGTATTCGAGAGTCCGCGCAGGGACACGAGATCGCCAAACGACCCGGCGCCGCCGGCATTGAGGTGCAGATTGGCGACGTTCTCGGCGACATTCAGCAATGTGCGGCCGGTCGTCGGCGTCGTCGGCGCAAATTGAATTTGGCTTACGCCCGCGGCGTCCGCCAAGAGGGACGCTTCCGACACGACGACTGGTTCCGCGCGAATGACGGGCTGCGCGGCGAGGCGCACCGGGGTCGAGGTAGAAACAAGGAACGCGAGAGAAGCGATGACCTGGAGTCGGTAAAACGCGGCGTGCATGCGACAGAAATGGCGAAGGTAGGTGACACGAGATTCGAATGGCCACGAAAAGTTGCGCCCAAGGATGACATAAACCGCGAAGGTCTGAACCTCGCGGCCAAAGTAAGATCATCCGATCCGATGTGGGGCGGGGAGACGCCGCCCTACAAGGAAGCGTGAATTCGCGGTGGTGGCGGTCGTGACCGCGACGGTACGGGCGCTGGCGATCGGGACGATCGCCGCTACCTCATGTTATCTTTTATCGATCACGAGCGGGGTGACGCGCGTGCCATCGAAAACTTTGTCGCCGGGATAAACGACCAAGCGATCGCCTTCGCCGAGGCCCTCGAGAATTTCCGTTTCCACGCCGTTGCTGCGGCCCGTCTTCACCGTGCGCAAACGCGCGCGTCCACCGTCGATCGCGAACGCGTGCCACTCGCCGCCTTTTTGGAACAACGCGCCGGCCGGGGCGTGCAATGCGTCCGACTTTTCCCAGGTGACGATTCGTGCTTCGACGCGATAGCTGTCGCCGAGCGTCGACCGCTTTTCGACCGGATCGACGAAATCCGCGATCACGTACACGCGCTGCTCCTCGACGCCGAGCGCGGAAATCTTCGTGAACGCCGACGGCTCCACCAGCCGCACGCGCGCGGCCAAGGGCGCGTCGCCGCCCCATTGCTCGAGCATCACGCGCGCACCGGGCCGAATCGCGACGCCGTCGCGCGACAGCACTTCGATCCGCACCTCCAGGTCGGTCGGGTCGCCGATTTCCATCAAGGCGAAGCCCGCCGGCACCACGCGCGCGCTCTCTTGAAACACGCGGAGAATCTTGCCGTCGACGGGCGACGTGAGGACCAGCGGCGGCAGGTCGGCGGGCGTGTCGTGCGGTTTTTCCGGATTCGGCTGGCCGCGCGTCAGCAGGGCACGCGCTTGTTCCAACTCGTACGTCGCGACCTTGAAGCCGAATTCGGCGGCGCGGGCGTCTTGCGCCGCGGTGTCGGCGCGCATCTGCGCCAAATCGAACTCCTGGGCGGAGGCGACCGTTTGCTCGCGCAGGCGTTTCGCACGTTCGAACTCCGCCGCCGCCAGCTTCGCCGCCGCCAGCGCACGATCGCGTTGCGCGGCCGCGGCGTCGCGGCTCGCTTCAGCCGCGCGGACGCGCGCTTCGGCTTGGGCGAGCGCGCGTGCATCGAGGAAATCGGCGCCGCTGGACTCCAGCGTCGCGAGAACGGTCTTGCCAGCGACCACCGCCGCACCGGCTTTCCAATCGATCCGCCGCAGCTGGCCGGCCACCGGCGCGGAAACGACGTAGCGATTCTTCACGCGCGTCATGCCCTCCTCGTCGACCGTGACAACCAGCGGACTGCGCGCGACGAGCCCGGATTCGACCGGAATGGCACGCGGCCACAGACCGATGACGATCAGAGCGACCAGCAGCAAACCGCCGAGGAGCGGCAGCTTCCGGCGCCAACTCGGCACGGATTGGGTTTTAGCTGGAAGAGGCGCAGAGGCGGTCATGTGACGTTAGGCAAGCAGGCAGACTTTGCAGCGTGAACCGAGCGAGGCGACAACAGACATAAACGCGAATGGGCTCATGGCGCTGTCAGTCGAGCGCCTTCAACGCGCTGACGAGATCGATGTCGGCGAGCTTCCGCGCGGCGAAGAGCGCGGAAAGCGCCGACGCCAACGCGACGACGAGCACGGCAAAAGCGTAGTTCGATGGCGTCAGCACCAGCGGGAGACGGACTGTTTCGGTGTTCACTGTGGCGATGATGCCACGCGCGAACGCGGACCCGAGGAGCAGTCCGAACGGCAGCGCGATGCTCGTCAGAATCGCCAGCTCGCCCACGAGAACGGCGCCGACTTCGCCACGCGTGAACCCGAGCACGCGGAGCGTGGCGAGTTCGCGCGCGCGTTCGGACAGCGAAATGCGCGCGCTGTTGTAGATGATGCCGAAGGCGACGATCGTGGCGAACATCAGGTACATTTTCTGGAGCAGCCCGATGCTTTGCGCCGTCGTCTGGCGAAATCCCTCGCGCAAGGAGTTCTTGATCACGCAGCCCGCGATGCGCGGCGTCGTCTTGACCGCCTGCGTGAACTCTCCCCACCGGCTGGCGTCGACGACCACATGCGCGCCCGTGATCTTGTCGCCTTCGAGCAGCAGGCGATTCAACGCGTGGCGTTCCATGTAGGCGGCCATGCCCGCGAAGTCTTCGGCCAGCGCAACGACGGGAACCGCGAGCTCGCGTTCCTCGCCCTCGAGGACGTGCGCGATGACCTCGTCGCCCGGCCGCACCTGCAGCACGCTGGCGAGCTTCGCCGAGATCACGATGCCGCGGGCGGGCAGCGGCACTTGTTGCGGATGGGCGTCAATCACGCGGCTCAGCGTGCCGCGCTCCGGCAAGCCTTGGATCAGCAACCGGCGCGTGATCGGTCCCGCGCGCAGCTCGACCGGCACGAAGCGAAACGGCTCCGCATGCACGACGCCGGGCAGGTGCGCGAAATCCGACAACGCGCGCGACGGGCCGGGCTCCACGAGCGAGAGCGTGACGGTTTGCCGCTGGATCACGTCCCATTGGAAATCGATCACGTAGGCGACGCCGTCGCGAAATGAGTTCGGCACGATGAGAATGCCGGTCGCAAGCGCGAGCGCCAGGCAGGTCAACGCACTGCGAAATGGCCGGCGCTCGATGTTGCGCATCGCCATGCGGAACGACGCGGTGAACCAGTGACCGCGCCCCAGCCGCTCCAGCAAGGCGGGCCGGAATCGCGCCGGCGGTTCCGGCCGCATCGCCTCGGCCGGCGGCAAGCGCACCGCGCGCCGCACCGCGCCCGCGACGCCGACGAAGGCGGCGAAGGCGCTGACGAATGCGGCCGCGACGAGCACGCTCCGATCGAGGAGGAACTCGAGCTGGGGGAACCGGAAAAATAGATGGTACATCGTGACCAGCCGTCCCCCGAGCACGATGCCGGCGGTCGTTCCGACGACGATGCCCACGACGACGATCGCGAGGGAGAACTTGAAGTAGTGGAAGCCCACTTGGCCGTTGCTGAAACCGCAGGCCTTGAGCATCGCGATCTGCTCGCGCTGCAACGCGATTTGCCGGCTCATCACCGAATTGGTCATGAACGCGGCCACGCTCAGAAACACGAGCGGGAAGGCGATCGATAGCCCTTGCAGCACGCGCAACTCGTCATCGACGCGACGATGCGAGGGATGGTCGTGACGCCCATAGGCCCCGCGCCCGCCATAGGGCTGCAACAACCGGTCGACGGTGGCGATGACGCCGCGCTCCGACGCGCCGGGAGCCAGCGTGAGCGCGACGTTGTTGAACGCGCCATAGAGCTGGAACGCGGTCGCGAGTTCTTTGTACGGCATCCAGAAAACGCCGTAGGTTTTGTTGTCGGGCAGCGCGGCCC
>CBINOT010000210.1:0-10018 GCA_966252355.1 uncultured Opitutus sp. | reverse complement strand
GCGCCTCAACGATCGCGCCGTCGACTTTCACGCCGGCCTGCGCACGCGCGCCGACCAGCATCGCCTCGAATTTCGCTTCGCGGCTTTGAGCTTCGCGGCGCCGGAGCACGTGCAGCTGCGCCACCAACTCGAGGGCTTCGACGCCGATTGGGTCGAAACCGGGCCCGACCGCGCCGCACGTTATTCCAAGCTCCCGCCCGGAAATTATCGGCTGCGCGTCATCGCGTCCAACAGCGAAGGCATCTGGAATCACGAAGGCGCCGCGCTGGCGTTCACCGTGCTGCCCGCGTGGTGGCAAACCGCCTGGTTCCGCGCGCTCGTCGTGATCGCGTTCGCGGCGCTCGTCGGCTGGGGAGCGCGCTATTGGTCGCAACGGAAGCTGAAAGCCCAACTCGACCGGCTCGAGCGCGAACACGCCTTGGAAAAAGAGCGCGCTCGCATCGCCCGCGACATGCACGATGAGCTCGGCGGCAGCGTCACCGGCATCAATCTCGTGGTCCAACGGCTGCGCGATCGGGAGACGTCCGACGAAAACGGGTTGGTGGACTTGCTCGACCGGCGGGTGCGGCGGCTCACCGTCGAGCTCGAGCGCGTGGTGTGGACCGTCAGCCCCACGCACAGCTCGCTCGATCAGCTCGCCGTGTTCATCGAGCGCTTCGCCCATAATCTTTTCACCGATTCGCCGGTCACCTGCCGCGTGCTCGGCGCCGGTTCGATCCCGGCGCGCCCCCTGAATCCCGAGTGCCAACATCACGTGCTCGCCGTGACGAAGGAAGCGATCAACAACGTGCTGAAGCATTCGCGCGCGACCGAGGCGACGATCGTGATGCATTTCGAAAATGAAACGTTCACCGTCAGCGTGAGCGACAACGGCATCGGATTTGCGCCGGAGTCGCAGTTGCACTCCGAACGCAACGGGCTCCGCAACATGCGCACGCGGATCGCCGAAATCCATGGCTCGCTCTCGATTCGCAGCACGCCCGGCGCCGGCACCGAAGTCACCGTGCGACTGCCGACCGCGCCTGTCGTGGCGATCCACGTTTAGCCAACGATCGCCCGCGACGGCCTCTGACCAGGAAACCACGAATGGACCCGAATTCGCACGAAGATCGAAGCGAGCAGCCCAACGGGGCGGTCATCGAAGACGAGCCACGGTTTGGCGTCTCGCGGTCAGCACGGAGCCGAGGTCGTTTTGATTCGGGTGCATTCGTGCCCATTCGTGGTTCAACTGCATTGCTCCGCTTCCCTGCCGTATTCTATGCCCATCTCCGTCGCCATCGTTGAGGACAATTCCGAAATTTGCGAAGGCCTCGAACAGGTCCTCGCCAACGCCCCGGGTTTCCAGTGCGTGTGCTCCTGCCGCAATACCGAAACGGCGGTGCGCAAAATCCCCGCGGTGAAGCCCGACGTGGTGATCATGGACATCGGCCTCCCCGATGGCTCGGGCATCGATTGCACGGCGCGGCTCAAAGCATTGTTGCCCGACGTGCAGATCATGATGTTCACGGTCTACGAAGACAGTGAACAAATCTTTCGCGCGCTCGCGGCCGGCGCCAGCGGCTACCTGTTGAAGCGCGTGAAGCCCGCCGGGCTCCTCAACGGCCTCCGCGAAATGGTCAACGGCGGCGTGCCGATGACCGGCGAAATCGCGCGCAAGGTGATCTCGAGCTTCCGCCAAGAGCCGCCGCCGACCGCCAAAACCGCCAACCTGACACCGCGCGAACAGTCGGTTCTCGAAAAACTCGCCGAGGGATTATCCGCAAAAGAGATCGCCTCGAAACTCGCGATCAGCACCGAGACCGTGAACGTGCACCTGAAGCACATCTACCAAAAATTGCACGTCCGCTCGCGCACCGAAGCGGTCATCGCGTATTTGAAGTAGCTTTACGCGCAGCGCGACAGAGACAGATACTCCTGGAGTATCCGTGCTCTTATGTGTCCAACTTCGCTTGGTTGGAAACGGATTGCTCTTCGCGTCCTTCGCCTCCTTCGCGAGAGGCACGGATCGTCCGCAAGCGGACTCCCACGTCACCAACGATACGAAATCCCCAAATTCGCCAGCATCGCGTTCGCGAATTTGAAATACGCCGCTCCGCTGCCGCCATGCACGGACAACGTCTTGGCGCTAAAATAATCGACCCCGCCAAAAACGTTCCAGCGGTCAGCCACCCGCACGCGCAGCGTGGCGCCCGCGTAGCCGCCGGTCAGCCACTTCGACTGCTCCGCCGCGGAGGTCATCCGGAAGGGCGCCTGGCCCGACGAAACCCAGCGATCGTCCAAGCTCATCGTCCCTCTCACGTTCAACGCCGCCGGCCCGCCGTGCAGCTGCACCGAATACTCGGGCGTGTCGATCGGCTCCCACACGACACCGAGGCGGAGCAGCCAGCCTTTCGCCGACAACAGGCGTACGCCTTGCACCGTGGCCGCCGAAGAGGAAATCGATCGCGTCGGCGTATCGCCGATCCGCTGCGTGCCCGGCTGGACCGTGAACGACCCGGTATAGGGCGCCGGCTGAGGCACCACTCCGCCGAGTTGATAGGTGTCCGTGAGCAAGCGCACGGTGCTGGTCAGCGTCGAGGCGCTGCCATACTCGACGTTCACGTAACCCGCGCGCGCCTCGAGCCCGAAGGCCATGGCATCGTCTCGCTCACGCACGATTTGATACTGCACCTCCCCGCCGACTTCGCCGTGCATCCCGGAGCGGTTCACATAGCGGCTCTCGCCGGGAGCAATCGTATGCAAGGCCAGCGTGCCAGCCTGCAAGTTGACTTGGCTGTCGCTGATGAATCCGAAATTGCTCGTCCGACTCGCGAGCCCCGGCGCGCCTTCGCCGAGATTGCCGGACGAATCGAGCCGGTTGAAGCCATCGAGATAATCGCGATTCGTTTTCGGCGCCGTCGAAGGATCCGTCGGCGCTCCCGCTGTGGCGGAAACCCCAACGTTAAAGATTTCCAGCACACCGACGCCCACCGATTGGCGGTAGCCAGCGGCCGAGGCGATCGATGCGGCGCAAACGCTAAGGACGAGGGCAGAGAGACGTACGTTCATTGGTCGAGAAATCGACGATTGGATCACGGCACGTGATTCCGCAACCGTCTTATAGATCAATCGCATAGATTTCGATCTGCGCAAGGCCTTCGCTGCCATCCGCCGAATCGACCGCAAAGGTGTAGGCACCGGGAGCGAGCGTCACGAGCGCGGCCGCGTCCTTCGATCCGTCGCCGAGCTCCAACGCGCTCAAGGCGGAGAAGAGTCGCGTGAGATCGCGATTCGCCGGTTGCACGCTCCAATTGTCGTTGCTCGCCACCACCGTCGTTCCACCGCTGTAAACCGTGATACGCGGATCGGCCACGCCACCCGTCACGCCCAGGCGTTTCAAGCCGGGCCCCACGGCGCGAATCAGGAACCGCGCGGATCCGTTGCCGGTGACGGTGAGGCCGCCGACGAGCACGTGACTGCCGGTGCCGGCCACGCCGCGGAGCACGAGACTGCTCACGCGTGCTCCGCCTTTGGTGCCGGTCGGAGACGCATCGTACAGATCGAAAAGCGTCACGCCGCCAGCTGAAGCCACCGGCGCCACTTTCAACGTGTAGCTGCCGGGCACGAGATTGCGCAGTAGAGCGGCATCGTCGGAGTTCGGGGCGAAGCCAAAGGTGCCGACGCTCGCAATCGCACTGGCCGTCAACGCCGCGGCCGAGTCGCTCGACCACTTCGTGTTCTGCGCCAGCGCCGCGCCGTCCTGCGTCAAGCTGAGCGTCGGGTCGCTCACGGCATCGGACACCCCGAACGAGCGGAGGGTCGCACCCGCCGCGCGCATCAAGGTGCGCGTGGGGCCGGTGCCAACGAGCGTGAGATCGGCGATGAGTTGCCGGGCGCCACTTTCGACGTAGGCCCGGACGGATACGCTGTTCACCACCGCGGCGGTGACGTCGCTCAAGGCCACGTTCGCAATCTTCGAAGCGGTGTAGCCATAAGGATTGCTCACCACGACTTGATAACGACCGGCCGTTCCGCGCGCCACCGGGGCCAGCGGCAGAGAGGCTTGCGTCGCGCCGACGACCGCTTCGCCATCGCGATACCATTGATACGCGAGAGGCGCCGCGCCCGTGGCAGTCGCGGCCAGCGTCACCGTGGCGCCGGTCCGCGCCGTCGCACCGGCCGGGTCTTTGGTGATCGAGGGCAACATCGCCGTCGGCGCCGCTTCGATCAGCCGATAGGTTCGAGTGCCGGTCGGCGCCGAGGAGGTCTTCGGCTGGCCTTCGTCCATCCAATCGATCCGGAGCCCCGTGCCGAGGATCGGCACCGAGCTTGTCTGCCAGGACTCGTCCGCGCCGTCGCGATATTGGATCCAGTATGTTTTGCCTTCGGTCGTGTCGAACTCGACGTAGGTCCGGCCGCGATACGCGGTGATGACGCGCCCCACCGCGAGAATATTTCCCATCGGCGTGGCCAAGCCGCCGCTCGCGCTCAACTCGAGTTTAACGAACGGGCTCGCGAAAGGCTGCGCGTTCGCGCTGAAGTATTCGAGCGTCAGCATGATTTCGCCGCCCGGCGCGAGCTGCGACAAGCCGGTGATATACGGCGCGCCTTTCGCATCGATGCCGGAGGCGGACTCGAGCTGCACCGTCGGCGGCAGATTCGGCACCGTCACCCGGAATTGAATCAGCTGGAACGGCGTCGTGTTCACGATTCGCACCTTCTGCTCGTACAAGCTGGTCTGCGGATTCAGCTGCGTGGGGCTGTTCACGTCGGTCACGACTTGCAGCAGCGGGTGATAAATCGTCACCGGCACTTCGACATCCTTCGTCGTGCCGTCGGTGAAGGTCATGCGCACGGTGATGGTGGTTTTCGAGACGCCGCCATCCTGGCCGTCGACGGAAACGAAACTCATGGTGCCGTCGTTCGCGACCGTCGGTTTCCCCGTGATCAGCGTCGCGTCCCATTGCGTGACATCCGTCGAAGCCAACTCCTTGTCCGGCGGGACGACCGCTGTCAGGTTCACGCCGGCGGCGACGCCGCCCAGCGCATTCCGTTGAATGAAGATGTTGAGGTTGATCTC
The DNA here is from genome assembly GCA_966252355.1 of uncultured Opitutus sp. Taxonomy (GTDB): domain Bacteria; phylum Verrucomicrobiota; class Verrucomicrobiia; order Opitutales; family Opitutaceae; genus ER46. The sequence continues at coordinate 4,959 of CBINOT010000210.1, read as the reverse complement.
GCTGGTCACGCCGGAGGTGCCGGATGCGTTGACGTTCAGCACGTCCGTCGACTGCGGGGGGCCGACGACCGCGGGCTGGTAGATCAAGCCCGCCAGCGCGGCGTTGACCTGCGTCTGGGTGCCTTGGATCACGATCGTGCGATCGTTGAAGCCCGTGCCCACGAGCAGCGTGGCGCCGTGCAGTTCAGGCAGGGTCAACGTGCCTTCGGTCACCGTCAGCGTCACGGTGATGAGCGTCGAATTGGGATCCGAAATAGTGATCGGCTGCCCCGCGATGTCGCTCACCAATACCGGACCGGTCGACGTGATCGTGACGGAGCGCGGCACCGACGCGATCGCCGGCGCCGTGGTGATGATCGACACCGGCAGCGGTCCGGCCAAGGCGCTGACGTTGCCCGCGATATCCGTCGAGCGCGCGGTGAACGTGTGCATCGCCGCCGCCAACGTCGGGGTCACGAAGCTCCAGGTGCCATCGCCGCCCGTCACCGTCGTGCCCAGCAAAATGCCGTCGTCATAGATGAACACCGTGCTGCCCGCCGGCGCTGTTCCCACGATCGTCAGTACGGTGGCGCTCGTAATGCCGTCGCCGAGCACGCCTGTGTCCGGTCCGTAGCTCGAAATCGTCGTGGCCGTTGTCGAACCCGTGACGATCGCCACCGGGAATGGCGCCGAGCGATTGCTCGGGTTCCCCGCACGGTCGGTCGCGATGGCCGTGAAGGTATGTGAGCCCGCCGGCAACTCCGGTGCCCCAAAGGTCCAGGTGCCGTTGCTCGAAACGGTCGCGGTGCCGAGCACCGTCGTGCCGTCGGAAAGCGTGAGCGTGCTGTTCGCCGGCGCAGTGCCGGTAAGCGTGAGCTGGGTGGCCTTCGTGATGCCGTCGCCAACGGTGCCCGTATCGGGGCTGAAGGCGGTGATGACCGGCGTGGCGTTATTGACGACCAGCGTGACGGTGGCCGTCGCCGGCTGGTAATTCGCGGTGTCGGTCGGCGTGAACGTCGTCGTCAGCGTATGAGTGCCCGGCGCGAGCACGGCGCCCGCCGCCGGCGTATAGGCGAAGGTGCCGGCCACGTTGCACGTCGCATTCAACTGCGTGCCGCTTAGCGCGGTGCCAAAGGAGATCGCCTCGGGATCGCGCCAGAAAACCGTCAACGCGCTTTGACTGACGTTCAGGGAGACCGTCGCGGTCGCCGAGTTGTAATTCGCCGCGTCGGTCGGCAAGAGCGTGACCGTGAGCGTGCGCGTGCCCGCCGCCAGCACCGCGCCGGAAGCCGGCGTGTAAGTCAGCGTGCCGGGAACGCTGCCCACCGCATTGAGCTGCGTGCCGCTCAAAGGCGTGCCGTAAACGATGCTCGCGGGATTGCTCCATGCGATCGTCGGGGTCGCTTTCGCGATCGTCAGCGTGAAGCTGCGGTCGGCGTGCAGGCCGCCCGCGTCGGTCACCCGTACGCTCACGACTGAAGTCCCCGCGGCGCCCGGCGTGCCGGCAATGGTGGACCCGGTGACGTTCAGGCCGGCCGGCAATCCCGTCGCCGAATACGTCAACGTTTCGCCCGCATCCACGTCGGCGCCCGCCAACTGAATCGCCGTGAGCGCCGTGCCGTACGTGCCACCGGCATTCGCGACGGCCGCCAAGGTCGGTGCTTCGTTCACATTCGTGACCGTGACCGTCAGCGTCTGGCTCGCGCTCGCACCTTCGGTATCCGTCGCGCGCACGATGACGGTGTAAGCATTGCTGTTGGCCGCGCTCGCCGGCGTTTCGAAATCGGGGGCACTGGCGAAGGCCAACGCTCCGGTGTTGCCGTCGATCGTGAACTTCGCGGCATCCGCCCCGCCGTTGATCGAATAGACGAGCGTTTGATTTTCCGGATCGCTCGCCGCGACCACCGTGACCGCCGTGCTGTTTTCCGCGACGCTCACACTCGCGCTCGCACCCCCGCCATTGCTCGTCAACGAGGGCGCCTGGTTCGCGCCGACGGTCAGCGTGCCGTCGACGAAACTGAAGCTGTAGTTCGTCGCCGCCAGCGTGCCCGCGATGATCGCGATCGGATAGGTGCCGGCCGCGCTCGACGTCGTTGCCGTGGTCGAGAGATTCGGCGCGCCGCTCAGCACGGCCGCGGTCTCGCTGTTCACAAAGCCGCTCGCGGTATAGGTCAGTGTCGGATTCGCGGCGGCAAATCCACGGCTCTTGTTATCCGCCGTCACCGTCAGCGGAGCCTTGCTCACGGTCAAAACGCCGTCGGCCGGCGTGAACGTATAATTCGACGCCGCCAGCGTGCCGGCGCCGACCGTGATCGCATACGTGCCGGCAATGCTCGTCGTCGTGGCGCTCGTGGAGATCGAGGGCGTGCCGGAGACGACCGCGCCCGTGTCGCCGTTCACGAAGCCCGTGAGCGTATAGCCGAGCGTGGGATTCGCGGCGCCATAGGCGCGACTTTGGTTGCTTGCCGTCACTGCCAAGGGCGCCGCGGTGACGTTCAACGTCACGTTCCCGCTCGCCGTCGTGTAATTAGCCGTGTCGGTCGGCGCGAAGCTGACGCTCAAGGTGCGGTTGCCGACCGCAAGCACCGTCCCGCTGGTCGGAGCATAGGTGAGCGTGCCGGCCACACTGGCTGTGGCGTTCAACTGCGTGCCGCTCAGCGCGGTGCCGTACATGATGTTCGCCGGCGCGCTCCACGTAATCGTCGGCGTCGCCTTGCCAATCGTGAGGATAAACGTGCGCTCGGCATATAACCCACCGGCATCCGTCACCCGTACGGTCACGCTGTAACTACCTGCGGCGGTCGGCGTACCCGCGATGGTCGCGCTCGCAATGCTCAGGCCGCTGGGTAGATCGGCCGACGTGTACGTCAGCGTATCGCCGGCGTCGACGTCCGAGCCCGCTAGGTTGATCGAGGTGATCGGCGCATTGTACGTGCCGCTCGCGTCGCTGATCGTCGCGAGCGTCGGCGCTTCGTTCACATTCGTCACCGTGACGGTGAGCGTTTGCGAGGTGCTCGCGCCTTGGGTGTCGGTCGCCTGCACGACAACCGTGTAAACGTTCGAGTTCGCGGCGCTCGCCGGCGCCTCGAAGTTGGGCGCGGTGGCGAATGCGAGCGCGCCGCTGCTGCCGTTGATCGAAAACTTGCTGGCATCCGCTCCGCCGTTGATCGAGTACGTGAGCGTCTGCGACTCGGGATCGGTCGCGGCGACCGTCGTTACCGCCGTCGAATTCTCCGCCACGCTGACGCTGGCCGTCGCGCCCCCGCCGTTGCTCGTGATGGAGGGCGCCTGATTTGCGCCGACGGTCAACGTCCCGGCGACAAAGGTGAAGCTGTAATTCGTCGCGGTCAGATCGCCCGCCGCAATTGCGATCGTGTACGCGCCCGCCGCGCTCGACGCCGTGGCGGTCGTCGACAGCGATGGCGCGCCGGTGAGCGCCGCCGCCGTGTCGCTATTCACAAAACCCGTCGCGGTGTAGGTGAATGTCGGATTGGCCGCGCCGAAGCCGCGGCTCTTGTTGTCCGCGGTGATCGTCAGCGGCGCGCGCGTAATGGTCAGCGTGCCATCCGCCAAGCTGAAGCTGTAGTTCGACGCGCTCAGCGTGCCGATCGCCGCGCTGATCGCGGCGGTGCCGGCGTTCGTCGTCGCGGTCGCGGCCGTCGTGATCGCAGGCGCGCCGATTACCACGGCGCTCGTCTCGCCGTTCACGTAACCCGTGATGGTATACGTCAGCGTCGGATTCGCCGCGCCGTACGCCCGGCTTTGGTTGTCCGCCGTCACGGTCAATGCCGCCCGCGTGACGACGAGCGTCACGTTCGCCGTGGCCGAGTTATAGTTCGCCGTGTCCGTCGGCGCGAAGCTCACGCTCAGCGTCCGGCTGCCCGCGCCGAGCACAGTGCCGCTCACCGGGCTGTACGTCATCGCGCCCGCCGTGCTGGCCGTCGCGTTCAACTGCGTGCCGCTCAGCGCCGTGCCGTAAACGATGCTCGCCGGATTGCTCCACGTGATCGTCGGCGTCGCCTTCGCGATCGTGATCGTGAACGAACGCTCGGCGTACAAGCCGCCGGCGTCGGTGATGCGCACCGTCACGTTCGCGCTGCCCGCCGCCGTCGGCGTGCCGGAAATCGTCCCGCTCGAAACGCTCAAGCCGCCCGGCAATCCGGTCGCCGAGTAGGTCAGCGTGTCGCTCGCATCGACGTCGGCGCCGACGAGATTGATGGTCGTGAGCGCGGTGCCATACGTGCCGCTCGCATTTCCGATCGCCGTGAGCGTCGGCGCCTCGTTCACATTCGTGACCGTCACGGTCAGCGTCTGGCTCACGTTTGCGCCTTCGGTGTCCGTGGCGCGCACAATAACCGTGTAAACATTCGTGCCCGCCGTGCTGGCTGGGGTTTCGAAGTCCGGCGCGCTCGCGAAACTCAGCGCCCCGGTGCCGCTATCGATCGAGAACTTGGCCGCGTCGGCTCCGCCGTTGAGCGAATAAGCGATCGTTTGCCCTTCGGCATCGGTCGCGACGACCGTCGTCACGGCCGTGCTGTTTTCCGCCACGCTCACGCTGCCCGTCGCGCCCCCTCCGTTGCTCGTAATCGTTGGCGTTTGATTCGCGGCCACGGTCAAGGTGCCGGCCACGAAGCTGAAGCTGTAATTCGTCGCACTCAGCGTCCCGGTCGAAATCGAAATCGGATACGTGCCGGCCGCGCTCGAGGTCGTCGCGGTCGTCGAAAGCACCGGCGAGCCGCCGATCGCCGCGCTGGTTTCCCCATTTACGAAACCGGTGACGGTATACGTGAACGTCGGGTTTGCCGCGCCGAACGCCCGGCTCTTGTCGTCGGCTGTAACCGTCAACGCGACCTTGCTCACCGTGAGTGTCCCATTCGCGAAACTGAACGAATAATTGGCCGAGCTCAGCGTGCCGAGTGCCGCGGTGATCGTATAGGACCCGGCATCGCTGCTCGTCGTCGCGGTCGTCGTAATGGAAGG
>CBINOT010000209.1:0-10035 GCA_966252355.1 uncultured Opitutus sp. | reverse complement strand
GCGGTGATGGCGCCGGTCAGGTAGTACGGGAAGACCGAAGGCAGCGCGAAGGTGGCCGACTCGCCCGCCACGTATTTCACAGGGTATGCTGTCTTTTGGGGCGGCTTTACAGTGGGCATCTGCAACCTCATCTGCGGCGTGTCTGTCGGCATCAATGGCAGCAGTGCCGCTCTCGCCGATGCGGAAGCCGATGGCGTCGAGTCCTGGGGCTTGGCGGATCATGCGCTCGACGACGTCGCGGGTGTAGTCGTAGATGGTGGCTTCGTCGGTCGGATACGGCGGGCGGCGATTCTGAGGGATGCGCAGGTTCGCCTCGTAGGCCATGAGGCTAACGCGGATGCCGCGCTCGTGCGCGAGGTCGATCACGTGGTTGAGCCGGCGGAGGTTCGCCGCGAACTCGGGATGAAAGACGAAGCCATGCTGCTCCATCTTTCGAATCTCCGCGCGGTGAAACGCATCGATTTGCTCTTGGATGCGGTCGCGCGCATTCGGCCGCGCGAATCGTTCAAACTCGTCATCCTCGCGGGGGGCGATTTCACGCCGTTCGTCGATCACGTGCGCCGGCTTGGGATCAGCGATCGGGTGATCGTCCGGCAACGCGTGAACGAGATCGAGGATTACCTGCAGGCGGCCGATCTCGGCGTATTCACCTCGGAGAGCGAAAGCTTCTGCCTGAGTTTGTTGGAAACGATGTGCTTCGGTCGGCCGAGCGTGTCCACCGCGGTGGGCGGAATCCCCGAGGTCGTTGAATCCGATCGGAGCGGCGTGCTCGTCCCGCCCGGCGATGCAGATGCCGTCGCGCGCGCGATCGAAGGTCTGCTGCGCGACCCGACGCGGCGGGCGGCCCTTGGCGAAGCGGCGCAGCGCCGCGCCAAGGAGAAGTTTTCTCCCGACGTGATCGTGCCGCGCTACGAGGCGCTCTACCGGCGCGTCTGCCGCAAGTAATGTAGGGGCGGGGTCGCCGTTCAAATCGCGACGGCTGGGTTCGAAGACCCCGGCCCTACATCAATCCGTCGAGGGCACCGGTCGGCCGATTTTTCTTCATCTCGTGATCGTAATCTTACTCGTGATCGCCGTTTGGGATTCGAGCGAAACGATTACGATCACGAGCACGAGACCGGCGCTTAGCGGTTGCCTTCCGTTGGAGCGCGGTCGGCCCTCGGCCGCATTCAGCGAACGGACGTGGAGGCGTCCGCGCTCCACAACCGCCCGCCAAGTCGGAACTCCGAACTCTCCCCACCCAGGACTCGGCGGGTGCCGGATATCGTTTTGGGGACGAATCGATGACCGATGCTTTTGATCGCCTGCCGAGGGCGTGTACGTTGCTGGCGTATGAATGTCCCTCGCGACCATGGTTAGCCTCCGCAGATCCCAACAAGACCTCGTCGATCTGGTTCGTTCGGCCGCCTGGACGCTCGTGGCCGGAAAGTCGTACGAACGAATCCTCAACTGGATCGGCGACGCGTCAGTGGTGCTCTTGGGCGAAGCAACGCACGGCACCCATGATTTTTACGCGGCGCGTGCCGCGCTGACGCGTCGCCTCATCGAGGAACGAAATTTCAGCGCGGTCGCGATCGAAGGCGATTGGCCGGACGCGTACGCCGTGAACCGGTACGTGCAGAACATGAGCGCCCGCGATCCCGTGGAGGTGCTCAACGGCTTTGCTCGGTTTCCCAGCTGGATGTGGCGCAACACTGCCGTCGCCGAATTTGTCGCCTGGTTGCACGAGCACAACATGAGCACGCCCGAAGCCAGCCGTGTCGGTTTCTACGGGCTCGATCTCTATAGCTTGCACGCGTCGATGCGCGCCGTCGTCGCCTATCTCGAGAAAATCGATCCCGCGTCGGCGACGGCCGCGAAAGCGAGTTATGCCTGTTTCGATCATTTCGGCGAAGATCCGCAACGTTACGCGTGGGCGGCGGCGCGTGCGGGCTCGCGGACTTGCGCCGATGCCGTCGCGGAGCAATTGCTGCGGCTGCGCGAACGCCGCGCTGACTGGTTGCAGCACGACGGGCCGGCTGCCGCGGACGAATTCTTCTACGCCGAGCAAAACGCGCGCCTCGCGCACAACGCCGAGGAATACTATCGCACGATGATGCACGGCCACGTGGAGTCGTGGAACGTTCGCGATCGCCACATGGCCGAGACGGTCGAGGAGTTGCGTGCGCATTTACGCACGCGCGGACGCCCGCCGAAAATCGTGATTTGGGCGCATAATTCGCATATTGGCGACGCCCGCGCCACGGAGATGCACGAGCACGGCGAGTTCAATCTCGGCCAACTGGTGCGCGAACGTTATCGCTCCGAGGCGAAGCTTATCGGCTTCACCACCTATCAAGGCAGCGTCGTCGCCGCCTCGGAATGGGGTGGAAACGCGGAGGTCAAGACGGTGCTGCCCGCGCTGGCCGGCAGTTACGAGGAACTGTTTCACCAGACGGGAATGCCGCGTTTCTTTTTGCCGCTGACGAATGGTACTCCGGCGGCCGAAGCCTTGTCCGATCGCCGGCTCGAGCGCGCGATCGGCGTGATCTATCGGCCGGAGCAGGAACGCTGGAGCCACTATTTCGAGGCGAATCTCAGCCAGCAATTCGACGCCGTCTTTCACGTGGACGAGTCGCACGCCGTCGAACCGCTCGAGATGGTCTCGGAATGGGACCCTGCGGAGGCGCCGGAAACCTATCCATCGGGCGTATAGCACGCCCTCATCCTCGTACTCGTGATCGTAATCGTGCTCGTGATCGCGGGTTTTCCGCGACCCAGTCCGTCCATCACGATCACGAGTATGAGGGGAGCGCGGCTGCCCTCGGCCGCTGGGCAGAATGTGGCCAATGGTGGCCGCGCCCCACAACCGACCGGGAACATCTCGCCGCAGTCGGTAACAATCCGAGCCTATGCCTTTTACGGACCCTCAAGGCGTTCCCGTCGCGACGTACCGGCTGCAATTGCGGAAGGACTTTCCTTTCCCGGCGGCGCGCGAACTCGTGCCGTATTTCCACGAACTAGGCATCACGCATTGCTATTGCTCGCCGGTGTTGATGTCGGCGCCCGGCAGCACGCATGGGTATGACGTCAACGACTACCACCGGGTCGACGCCGAACTCGGCGGCCGGCAAGCGTTCGATGAGTTTGCCCGCGCGGTCCAGAGCCATCGCATGGGCATCGTACTCGATTTCGTGCCGAACCACATGGGCATCCACGGATCCTCGAACCGGTGGTGGCAGGACGTGCTCGAATGCGGGCGGCATTCGCCTCACGCGGACTTCTTCGATATCGACTGGAGCGATCCGTTTCAAACCGGCCGCTCCCGTGTGCTCGTCCCCGTGCTCGACGACCAATACGGCGTCGTGCTCGAGGCCGGCCGGTTGACCGTTGGCTACGAGGATGGCGCGTTCTCGGTGCATTACGCGGATCTGCGTTTTCCCGTAAGTCCCGCGACGTATGCCATTCTGCTCGCCGGGGCGGCCGACGAGCCGGTGTGCTCGGCATCGGCGCGCGAACGGCTGAAAGCGCTCGCCGAGGCGTTCGGTTCGCTGCCGCTTTCGCGCGGCGCCGACGAGCCGATCGGGCGCCGGCCGCGCAATGAGTTGAAGGCCCAACTGGCCGAAGCGCACGAAAAGGACGAAACCGTGCGAGCGGCGATCAAGGCCCATCTCGATGGCATCAACGGCATCGAGGGCGATCCGCGCACCCGGGACCGGCTCGACGAAATCCTGAGCGAGCAGCATTATCGTTTGGCGCACTGGAAGACCGGCGCCCACGAAGTGAACTACCGGCGCTTCTTTGCGATCGATACCCTGATTGGCTTGCGGATGGAAAACCCGCATATCTTCCGCGAGACGCACCGGTTGATCGGCGATCTCGTGCGCAACGACGCGATTTCGGGTCTTCGAATCGACCACATCGACGGCCTGCGCAATCCGCTGGAGTACCTCGAGCGCGTCCAAGCGCTGGCGTTGAAGGAAGGGGAGCGGGCCACGCGTCCCTTCTATGTCGTGGTGGAAAAGATTCTCGCTCCCGGCGAAGAGATCGACAGCGCGTGGCCAACGCACGGGACGACCGGGTACGAATTCATTCGCGATCTCAGCGGCTTGTTCGTGGCGCAGAGCGCGGAAGCCAAGTTCGAGGCTATTTATCGCTCCTTCACCGGCGACACGCAGTCGTTCGCCGAGATCGCGTATACGAACAAGCGGCTGGTGCTCGACGAAATGTTCGCCAATGCCGTTGTCCAGTTGTCGCACCAGCTCGCGAACATCGTCGTCGGTGACCGCCGCTGGCGGGACCTCACGCGGTTCGAACTCAGCGTGGCGGTGCGCGAAATCATGGCGGCGCTGGGCGTCTACCGGATCTATCGTCGCATGAACGCGGAATGCCGGCCCGAAGACGCGCGTGAAATCGAGCGGGCGTGCACCGAAGCGATTCGCAAGAACCCGCGGCAGGATCCGCAGCCATTTCGCTTCGTGCGCGATGTGCTGATCGGACGTTATCCGCCACCTTCCGCGACCCAGGAATACCGCGAGTCGTTGTGGCGCTGGGTACTCACCTGGCAGCAATACACCGGGGCGGTGATGGCGAAGGCGGTCGAAGACACCACCTTCTACGTCTACAACCGGCTGATTGCGCTCAACGAGGTCGGCGGTTCACCCGAGGTGTTCGGCGGCAGCGTCGACGAGTTTCACGGCGCTTGCCGGCGGCGTCTCGCCACCACGCCGCATTCGATGCTCACCACCTCGACCCACGATACGAAATTCGGCGAGGACGTCCGTGCGCGGCTCTACGTGCTTTCGGAAATCGCGGACGAGTGGTGCGACTGGGTGGACGAATGGCGTCAGCTCAACGAGCGCCACAAGACACGGGTGAACGACCGCCTCGCACCGGATGCGAACGAAGAGTACCGGCTCTATCAAACGTTGCTTGGCTGCTGGCCGATGGGCCCCTTCGAACCGGACGACGCGTTTCGCGCGCGGCTTCGCGAGCATTTGCGCAAAGCCACCAACGAAGCGAAACGGAACACGCACTGGCTGCACCCGAACGAACCTTGGCTCGGCGCCTGCGACCGGTTCGTCGACGCGATCCTGACGCCCGCGACGGGTCGCGACTTTTTGGCGAGCTTCGCCCCGAAGGTGCTGCGGCTTGCACACCTCGGCCTCGTCAATTCGCTCGCGCAGGTGGCGTTGAAAATCACGACGCCGGGCGTGCCCGATTTCTATCAAGGATCCGAGCTGTGGAATCTAACCCTGGTCGACCCCGACAATCGCGGATTGATCGATTGGCAGCCCCATCGCGATATGGCGGCGAAGGTCGGTGAAATCGCGTGGCGTGAGCTGTTGCGCAACTGGCGCGACGGCGGGATCAAGCTGCGTCTGACCACGGAACTGCTTCGTTTCCGGCGCGAACATCCTCATCTTTTCCAAGCGGGGGACTACGCGCCGCTGACACCGACCGGCCGCTTCGCCGAACATGTCGTTGCGTTCGCTCGGCAGCTCGAACGCAAAGCGGTGCTCGTGGTCGTGCCGCGATTGACGGCCCATCTCGGCAGTCCGCCGCTGGGCCTCGTCTGGGAAGACACCGCCATCGAAGCGCCGCCCAGCCGCAGCCCCTGGCGGGATGTGCTCACCGGCACCGAGTGGCAAGGCAACGCGCGGCTGCCGCTCTTCGAGCTGTTCCACGATCTTCCGCTCGCCGTGTTGTTTTCCGATAACGCGGCGTGAGTCGTCTCGCCTCGTTATCGTAGTTGTGCTCGTGATCGGATCTTGTTCGGCAATGTAGCTGGCTTCCCTGAGGCCGGCGGTGAGCGTTCGCCGGGGTTAATGACCCCCAGCTACAATTTCATCCGTGCGATCACGATCGCCGTCCCGATTGCACTCCGGTGCGTTCACCGCTCACGCGATCCGTAGTCACTCCCATACTCGGACCGCCGGACGCGTGCTAGTTTGGCCGATGTCCACGGCTACCCGAAAATTACCCGCGTCTCGCGCGGCGAAAACCCTTCGTTCTTCGGCCCCAGCTGCAGTTCGCGTCACGCGTGCCGTGACGATCCTGCGGCCGGCAGAGGATCTTTATTCCTTTTGGCGGCGGTTCGAGAACCTCACCCAGGTGGTGAAGTATCCCGTCGCGATCACGACGACCTCGGCCACCGAATCGCACTGGTCCGTCACCGCACCGGGCGGCAAGCGCGTCGAGTGGGATGCGGTCGTCACGAACGACCGTCCGAACGAGGAGATCGCTTGGCAATCGCGGGAGGGAGCCGATGTGCCCAACGCTGGCCGGGTCCGATTCACGCCGGCGCCCGGCGATGAAGGCACCGAGGTCATCGTCGAGGTCGAGTACACGCCACCGGGCGGAAAACTGCTCGCCTGGATCGCGAAGCTGACCGGGAAGGAAGCGGGCCAACAGGTCATGGAAACGTTGCGTCGCTTCAAGGCGCTCATGGAAGCTGGAGAGATTCCCACGATCGAAGGTCAATCCGTCGGTGGGCCGCAAGCGCCTCGGAAAGGCAAGAAATGAAAGCGGTCGTTTGGATGGGAAAAAAGAATGTGGAGGTGCAGCGGGTGGAGGACCCGCGCATTTTGAATCCGCGCGACTGCATCGTGAAGATCACGTCGACGGCGATCTGCGGGTCGGACATCCATCTTTACGACGGCGTCATTCCGACGCTCGAGCGAGGCGATATTCTCGGCCACGAATTCATGGGTGAAGTGGTCGAGATCGGGCCCGAAGTGAAACGGCTCAAAGTGGGCGACCGCGTCGTCGTGCCTTTCACGATCTCCTGCGGGAAGTGTCACCATTGCACGCGGCAGGAATATTCGTGCTGCGACAACACCAACCCCAACGCGCAGGTCGCCGAGCTTTTGATGGGCTACAGCCCCGCCGGCATCTTTGGTTATTCGCACATGACGGGCGGCTATGCGGGCGGGCAGGCGCAGTATGCGCGCGTGCCCTTCGCGGACGTCGGCCCGATCAAGATCGAGAGCGATTTGTCGGACGAGAAGGTCCTGTTTCTTTCAGACATCTTTCCGACCGGCTACATGGCGGCCGAAAACTGCGACATCGAGCCCGGGAAAAGCGTGGTCGCGGTCTGGGGTTGCGGACCGGTCGGCCAGTTTGCGATTCGCAGCGCATTTCTCCTCGGCGCAGCCAAAGTCATCGCGATCGACTCGGTCGCGGAACGGCGCGCCATGGCCGAACATGCGGGCGCCATCACGCTGCATTCCGGTGGCGACGTGATGGAGGAATTGAAGGCGCTTACCGGCGGTCGCGGGCCCGATGCCGCGATCGACGCCGTGGGCATGGAAGCGCACGGCTCCGCCTACGATCAAGTGAAGCAGACGATGAAGCTGGAAACCGACCGGCCCTATGCGCTGCGGCAGGCGATGCGCTGCGTGCGCAAAGCCGGAACTCTGTCCGTACCGGGCGTCTACGGCGGATTCCTCGACAAGATTCCGTTTGGAGCGGTCATGAACAAAGGCGTCACGATCAAAACCGGCCAGACGCACATGCAGAAGTATCTTCAACCGCTGCTAAAGCTGATCGAGGACGGCCGCATCGATCCGTCGTTCGTGATTACGCACCGGATTCCTCTCACCAAAGCGGATCGCGCCTACGACTTGTTCGTGAACAAAAAGGACGGCTGCATCAAAGTGGTCCTGGATCCCTCGCGGTAGGACCGTCTCTGAATCGTTCTCTTTGTCGTGATCGTTCTCGTTCTCGTCTGCGTCCGGCAGTCGGGAAGGGGAGCGATTCGAAAGCTACAGTTCAGAAGGCCGATCGCAGAGCCATGTTACTGCAAACATTACGTCACGCGGGGTCGTCCGGTCGCGCGATCCGGAAACCCCCTGATGCCAGCCGAACGGGTCGCTGCCGTAACATCGCCGGATGCTTTCGGCTCGAGTTCTAATCGTTGCGTGGTTGGCGGCTGCATTCGCCGCGATGGCCCATGCGGCACCGTCGTATTTGGTGTACGTGACCAACGAGCGGTCGGGCGACGTGTCCGTGATCGACACCGACACGAAGACGGTGCGGGCAACGTGGCCGATCGGGAAGCGGCCGCGGGGCGTTCGCGTGTCGCGCGACGGCTCGCGGTTATATGTGGCCGTGAGTGGTTCGCCGCGGCTCGGGCCGGGCGCCGATCCAGACCGTGCGAAGAACGAGAAGGCGGACAAATCGGCCGATGGCATTGCGATTGTCGATACTGGGACCGGCCGGGTGCTGCGGAAGCTTTCCGTGGGCTCGGACCCGGAGCAATTCGCGCTCAGTCGCGACGAGCGACGCGTGATCGTGGCCAACGAAGACGAAGCGACGGCGACCTCGTGGGAAATTGAATCGGGACGCCGTGTATTTTCCGCCGCCGTATCGGAGGAGCCGGAAGGCGTGGCACTGCACCCCCTTTTAAACGAAGTCTACGTGACCTGCGAGCAGCGCGGCGAAGTCTTCGTGCTCGACGCAGATACCGGCTCGTCGATCGCGAAGTTTACGGTTGGTGGGCGGCCGCGATCCGTGGCGTTCTTGCCGGACGGTTCCCGCGCGTATGTGCCAGCTGAAGGAGAAGCCGAAGTTTCCGTCGTCGATACGAAACGCCATCAAATCGAGCAGACGATCAAACTCACCGGGCCGGATGTGCTGCCGATGGGGGCCGTCGCGACGCCAGACGGCCGGACCATTTTTGTGACCACCGGCCGAGGCAATACGGTCGCCGTCATCGATACCGCCAAGAACGCCATGACCGATGCCGTGAAGGTGGGGGAGCGGCCCTGGGGCATCGCTTTGTCGCCGGACGGGGCAACGCTTTTGGCCGCCAACGGCCGAAGCGATGACGTCTCCGTCATCGAAGTGGCCACCCGCAAAGAGATCGCTCGCATCAAAGTCGGCAGCGGCCCCTGGGGCGTCGCGACCGCAAGCCAATCCCGCTGAGCGGGACCGCGCGGCGGGCGGGGTAAATGCGGCGCCGGCAATCGGCGCGTCCGTTTGGTCGTCCGCGGCCGGCGTACGGCCGAAAACTACCAGAACTGGTGGGGCAAACTGTTTCACTGATCTGATAAAGTGTTTCCTTAGCCGCCAATTCCTCCCCATTGCGCGGCATTCCCCCAAACCCCGCCGCTTGCTGCGGCCGCGCATGCATACCACGCGCGGCTCATTGGCCAGCGATCGTTTTCGCCGCCCTCGCTTCACGGGGGCGCACCCACAAACCACCCAACACGTACGAAAACCCACCATGATTAGCCTCCCCCTGATACGTTCGTCCCTCGCTGCTGCGCTCGGTCTGCTCACGTTGTCCGCCTCGGCCTCGCTTCAATCCATCAACAACGACGCGTGGTGGAAGGACCAGAATGGCAACCCGATTTATGCCCAAGGCGGCGGGATCAATAAATTCGGCAGCACCTATTACATGTACGGCGTCGAATACGGCGGCGCGCACACTTATTACAACAGCGGCACCGTCAACAGCGACACGAGCTTCAAGAACATCACCTGCTATTCCTCGACGGACCTCGTCCATTGGACCTTCCGCAGCGTCGCGGCGAATAGCACGCAGTTGCCGGGAGCCAGTTGGGTCGGCCGTCTGGGGGCCTGTGTCTACAACTCCACCACCGGCAAGTATGTCATTTGGTGCCAATACTACGGCTCCGCCGGCAGCGGACAGGCGTGCCTTACCTCCACTTCGCCCACGGGCACCTTTTCGCGGGTCAAGGTCCAGGCGATCTCCGGCTTGTATAACAACACGAATACCGGCGATAGCACCATCTTCTGCGACATCACGCATGGCAACAAGCCGTATCTCATCTGCTCGGACTCACATGGCCGCCAGCATGCGTATATTTGCACCCTGAGCTCGGACTACCAGACGATCAATCCTGCGACTTACATTGCGACCTGGCCCGCCGGCCAGGAAGGGAACTGCATGTTCGAGACCGGCGGCGTTTATCACTATGTCACCTCCGAAACCAACGGCTGGAGCTACTCCCAGGCCTACGAGGTGCGCTCAACCAACCCGCTCGGAGGTTATACCGCGGATGCGACGTTCAATGGCACGGCTGCGAC
>CBINOT010000208.1:0-10037 GCA_966252355.1 uncultured Opitutus sp. | reverse complement strand
CGTAACGATGCAGTCGAGGTGGAGCGCGTTGTCCCTAACGCGCTTGGGGCGAGCGGGTATCGAGCAGCGCTTTGGGGACAACGCGCTCCACCTCCATGCAATTGTTCACGAGCGAAAGGTGTTCAACTGCATCGTTCCGGCTCAGAACGGCGGGTCCTTGAGACTCGCCAAACAGCCTGACGGCAGGGCGAGGCGTCCTCGCCGAGCCGTTTCGACAAAGGAAGGCCCCAAGCTGGTGGAGGGGCGCGGCTCACCGAGACGGTTCGCCCTACCGGGAACGAACGCTGAGCCCCTGAGCAATGAAACAAAGAGCCGAGGTCGGCGGACCTCGGCTCGGCGAGCAACCGATTAGGCGAACTCGGGCGTGACCGTCGCGGTCTGGCCCGATTCGACGACGCTATCGGGCCCCGTGCACCACGTCGTGTCGTTCAGCAAAAGCTTGAACGCAACGGGCCGCGAAGTCTCCGCGAGGGTGATCTGCCAACGGTCGTTGGCGATGCATTCCATGCGCAAACCCTGGTTCCAGCTGAGGCCGGCGCCGTCGCCGCGAACATAAAGGGCGTTGCCGAATCCGACGTCGGCTTGCGCGATGATCTTGGTTTGGACGCGGGCCGGAGGCACCGCTTTAATCGCTGCGGCCGGGGCGACCGGCGCAGGCGTTTCCAACGTGGCAACGAGCCGTGCCGCTGTGGGGCGCAGGCTGGTCTCGACCGACGCTTTTTTCTTCGTCGGTTTCATTCCGTTCGTCGCTGGGGCGGGCGACTTCGTTTTGGTATTGGTCTTTTTCATGTGTGTTGGAGTCTGGCTAACCCCTTTAATCGCGGCGGACTGTAGCAAATCGAAAGCCAATACACCAGAGATGTTTATATTTAACGGTAAAGCGCTTACAAAATCGGCGAGACCCTTGGCCGTTCACTGAAAACGCAACGCCCCGGACGGCGTTGGCACTCACACGCCGCTCAACCGAAAGCGCTACGACGCCGTGAGGCGAGCCGTCGTGTCTTTAACCCGTTGCGCCACCGCATCGGTGCCCCGCTGGGATGCTTCCTGCGTCGTGTGTGGCGGGTTCTCTGAGACTGCGAGTGACATCAATTCGATCGCGAGAATCGTCTGATAGCCGGTTCGGGCGTACGCGTCGTAGAAATCGGCGGATTGCTCGAGCTCCGCCACGAGGGACTTTTCCCAGCCGGGCACATCGATCACGTCTTTGGCGGGCAAATTCGGCTGGGAGGCATAGAGCTCGCGCACCTGGCCGATCACGGTCTTGAGCACCCGCTTCAAGGCGTCGCCGTCGTCGGCTTCGCTGAAGCGGCGGATGCTCACGGCCATCTCGTCGATCATGGCCAGGCTCGGCGCCAGGTCCCGCTGCAGCGTGTTGGCCCCGCGGCGGAGGGTTTTCTGCACATTGGCCATGTTTTGCTGGGCGCGCTCGATTTCTTTGCGGATAGCGCGATCGGTCGGATCGGCCTTCAGCTTTTCGAGCAGCTCTTTGCCGGCGCTCAACATCTCGGCGTGTTGCGCGGCGAGGGCCTCATTCGTCTGCTTCACTTCCCCATGGCGACGGCGGGCATATTCGCCGACTTGCTTGATGTAATCGTTCAGCGCCTCGGCGATCGCGATCGTGACGACGATCGATTGAAACAGGAACCCTTGCGCCGTCTCGACCTTTGCCTCGCGGAGATTCGCCTGCAGGCGCTCGAGACGAGCGTTGATCGCGTTTACGGCCTTTTCGTGGGGCGTCATGACGACGCACGTTTGAAAGCTCCGTCGCCCGCAGCAACGTTCAATTCCAACGCAACGCACGGCGCCGCACCTAGGAAGCGGTGCGAACGTCCCGAACAAGCGGGCCCGCCCAGGTGATTGATACGGCCCGGCCTAGAGCTGTTCTCGCTGGTGCGCGAAAATCGCGGAAAATAGGTATTTACTTGCGCCCCGCGATTTCGCAATTACGTCAGCTCCTCACGGGCCTGTAGCTCAGTTGATAGAGCGCTTCGTTCGCAACGAAGAGGTCGTCGGTTTGATCCCGATCAGGTCCACCATCTTTCGCTCAACCGCCAACGGTCGAGGCTGCGGATGGCAAGCCATCCCGGCGGAGCGAGGAAGCTAATCGGCCCGGGCGACCTTCTTCGGCGCTACCACTCTGCCCTCGCCCACCAAAGCATTCAGATAGTCCTCGAGATTCGTGTAGCCATCGCCGTCGCGGTCGAGCCCGCCGTCAGCGGCGCTTTTCGGATCGAGGCCATGCGCGGTTTCCCAGGCGTCGGGCATACCGTCGTGGTCGGTGTCCCAATCGGCGGCGCGATGGACCTCGGGATAACGGTCCCACCCGCCGACATCATCCTGTGAGTCCGGGAGTCCTGGCAGGCCAGTGCGGCTGCCTTTGAATGCGGCGGTACCGGAACGCACTTCGCCGATCACGCGTTGATCGTGCGGATCCAGGGCCGGGAAATTGCAGCCGACATTGGCGAGGACGTCCACGAAGGCTTCCTCTGCCGTCTGCGTGCGGACGTAGGGAGGGAAAAATTCCGTATCCGACCACGCGCTGTAATCCTGCGGCAAGCGGCCGCCGCGCTCCGTGGAAGTCTTGCGCGACTTCTCGACCTCCGCGGCGGTGAAGTGGCCGGGCATGACGTTCCCCGCGACGTAATAGCGCTGGGTGCCAGGAAAGCCGCCATACTGCGCGTTCAGCGCGTAGAAGAACTGGGTGGCGGGTCCCGGCTTGTAGAAATTCCCGACGAAGTTCACCTCGTGCGCGCCACCGTCGGTCGCGCGGGACTTCCAGTTGTAAACGACGTTATTCCGGAGATCGAGGCGGCCGGCGTACGAGTTGCCCTTGGCCTTGTCGAGGCCGCCGGCGAGGCTCCAGTTGCGGCCCGCGCAGTGCGCCAGGAGGTTGTGGTGAAAGCTGCCGACGTCGCCGCCGATGCTCGCGGCGTAGCCATGCTGTGTGCCCGGCGGGTATTTCTTATGGCCCGCGTCGTTGAGCGCCTCCGAGATGAGCGTGCGCTGCAGGGTGATGTTTTTCGCGCCGCGCGAGCTGAACGATTCGTCGAGCGTCCAACTGATGGAGCAATGATCGATGATGCAGTTATCGGCGGATGCCATGCCCATACCGTCGAGCGTCATTCCCGACGTATTGCCCGGGCGCACGCGAACGTAGCGGATGATCACGTCGTGGGCGCCGAGGATGCCGAAGTTGTAGTTCGCGAGACAGATTCCAAGGCCCGGGGCGGTCTGGCCCGCGATCGTCAATTGCGAATTGGCCGCGCGCACGATCAAGCGCGACTTCAACGTGATGAGCCCGGAAACCTCGAACACGACCGTCCGCGGCCCCTCTGCCTCTACGGCGGCGCGCAGGCTGCCAGGACCGGAGTCATCCAGATTCGTTACGGCGATGACGCGCCCACCTCGCCCACCCTGGGCGAACCGGCCGTATCCCTCCGCCGTGGGAAACGCGATCGGTTTGGCGGTTTCCGCGGCGTTGGCGGCGACACCCAAGGCAGCAAGGCTGAGCGACACGACGGCAGAAAAGCGCCGGACTGAGATGCGACGGAATAGGGAGGGCATAGGAAGTAACCGGGCTGGACGTTTAAACGCGAAAAAAATACCGCGCTTCAACGTGACATGGTGGATCGCGTGCAGCGCAAATCAGGCGTGAAGCCCCTCCAACCGCTTTGCACCGTAGCCACGAGCGTGAGCGAATGGATTGGTCAATCCAGGCGCGCCCAACCGACCGTCCGCTGCAGGCGGGCCGCAACCCTAGGCGGCCGGCGTCTCTACGTGCCGCGCGAAAATCATCTTCCCGCCGGCGGTCGGCAGCACGCTGATGACCTCGACCTGCACCCGGCGTCCGATGTAGCTGCGGGCCCCATTCACCACGACCATCGAGCCATCCTCGTGAAAGCCGACGGCCTGACCTTCTTCTTTGCCGGGTTTCACGAGATCGACGTCGATATGCTCGCCGATCATCAGCTCGGGATGGAGAGACTTGGCGAGCGAGTTGAGATTCAGCCAAGCGACGCCGTGAAACTCGGCCATCTTCGCGAGATTGTAATCGGTCGTGAGCAACTTCGCGCGCATCGATTGCGCCAGAAATACGAGCTTCGCGTCGACGTCCTCGCGCTTCGTCACGGCGCTTTCGGTGATCCGGATATCGAGATGCTTGATCTTGCGCAGCTCGTTGAGCACATCGAGGCCGCGCCGACCGCGGGCCTGCTTGACGGGATCGTTCGAGTCCGCGACGACGCGCAACTCGTCCAGGACGAAACGCGGGATGACGAGGGCGGCGGAGAGAAAACCCGATTCGCACACGCGCGCGATCCGACCGTCGATCAACACGCTGGTATCGACGACCACCAGCGGCACATCGACCTCGTGCGGGACGAAGCGCACATACGGAATGATCAAGTTGAACTCATCTTTTCCGCGGAGCGCGATGACGGTGGCGAGATACGTGCAGACGAGAAACAAACCGAGCCGTGCGAGATAGATCATCGCCGGGTCGCCTTCCGCCAGTAACGGCGAGACGCCCACCATGTATGAGATGAGCGCGCCGACGCCGATGCCGAAGGTGAGCGCCGAGAGCCCGCGGAGCGAGAACCCCTTGAGCAAAACGTCGACCAGCACGACGAGCGAACCGATAAAAAATCCGATCGCCGTCGCCATCGTCCGGTAGTGATCCCACTCCCGAATCGTGTAACACACGAGCCATCCCGCGGCTGCGCACAGCGCAACGAAGACGATTCGAATCGGAAGCAGGGTTTTATCCATGGGACGCGCGATATCTTATTTGCCGCGCAAAAAGAACACGAGCAGCGGAGCCGCAATCATCACGGCCATCAGCCACAGCAGAAAGAGCTGGGCTCGCCGGGCTTTTCGCTTTTCAGCCTCCGTGAGTTCCATTTCCGTGCAGCGCACCAAACCGCCCGCCCTATGACAACGCAATACTGGCTCGTGAAATCGGAACCCGAGACGTACGCATGGACCGACTTCGTGCGTGAGCGCCGAACCGATTGGACCGGCGTGCGCAATTTCGCCGCGCGGCTTCATCTGAAAGCGATGCGGCAGGGCGACCGGGTTTTGTTTTACGAAAGCATGACGACCAAGGCCGTCGTCGGCATCGCCGAAGTCTCGCGCCCGGCGTTTCCCGACAAAACGGCGGAGGAAGGGGAATGGGTGGCCGTGGAGCTGAAGGCGATCGAACCGCTGGCACGACCGGTCACGTTGGCCGAAATCAAAGCGGATCCTGCTTTTGCAAAGATGGCGTTGCTCCGGCTGTCGCGGCTCTCGGTGCAGCCGGTGACTCGACCGGAGTACGAACGCGTCTTGAAGCTGGGGGCGCAGTGAGTGCCCACCTTGTCATTCTGAACGCAGTGAAGACTCCGTCGAACGATGCGATGCCTGAACCAGCTGGATCCTTCGTTGCACTCAGGATGACAGGTTGAGGGAATGGGCAGCGACGGCGCGGAGGTCCATGTGACGAGCGCTCGACAGGTCGCGGGTTTTGGCGTGGTTTGTCGCGGTGCCTACACACGCTCAGCTGACGATTCTCGCGCCCGGACTGCTCGGCGGTTCGGTCGCGCGCGCCGCGCATGCACGAGGCGTCGCGAAACGAATTGTCATCTGGTCGCGCCGGCCCGAAACGCGCCTCCAATTGCGCGAGCAGCCCTGGTGTCAGCACGTCGCCGATTCGCCGGAGGAGGCGGTGCGCGAGGCGAGCCTCGTTCTCATCGCTGCACCCGTGGATAAGATCGTGCCGCTGGCCGAGCAGATTGCGCCGGCGATCGCGGCGGGATCGATCGTCACCGACGTCGGCAGCGTAAAGGGCGAAATTGCGCGGCTCGGCGCCAAAGCACTGGGCAAGCGCGGACATTTCGTCGGCTCGCATCCCATGGCTGGCTCGGAAAAGACGGGCTGGGAGCATAGCACGGCGGATTTGTTCGTCCGGCGCACCTGTTTCGTCACCCCGCTGCCCGACACGGATGAGCGGGCGACGGAAAGCATCGTTGGGTTTTGGCGCGATCTCGGCGCCGAGGCAGTGACGGTCGATGCCGATCAGCACGACGAAATCGTGGCGCATATCAGTCATTTGCCGCAGGTGATCGCGACCAGCTTGTGCTCGTTTCTCGCGAAGAAGAACTCGGCGTGGCGTAATTATGCCGGTGGCGGCTTGCGCGACACGACGCGGATCGCCAGCAGCGACGCCCAGATTTGGCGGAGTATTCTGGAACAGAACCGGGATGAAGTGCTGCGTGCGTTGCACCAGTTCGAAGACGAGCTGCATGGGATGAAAGCGGCGCTGTCGAATCGCGATTACGTCGAAGTCGTCGCGCGGCTCGAGCGGGGCAAAGCGTATCGCGATCAGTTTCGCCCGCCGCCGCCGGTGTAGCACGGGCATCTTGCCCGTGTCCGGGTTCCGGACGAAAATTTTCCGTGGTAGAGCGAACCGTCTCGGTGAGCCACGGCTCGGCGACCGGTATGGCGCTCATGGTCGAAACGGCTCGGCGGGACGCCTCGCCCTACCGTCAGGCTATTTGGCGAGGCTCAATCATGGCAGACGGGACGACCGCCGCCACCACCCTTGGGCGCTCCACCCCGAGGTCTGCCCTACCCTCACTTTCCCCTTCACTCGCGCGATAACATCCTCGACGCTTTCGATTCCGCATGCCGCTGCCCGATCGCCTCTCGATTCAGCCGTTCACGCATCCCGCGCGTGGCGAGGTGACCTTGCCCGGCTCGAAAAGCCTCACGAATCGCGCCTTGCTGCTCGCCGCGCTGTGCGACCGGCCGGTCACCCTGACCGGCGCTTTGTTCAGCGAGGACACGCACCTGATGGCCGAAGCGCTGCGCCGGCTGGGATTCACCGTCGAGGCGGACGAGGCGAAGCAGACGCTTCATGTCGCGAACCAGCAAAACGGATTCACGGTCGGCCAAACGGATCTCTTCGTCGGGCTCGCTGGAACGGCCGCGCGCTTTCTGACGGCGCTTTGTGCGGTGGCGCCGCGCGGAGTTTATCGGCTCGACGGCGTGCCGCAGATGCGAAAGCGGCCAATGCGCGGTTTGATCGACGCCCTGCGCCAGCTTGGAGCGGACATCCGTTGCACCGGTGACGAAGGATTTTTCCCGTTGGAGATTCACGCCCGGGGTTTGCGCGGCGGCCGCACGAGCATCGATGCGAGCGAGAGCAGCCAAATGCTTTCCGCATTGTTCATGGTCGCGCCCCGGGCCGAGCAAGCGGTGCACGTGGAACTCAGCACCGCGGTCCGCTGGCCCTTCGTGCGCATGACGACCGCGATGATGGCGGAATTCGGCCACGACGTGAGCCGCCAAACCGAAACGAGCGTGTACGGCATCGCGACGGGACGGTATATTTCGCCGGGCATCTACACGATCGAGCCGGATGCGACGGCAGCGAGTTACTATCTCGCGCTACCGCTCGCCACCGGCGGCTCCGTTTATTTGCCCGGCATGCGTCCGCCCGGCAGCGGCATGCAAGGCGACACCCGGTTCATCGATGTGCTCCGCCGCGTCGGGATGACAGTGGCGCCGCGACTTTCCGAAGGTGCGATCGACTTCCAGCTCGGACGGTCGACGCGTTGCGATGGCATTGAGTCTTCCTTCGAATTCAAAGCGCCGCGACGCGGCGTCGAGGAAGACTTCAGCGAATTTTCGGACACGTTTCTCACTTTGGCTGCGCTCTCGCCGCTTCTCGCCGGACTCACCCGCATCAGCGGAATCGCGCATTCGCGGAAGCAAGAGACCGATCGGGTGGCCGGAATGGCACGCGAGTTGACGAAGCTCGGGCAACGCGTGCGCGAAGAAAACGACTCGCTCACGATCGAACCGAATCTAGCCGCGCTGAAACGACTGACGGCCGAGCGTCCGCTCGAAATCGAAACCTACGGCGACCATCGTTTTGCCATGAGTTTCGGCGTGCTCGGATGTCATGACCTGCACGGGGATGGACGGCCGTGGCTGACGATCGTCAATCCCGCTTGTTGCGCGAAGACTTTCCCGAACTTCTTTGAATTGCTCGAAACGGTGCGCCAAACATCGCTCGCTACTTAATCTCGACCACCACGGATGAACCCAGATGTGGACAGCAGTCGTCGCTTTGAACCGATGAGCCCGAACTTTATCATTGTAGCCATCGACGGCGGCGCGGCGTCGGGGAAATCCTCGTCGTCACGCGCATTGAGCGAGCGATTCAATCTCCTGCACGTCGACACCGGGTCGTTCTATCGGGCGGTGACGGCGGAACTGTTGAATCGCCGCGTCGATCCGGCGAACTTGCCGGCCGTGCGAGCGGCGGTGGCGGACCTTCCGCTTGGCACGCGCGTCACCGGGCGTTCCGCTCAAATGGAGATCGCCGGGCACGTCGCCGGCGACGAGATCCGCAGCGGCGAAGTGAACGCGAACGTCTCCCATTTCGCGGCGATTCCCGAGGTGCGCACGGCATTGCTCGCGTATCAACGCGGGCAAGTGGACGTCGCGCGCGCCCACGGTTTTCGCGGTTTGGTCATGGAAGGACGGGACATCGGTTCGGTCATTTTTCCGGACGCCGACTTTCGGTTTTTTCTCCACGCGGATCAGAACGAGCGGCTCCGTCGCCGCGC
Source organism: uncultured Opitutus sp. (assembly GCA_966252355.1). GTDB lineage: Bacteria > Verrucomicrobiota > Verrucomicrobiia > Opitutales > Opitutaceae > ER46. The sequence goes on along the minus strand of CBINOT010000208.1, from coordinate 1,422 downwards.
GAACGAAGGTCACCAAGACGCCATTGCGGAGCGCGATCGGCTCGACAGCGGCCGGAAGACGGCACCCATGACCTGCGCCCCCGGCGCGACCTCGATCGATACGACGCATCTCACACTGCCGGAGGTCGTCGAAACGATGGCGCGGGCAATTGCCGAACGACTGAAATGAGGACGCCAGGCCCTGTTACCGAGCAGCCCGCTCGCGTTGCTGCAGCATGAGCGAAGCCTTTCCGCAGGCTCACATGACACCGCTGTATGGCGTGTGTCATTACGCGATTCGGGTCGGGTTCGATATGTTCTTCCGCGGCGAGGTCGCCGGGACCGAGCATTTACCCAAAGCCGGTCCATTCCTCATCGCGGGCAACCATGCGAGCCATCTCGATCCGCCGTTGATCGGGTGCCATGTGCCCAGGCAGATGTGTTTTTTTGCCCGAAAGACCCTATGGAAAGGCGGTATCGCGACGTGGTGGCTCGACGGGGTCGGCACGATTCCGGTCGACCGCGATGGCGGTCAGGATGTCGCGGCGTTAAAACGGGTCTTGCGCGCGCTCGCGGACGGCAAAGTGATGATTCTTTTTCCCGAAGGGACCCGCTCGCCCGACGGCCATCTGCAAACGCCGAAGCCCGGCGTGGGATTCATCGTGTGCAAGAGCCAAGTCCCGGTGGTGCCGGCACGCATTTTCGGGTCCTTCGACGCCTTTGGCAAAGGCGCGAAGCTGCCTAAACTGGGCACGCCGACCACGGTCGTCTTCGGCCCGCCATTGCCGCCCGCCGCGTACGACGATCCCAGCGCCGGCAAAGAACGTTATCAGCTCGCGAGCCAGCGCATCATGGATGCGATCGCGAAGTTACAGCGGCCGCGAGAGACGGTGGTTTAATTTTGGATTTCGGAAGTGCGGGGTTGGGAGTGCGGATTGCGGAACGACGGCGGCATAATGCGGTGGCGATGGACACCACGCACCACGGAATCAGTAAGGCGTAACGCTTCCGCGAGGCTGAGGCATGTCGGCTGCGCTGGTGGGCAAGCCCGCCCCCACCTTCAGCGTTTCAGCCCTCAGCGTTTCTCACCGCAGGCCGCTGGCTTTGCGGGCGCGGGCGAGCACGACGTCGGCCACGGCACGGGCGCGCAGCGCGCCTTCGCGAAGCACGGTCTCAACGTAATCCATATTCGCCGCAAGTTCGGCGCGGCGGGCGCGCGCGGCCGCGAAGTAGTTCCAATAGTGCTCGAAGAGCCCCTTCTTCAGATCGCCGTACCCCAGCCCGCCGGCGCGCAGACGATTCTCGAAGTCGACAGCGACATCGGCCGGCGCGACCTCCTGACCTGTGCCGGCAGTGCGCTTCTCGCCTCGCTCTTGCTGCCGCTTCGTGCCGCTGCGGCGGTGCCGCGTGTGCGCCTCACCGGCGTCGAGCTGCGGCCCGTTC
>CBINOT010000207.1:0-10167 GCA_966252355.1 uncultured Opitutus sp. | reverse complement strand
CCAATGTTTCGTGAATGGATAATAGACAAACAGCGGGCGGCCTACGACGTCCTTGGCTGGCACAAAGCCCCAGAAGCGACCATCTGCGCTATTCGCGGAATTGTCGCCCATGGCGAAATATTTCTGCGGCTCGACTGTTATCGTCGAACCGCGCGCCGCCAACGAACCTTCGTTGCGATATCCGACGTAATTGCCTTCTTGCCGCGCATTTTTTTCGAACGCCGCCGCGCCCGCAATCGGCGCCCCATTCCGATACAATCGAAAATCGCGAACCTCGAGCGTGTCGCCCGGCGTGCCGACCAGGCGCTTGATGTAATATTGATCTCCGCTCTGTTCGGCGATGCCAGGAATGTTGCCCGTTCGAAAAACGAAGCCGCTCCCTACCTGCGGCCGAACGAAATGGTAGCTGGCCCGATCGACGAAGAGCTGATCGCCCGTAATGATATCGAACGAAAGCACCCGATCGCCCCGCCGGACGGTTTTCCCAACCTTCAAGAAATATTGCCCGCCATGGCGCTCCACGGCTCCAGGCATCAGCGCGGCGCGCGCTAGATCGCGGTCACCCGGTTCTTTGCTGGGCTTTTCCTTGGCGAAAAAAGCGTCGCGGATCGTCCACTCGAAATCGAAATCCTGCGGCACGCGGAGCGTCGCCGGCTCGCCGCCGACGAAGATCGCGTACTCCTTCAGCGTGGTGGAGAAAATCAGCCACGAGCGACCGGATACGGCGCGGAATGGAATCCGCACGCGATCCGCCACGCCGAGGCGACCGTCGGCCGTGATGCCCACATTGTTAATTGGCACCAGCACCTCGCCATCGGCCGGTGCATCGACCCGCCGCGGACGGGCGCCAAACGCCAGAAACCGCGCCACCGAGGCGGCCGAACTCGGCTCTTTGTCGCGCGAAGAGAATACTTCCGGCGTCATGCCGTTGTACGTCGGCCACATCGAGTTCGTCGGGATCTTGAACGGCTGAACGAAATACGTGCGAATCCCGAGAATCACGATCGCCGCGACGAGGAAGAACTCGACGTTTTCGACGAGCGCGGTTTTCGGATAAATCGCCCCGCCCGTCCGGCGCAGCACTTCTTCGAGCCGCTCGATCGCGAGCTTCAGCTTTTCGGCTCCCGCGCGCTCCTTCAGCAACGCCCGTAATCCCGCGATCTGGCTTTGCAACTCGGCGACCTCGGCCGCCGGCAGAACGTCGCGCCGATAATGATACACCTTATCCGCGAGCTCGAGCCAGTTGGCCGCATTCTCGCGCATCTTCTTCTCTTGGGATTTTAGAAAGCCGAACATTCAGGGGAAAGCTGAAGGACTTGAAGGGCGGAAAGGCTGAAGGTGAAGATGACGAGATGGTTGGCAGGTCACTAGTCTGGTCCTTGGTCTCTCGTCGATTTTAGCGTCAATGATTCTGCAGAACCTTGATGAAGGCATCTGGCGGGATCGAGACCTTGCCGATCTGCTTCATCTTCTTTTTGCCCTCTTTCTGCTTATCGAGGAGCTTCCGCTTGCGGCTGATGTCGCCGCCATAGCACTTTGCCGTCACGTCCTTGCGCATTTCGCGGACATTGTCGCGCGCGATGATCTTTCCGCCGATGGCGGCTTGGATCGCGACCTTGAACATCTGCGGCGGAATGATCTCGGCCAAGCGCTCGCAGAGCTCGCGGCCTTTGCCCTCCGCTTTTTCGCGGTGCACGATGCTCGCGAAGGCATCCACCGGGTCGCCGTTGATGAGAATTTCCATCTTCACCAAGTCGGACACGCGGTACTCGCCCAGTTCGTAATCCATCGAGCCATAACCGTGCGTGATGCTCTTCAGCCGGTCGTTGAAATCGACGAGAATTTCGTTCAGCGGCAGCGTGCAGCGCAACATGACGCGATTCATGTCGAGCGTGTCGGTATGATCGCAAGTGCCGCGCTTTTCCATGATCAGCGCGAGGATGTCGCCCATGCTGTCGTTCGGCACGATGATCGACGCCACGATCGTCGGCTCGCGAATTTCCAGGATCGTGCCCGGGTCCGGCAAGTTGACGGGATTGTCGATCTCGAGCACTTCGCCGCCGTGCGGGACGACGTGGTACACGACGCTCGGATACGTCGAGATGATCTCGACATCGTGCTCGCGGCGGACGCGCTCCTGGATGATCTCCATGTGCAGCAGTCCGAGAAACCCGCAGCGGAAACCGAAGCCGAGCGCGACCGAGCTTTCGGACGAATAAACGAACGCCGAATCGTTCAAGCGCAGCCGCCCGAGCGCCGCCTTGAGCTTCTCGTAGTCGGCGCTTTCGAGCGGATACAAGCCGCAGAACACCATCGGCCGAACTTCCTTGTAGCCCGGCAGCATTTCGGCGGCCGGCTTATTGGCCAAGGTGATCGTATCGCCGATCTTGATGTCGGCGGTGCTCTTGATGTTCGAAATCACATAGCCGACGTCGCCCGCGGTCAGCACATCCACCTTCTCCATCTTCGGCGTGAACACGCCGACTTCCTTCACTTCCGACTTCGTATTGTTGCTCATCAGGAGCATCTGATCGCCGGCCTTGATCGCGCCGGAGAACACGCGGGCGTAGGAAATCACGCCGCGATACGAATCGTACAATGAATCGAACACGAGCGTCCGCGTCTGGGGATACTCCGTCCAACGCGGCGGCGGCACTCGTTTCACGACGGCTTCCAGGATGTCGACGATGCCGATGCCGGACTTGCCGCTCGCGAGAATCGCTTCCTCGGCATGAATCGTGAGAATGTCCTCGAGCTGCTTCATGCACATGTCGAGGTTGGCGCTCGGCAGGTCGATTTTGTTGATGACCGGAATGACCTGCAGCTTTTGCGAAAACGCCAGATGCGCATTCGCGACCGTCTGCGCCTCGACGCCTTGGGCGGCATCGATCAAGAGCACGGCGCCCTCGCATGCCGCCAAGCTGCGCGAAACTTCGTATGAGAAGTCCACGTGGCCCGGCGTATCCATCAAGTTGAGCTTGTAGATTTTTCCGTCCTTCGCCGGGTAACGCATCGTGACCGGATGCGATTTGATCGTGATGCCCCGCTCCTTCTCGAGATCCATCGAGTCGAGGTGCTGGTCGGTCATGATCCGATGCGCTACCGTGTTGGTGTACTCCAACAAGCGGTCGGACAACGTCGTCTTACCGTGGTCGACGTGTGCGATGATACAGAAATTTCGAGTAAGCTCAGCGGACATTAACGTGTGGGACAGTGATTGAGAATCGGACGAAGGACAAGGACCCAGGACGAGGGCTGCCTCGCCGGGCCGTCTGGCGCGGTGTGATCGATGTTTGTCCTCGGTCGGTGGGCTCTCGGTTGGCGCTTAGCCGGCGATGTCAACGAATTCGGCGAAGCTCTTGACCGACCAAGATTTTTCGGTGCGGCGCGCCAAGCCCGCCAGGACCGCGCCGGGCCCGAGCTCCCAGAGTTCCGTGGCGCCCGCGGCGACGACGCTGCGCATGCAATCTTCCCACAGCACCGACGACACGACCTGTTTCACCAGGGCCGCTTTGATTGCGGCCGGTTCGCTAATCGCCTGACCCGTCGTATTCGTGAAAACCGTAAACTTGGGCGTGGCAAACGGGATGGGCTCGAGAAACGCCGCGAAGGCCGCGCGCGCCGGCTCCATTAGCCGCGAGTGATACGCGCCGGCGACGTTGAGCGGAATGACTTTCTTGAATCCGCGCTCTTTCCCGGCCGCGACCGCCGCGGCGACCTTCGATTTTTCGCCCGAGACAATGATTTGGCCCGGGCCGTTGAAATTTGCGGCCTCGATATCGAATTCGCGGCAAAACTCCTGCACCTTCGCACGGTCTTCGCCGATGATCGCCGCCATCGCGCCCGAGCTTTGCTCGCACGCGAGCTGCATCAAGCGGCCGCGTTCCGCCACGATCTTGAGCGCCATCGGAAAATCGAACACGCCGGCGGCGCAGTAAGCCGTGACCTCGCCCAAGCTTAGCCCAAGCGCGTAATGCGGCTCGCCGGCGGGAATCTTCCCCTGCTCCCGCAACGCGGCCAGCACCGCCAAGCCGTGCACGAACAGCGCCGGTTGGCAGACTTTGGTCTGGGTCAGCTCGGCCTCCGGACCTTCGAAGCTGATTTTCGCGACGTCCCAGCCCAGCACGCGATTCGCCTCGTCGTACAACGCCCGCGCAGCGGCTGAACCTTCGCATAGCGATTTGCCCATGCCGACCTTTTGGGCGCCCTGTCCTGCAAATAATAATGCCAATGCCATCGTGAAAACACGCGAGACAATCGGCCGGCCGCTGGAAATCCAAGCCCTAAAAACGACGGCACCTGGGCACAGTGGCTGAGGCGCACCGCCCGGGGTCTCGTTGCGAGCGAAAACGTCGGACAAACCGCGTACGCAACCGACTACCTTACCGATTTTTCGCGCCGCTTTCTATCCCGAGAAATGGGTATGCGCCGACGTTTGACAGCACCCGGGGCCAATCGCGCAATCGCGCCGCTTTCGGACCCCGTGGGGGGCGTATCCTGCGCGTCGCTCGCCTCTGCCGATTCCGGGACGCAGTCAGTCCCCTCTCCTTTCCAGCATCGACACCAAGACAACATGCCCCCCCCCAACCTCACGCGGCGCCTGCCGCTTCTTCTCGCGTCGCTTTGCGGCGTGTATCTCGCCGTGGTCGTGCCAGCGCAAAGCGCGCCGCCGGCCGTTTCCGCCGACGACCTCGCCCGCTTCGACACGAACAAGAACGGCGTGCTCGATCCCGACGAAGTCGCCGCCAAACGGGTCGCGCTCTCCAATGCGGCTCAGCCGGCGCCCAGCAGTTCCAGGGAAAACGAGGACCTGCTGACGATGTCGCCGTTCGAAGTGAAAGGAGACAGCTCCGGCTACATGGCGACCAATTCCGCCTCCGGCACGCGCTTGAATAGCCGGCTCGAGGACATCGCGTCGCCCATCTCGGTCGTGACCAAACAGCAGCTCACCGATCTCGCCGCCGTCGATCTCAACGACATTTTCCGGACGGAGGCGAACGTCGAGGGCTTGTACCAGTACTCCGAAATCAGCTTCGACCGTAATCAAGTCGTCGATACGGTTTCGAACAACCCCGAGAACAACAACCGCATCCGCGGCATGGGCCAGGCCAACATCGCCGTCAACGGCATGGCGGTCAGCAACGCCCTGGGGCTCGACACCTACAACATCGACTCGGTGGAGATCAATCGCGGCCCGAACTCGAACATCTTCGGCATCGGATCGACGTCGGGCACGGTGAACCTCAATCGCGCATCCGCAAACGTGCAGCGCGACTCGACCCGAGGCAGCGTGATGGTCGATAGCCTCGGCGGGCACCGCGAGACGTACGACATCAACCGGGTGATCGGCAAAAACAAGTTGGCGATCCGGCTGCTCGGCGCCTACCAGGACAAGGAGTTCGTGCGCGCGCCGTCGTACGAAACGAGCAACCGCTTCACCGCCGCGGTGCGCTTCCAGCCGTTCAAGAGCACGACGATCCGCGCTTCATTCGAATCGACCCGCCTGCGGCAATCGCTGCCGAATAATCTGACCCCGCGCGAAGGCATCACGCCGTGGCGGCAGGCCGGCGCTTACACCTGGGATCCGTACAACTTCACCGTATATGACGCGAACGACAAACCGGTGCATCAATACTCCGGCGTCGCAAATCCCACCACGGGGTCGCTCGCGGGCTTCGGCGGCAATCAGCTCAACAGCACCTATCGCTTCGTCGGCGGTTCGCAGGACTCCGCCCAGCAGCGCCCGACGATCGGCTACATCGACGGCGGCATCGCTTACTGGACGAGTTCGTCGGCGTGGATTTTCCAAAGCCGCTCCTCCTCCACCCAGGCGAACACGTACGCGCAGCAAGGCGACCAGCGGCTCGTCGACTACAGTGCGCCGCCCGTCCAGATTTACGTCCCCGAGATCAACCCCAAGACCGGCCAGCCTTTCGGCCTGCTCTCGTCGGCGTTCGCCGAGCAGCTGATCGGCGTCCACGGACCCGAAGGCAAAGCGTTTTATAATTGGGACGAGTACAACATCAACGCGGCCAACCGGGCGTACAAAGGCTCGGAAACCTCGCGCTTCGAGATCGAGCAAAACCTGATTTGGACGCCCAATCACAAGCTCGCCGTCCAGGTCGCGGGCATGGTCGAGCAGGTCACGAACAAATCGTGGAATTTCATCGGCAACGGCGGCGACGGCGTGCAAGGCATCGTCTATATCGACGTGAATCGGCATCTGCCGAACGGCGACCCCAATCCCGGCTATATGCGACCGTACATTCGCGCGCGCCAGCCGCAGCGCTACGACCGGCCGGAGAAAAACGATTTCGCCAAAGTACAGCTCGCTTACCTGCTGACGACGTCGCACAACAAGGGTTGGACGCGCTGGCTCGGCGATCACAACTTCGTCGCCTATGGCGAAAAGCGCCAACGCCGCTTTTCGCCCGGCGCGCTGCGGTTCCGCTCGATGCTGCCGAATGCGTCCGACAACGGGATCCTCCGGCATGTGGGCAATACGGATTCGCTCAACACGCGTTACTACCTCGGCGACGCGGTGGGCGGCAACATCGACGACCCGACGACGAGCCCGCCGCCGTCCGGGACCTTCCCTTACACGTATTGGTCGACGGAATTCGGCGGCACCGGCTCGGTGCGTTTCGACGACCCGAAATTCCGGACGACGGACGCTCGAATCGAAGAAATCTATTTTTCCCAAGGAACGCAGAAAAACGAAGTGCGCACCGCCGGCGCCATGTGGCAGGGCTATCTCCTCAAGGGCCGCATCGTGCCCACGATGGGCATTCGCGAGGACCGCACGCGCTTCAAGTCGAGCAAGCCGTTTCCCACCACGTACCAAATCGACGGCTATCCGTCGTCGACGTTCACGAACCCCTACCCCGGTCTCTGGGACTTCAACGACAGCTACATCGTGACGAACTCGCGCTTGGGGCTGGACGAGAAGAAAGGGCAAACGCGGTCCGAAGGCGTCGTCGTGAAGCCGCTTCCGAACAAGGAACTGCTGTCGTTTTACTACAATCAGTCCTCCAGCTTCGATCCGGCGTTTCTCGCCATCGATACCTACGGCAACGTGGTCGACGACCCCACCGGCAAGGATCAAAGCTACGGCGCGCGGCTCAACTTCAAGGCGCTCAAAGGAGACTTCTATCTCAGCCTAAACCGCTACAAGAACGTCGCGATCAATGCGCGGAACGCCGGAGCCAACGTGGTTGCGGTTCGCGCGCTGCCCTTCGACGTCAAGACGGCGGTCACCGACCCGGATTTCGAGGGTTCGGGCCTCTCGAGCCCCAACCAAAAGGACCTCTTCGGTTGGTATTTCTACCGGATCTTCGGCAACACCTCGACGACGGACAATCCAACGCGCACGCCGGCGTTTAACAATACCGGTGACCTCGTTTACATGCAAAAGAACAACCTGATTGGCGCGACCAATCAGGAGACCTTCCAACGCGTGACGGATCACGTGTACGACCTGATGCAGTACGACAAGGAGATCATCCGCCGGCGCAATAACGCGCCGGGCGCCGTGAACACCGCGACGAACGACGTCACGTCGCAAGGCTACGAGTTGGAGCTGATGTACCAGACGCGCGATCGGTCGATCAAACTGACCGGCTCCAAGAAGGAGACGATCGACTCCAACGTCGCGGCGTCCCTGTCGCAGTACATCGCCGAACGCATGCCGATCCTGCAAGCCGCCAAGTATACCAATCTGACGACCGGCACGACCGATCAGTACTGGACCACGGTGCAAAGCGGTTCGAGCCCGGTGACGCACGGGAACGCGTATTACAGCGAAGTTCTCTCCGTCTACAACCCGCTGATCGCGAATCTCGGCAAGCCGCGGCCGCAGGTGCGGACGTATGCGCTCTCGTTGACGTCGCGCCTTCAACTGCGCGCCCTGTTCGGGAACAAGCATCTGCAGCGGACCTCGATCGGCGGCAACTTGAGCTGGGCGTCGAAGGGCTCGATCGGCTTCCGTTACAAGTTGCCGACGGCTGACCCGGTGACCGGGGCGCTGCAAATCAACGAACTCGACGGCAATCAGCCGATCTACGACAAGGCGCGTTGGAACGGCAGTGTCTGGGCGCGGTACGATTTCCGGCTGTACCGCGACCGGATCAGGTCCTCGCTTCAATTGAACGTGAACAACGTGCTCGAGTCGCATTCGTGGCTCCAGCCGGTGGCCGCGCGGTCGGATGGCCAGCCGTGGGCGTTCCGGATCGTCGATCCGCGCGTGTACATGCTCACCTGGAGCATCGAGCTCTAAACCATCGTGCGGCCCGTGCCCACGCATGGGCCGCTATGCGCAATCCCTGTTTGTCACGTAATATAATACGTGACAAACAGGCCGCGCCGCGGGACGCGTTAGCGGCCGAGCGGCCGATTGGCACGAGGTGCGAGGGCGGTACGGACCGACGGCGGCGCCAATGCCTAAAACCGTTTCAGCGGCTTAAAGTATTTATCGTCGGTCGCAGGCTTAACGAAATCGGGCAGCGTCGGCTTGCTCGAGGGCGGCTCTGGCGCCGGCGGCGGCGTAAATGAAGGCGCCGCGGTCAAGGGACTCGTGGGCGGGGGCAACGACGACGCCACTGGTGGATCGGGCAACGCCCAGGCCTGAAGATATGGATTCTCGGCGGGTTTCGTCGCGATCGCTGGATCTTTGTCGCGGGTGAAGGATTCGATGCCGAAACCCGCCAGAGCGGAGCTGAGTTCGTCACTGCCCGACGAAACTCCCACTGGAAGCGACGCGCCAAATTCGAGCGCTTGACGGTCGGCGGTGGCGTCGGCGGTTTTTCGCAGCAACGCGTAGTCTTGCGGCGTCAACCAATCGGCCATGTAACGCCCGAGCGGATTCGACACCTCGTGGAGCCGGCGCGCGCCCGGTTCTTGTTCGCTGTGAGTTTCAGCGTTGCCGTCTTTCTCGCGCTCCCCGGCGTGGGATGGATCTTTGGACTTGTCGGCAAGGCGGTCTCGAAGCGAGTCTCGCGTTCGATCGCCACTGCGCTCGTTCTTCGGCTTCATCATTGCGTCGACGAGCCAATTGGTCGACGGCTGGGCCTTCAGTTTCTCGTCCGGCTTCGGCGGGTTCACGATGCCGGCGGGCTCAACCGCACGAAACTCCGGGATCGAGACGGTCGGTGAGGTCCCGCTCGACGGCGCGACCGCGGCATTTTTGGCGTTCGAGTTCAGCGTCGAAAGACCACGCTTCGCCGCCGCAATCGAATCGTCTTCAGGCGCAAGCTGCGTGGGCACCTGCTCGCTTGCAATTGCCGTCGGAATATCATGCTGCGCGATGGTGATCGCTACGAACAGGACGATTGCGCGTCGGAAGCGATGAGGTGATTGCGACCCGACGAAGCGCTCACGCGCTCCGCTACGATCTGATCGGTGCATCGCAGAGTTCATGAGGATTCGCCGATGACCGACGAAACGGACATCACGTTTTGATGAAGATCCCCTTCATGTTCATTTCGAGTTGCTGCGGGTTCGGCGAAAATTTCAGCGCGTCCTGCTTGTTGATCTTTCCGGCCTTCCACAGGCGGTACAGGTCTTTGTTGAACGAGAAGGTCGCCGAGTCGGCATTACTCTCGAGCAGCCCTTGGATTTTCTCGTTCTGACCTTCGAGAATCAGGTTCTTCACCGTCGCATCGGCGTAGAGAATCTCATTCGCGGGGACACGGCCGCTGCCCTCCGCGGTCGGGACGAGCTTCTGGCAAATGAAACCGCGCAAGGAACCGGCGATCGCGCGCCGGGCCTGCACGACTTCCTCGGCGGGGAAGAACTCGAACAAACGCGTGAGCGACTGGGCGACCGTGGCGGCGTGCATCGTCGAGAAAACCAAGTGGCCCGTTTCCGCGGCGGAGATCGCGGTCTCGAACGTTTCGCGATCGCGCATTTCGCCGATCAGGATGATGTCGGGGTTTTGGCGCAGCACCGCTTTGATCGCCAGGCCGAAGCTCGGCACGTCGAGGCCGATTTCGCGCTGCTGAAACAGCGATTTGTCGTCCTGGAACGTGTACTCGATCGGATCTTCGATGGTAACAATGTGCTTGTCGAGATTCTGGTTAATCCAGTTCAGCATCGCCGCCATGGTCGAGCTCTTGCCGGAGCCGGTCGCACCGCAGACCAGCAGAATCCCGTCCTTCGCCTGCGAAAGCT
>CBINOT010000206.1:0-10455 GCA_966252355.1 uncultured Opitutus sp. | reverse complement strand
CTTTGGCAGGGGATTTCGTTCTTTTTGCGGACGAAGGTTTGGCCACCCCGAACGATACGTTGGAACGGTTGGCCTTCATTGCGGAAGGCGATCCGCTCATGGCGGGAATTCATTTCGGCAGCGATCCAAAGCTCGCGGGGCGTGCGAGCTCGACGGGTCCCGCTCTTCCCTTTTTTCCTTCCTGGTTCTGCGCGCTGCGGCGCAGCCTGCTCGACAAGATTGGCGGCGACACGATGCCCTACCGCACGCTGGAGTTTTTTCTCTTCGACGTTGCGGCGCGGACGGCGGTGGACGAGCCGCGCATCCTCGGCCTGGATCGCGGCCGACTCGGCTTCGATTGGAAACGATGGGCCGCCAGCCAGCTGCTAAAGGCGCCGATGGCGTGGTCGGAGGATTTTCGGGTCTTTCGCGAGCGATTCGGCGAGAACGTGGCGGATTCGCTGCCGCTCCAGTTTCAGGTTCGGACGCGCAGCTTTCATCTTCACCCATTGCCGCCTGGACCGCCGCCCGCGGAGCCCGCGCGGGCGGTGGAGCCGCTATTCACCGTCATCTCTCCCGTGTTCAAAGCGGAGTTCTTCGAGGAGATGCTGCAGTCCGTCCTGGGCCAGTCTTGGCACGATTTCGAATGCGTGATCCTGATCGACGGCCCTCCGTTGCCGGTTCGAGAAAAGCTCCTCTCCATTCTTCGACGGTTCGCCGGAGATGGCCGCTTGCGATTTGAACTCCAGGAAAACCGAGGCACCGGTCCGTCGCGCCAGCGGCTCGTGGAACTGGCGCGGGGCCGCTACATCCTTTCGGTGGATGACGACGACATGCTGCCGCGCCATACGCTCGCGGCCTTTGCCGCGGCCATCCGTGAGCGGCCGAGTATCCCGATTTTTCGCGGCGGCGCCCAGCTCATTGGTTTATCGTCCCGCTATCTGCCGCCGCGGCCCCGCGTTCTGGTCGGCGGGATCGTGAACGATTTGTTCGAGTCGACCCAGCCGTTCGTGATTCGCCGCGATGTCATCGGCTCGCTGGGCGGATTCGAAGGCGATCCCGACTTTGGCGGGGCCGGCGAGGATTCGGATTTCTTCCATAAAGCGGATCGCGCAGGTCTCGAAACCGCGCTGCTCGACCAGCCGCTTTATCTGCGCCGCTTGAGTCGGGTGAACCAGACCTTGTCCATCGAGCCGTCCGCGTGCATCGACCATCTCCGCAATCTCACGGGCAAGCACGCCCCATCCGGATGGCGCGTCGCGAACATCGATTGCAAACGCAACGGTGCGTTCATCGAGCAGACGGCGACTTATCGTCAGCCGGCCGCGGGACTCGAAGTCGTCACCGGCACCCGTTTTTTCGAGTATCGCACGGAAGGGGAGGCGGAGGACGTCACGATCGATTTCGAAGTCACCTCGGCCTGCAATGCCACCTGCACCTTTTGTCCCCGCGAGGCGATGCCCGACACCGCGCGGATGACTTCGATGGAGACCGTCGAGGCCCTGGCGCGCCAGCTCGCGGCCTCCAAATCTCGGCGCAAGGTGGTGCTTTGCGGGATCGGCGAGCCCACCCTGCACCCCAAGTTGGCCGAGATCGTCGGCCGGTTCGCGGGCGCCGGAGCCGCCGTGGCGATGACGACCAACGGCGCGCGCATGAGCGCGGATCTTTTCGACCGTCTGGCCGCCCAAGGCTTGGCGGAAATAAATTTCAGCCTCAACGCGGCGAGCGCCGAAACGCATGAAAAAGTAATGCGCACCCGGCAATTCGACCGCCTGGAGCAAACCGTCCGCGAGGTCATCAAGACCCGGAACCGGGCCTGGCCCGGCGTGGCGATCCGGACCAGTTTCGTGGTGGTGGAGGAAAACCGGCATGAAGCGGAGGAGTTTGCCCGCCGATGGCGGAGCAGCGGCGTATCGATGATCTGGTTTCATCCCCTGAATAACCGCGCGGGCCTGCTGAAGCCGGGTCTGCGCCCGCTCTCTCCGGCCTGGCTGGCGGAGAAATTTCGGGGCGATCCCTTGGTGATGGTCGATGTGTTTTCTCCGGTCCCCGACGATGGGCCCGTCTGCAAGATCGCCCGAACCATGAGCTTCATCTCGGCGGACGGAGAGATGCGGCTTTGCGCGATGGATTACGCGAGAAAGACGTCCTACGGGAACGCCGCCTCGGGTGCGCTCGACCGGATGTCGGCGGCGAAGCTCGCGGCGCTCGTCAACGGCGACACCGCCTCGCTTTGTCGGCAGTGCGATTTCCACCCCAAGCACGAGCCCGGCCATTCATGCTCGTCTCGATAGAAACCCCCGTCGTCAAAGGGCGCTGGCTGATGCCGGCCATCCGATCCGTGCTGGCCCAAAGCTCGCCCGATTGGGAGCTCTTGCTGCTGTGGGACGGCGGGGACGCGGCCTCGAAACAGATTCTGGAGACGGTTCAAAAACTCGGCCATCCGCGAATTCGGGTCTTTTTTTCCGAGCGGCAAGGCATCGCACGCGCCCGGCAGTTTCTGACCGGCCAGTCGCGCGGGGACTTCATCCTTCCGCTGGATGACGACGACGTGCTGGCGCCGCACGCCGTCGCCCGGCTCGTGGAAAAGGCGCGCGCCTGCCCCTGGAGCAGCCTCGTCCGGGCGCGGCGCAATTTCATCGACGAAAATGGCGCGCCGGTCGCGATGAAGGATTGGTTCCCCTTCGAACCGCGCTCGTATTTTCACGGCATGACGCGCGATCTGTTCAATCATGGGCAGCCGACGCTGATCCGGCGCGACGCCTACGTGCGAACCTCCGGCTGGGAGGGGTTCGAGGATTTTTTCTTCGCCGGGGAGGATTGCGACATCTGTGCGAAGCTCGAGGAAATCGGGGAGCTGGAGTTGCTGGACGAGGCGCTCTACAGCTATCGCTTGCATGGCGAACGCACCAGCAACCGGCTCGGCGCGGCGGCGGCCGAAACGATGTGGCGTCGAATCGCCGACAAAACGATCCGACGCCGGGCGCTGCCCTTGCAGCGCACCAACGAAACGCAGCCGTTCGAATACGCGCGCGTTCCCGAAGCCGCCCTCGCGAAGGACATGATCGAGGTGGTGATTCCGTTTCGCGAAGCCGACGAGGAGGAGCTGCAGATCCCAGGCAACCGCCCGTCGCTCGAAACGATTCCCGAGGTGCTCGAACTCGGGCGCGAGCGGCGGACATTCCGATTGGACGTTCCGGTCGGCGGATTTGACCGGCTGACGGTCTTCTGCACGGCACCGCGTCCGGTGAGCGGCGATCTCCTCGTGGAGTTTTTTGCCGATGAAGGCTCGTCTCCTCCGGTGGCCAAGGCCGCCGCGCGGCTGGAAAACGCGGAGCTGGCATTTTCGCCGGTCTCTCTGCTCGTGGCGGGAATAGGCGCGGCTTCGTGCCGGGCGATAACGTTGATCTTTGCCGCCACGGATTCCGCCTCGCGCCTCAGCGTGCACGGTCAGCGACTCCCGGCTGCCGGCGATCCTCCCTCGCTTCAGATGCGGCTGTTCCGCCGGCATGAGGGATATTCGGCCAAGGGTCTCGCCCGCTGCCTCGAGTCGCTCCGCGGGGCGGGGATCGCGGAAAATTCCATCCATGTTGTCCGCGAGCCGCGCAGCAGCGCCGCCAACCGTAACCTGGGATTCCGGCGCACGTCGAAGCCGCTGATCCTATTCATGGATGACGACGCGTGGCTGGAATCGCCGCAAGCGCTCGACGCTCTCCTCGCGGAAATGCAGCGCCTGGACGCGGATCTGATCGGCCCGAAAATCCTCCAGTCCAACGGCCGGATCTACTGCGCGCATCCGTTTTTCAACCCGGAGCGAATGCCGATTCCCCGAGGGCTGGGAGAAGCAGATACGGGCAAGTACGATTACTCCGTTCCCGTCGCGTGGCTTCCCTCCACCTTCCTGCTCGTCAAACGGCGCGTGTGCTCCGCCATCGGCGCTTTTGACGAGACCTACCAGGGGAGTCAGATGGAGGACGTGGATTTCTGCCTCAAGGCGAGGACGCGGGGCTTCTCCTGCTTCTACGCCGGATCGGCTTCCGTGAAGCATGGCAACGCGGAAAGGCATAACCATTTTTACCCGAACCTTCGCTACTTTCAGACGCGCTGGCGCGGTCTCGCCAACTTGAATTTATGAACGCCAAAACACGCCGAAATCGAGGGACGGCGAGGACACGGCTCCTGGCGATCACGGATCGCGTCGGCCCCGAGTGCACAAGCGGCTCGGACGTTTTCTGCGACGGGCTCATCCGCCAGCTCTGCCGCGATTATGAAGTGACGGTCGTCGCCAAAACCGGCGTTGAAGCCGGAGCCGCCTCGGCTCCCGGCGGCGACTTCGCGCTCGTCGCGATTCCCGACCGCCTGACCTCGAACCCCGGCGAGATTGCCCGCTGCATAAAAGCGAAAGTAGATCTGAGCGGTCAGGAACTCATCTACAACTTAGGCGGGCTTTTCTTTGGCACCGAGATCTTGTCGGCCGTGGGTCCTGACGTCGAAAGCACTCCTTTGGTGAACCATTTCCAGATCGTCCTGGGACATTTCGCCTGGCAGGAAGGATACGAGACGTATCGTCAGCGGGCCTATTGGGAATGTCAGAAGGCGGCCGCCAAGAGCGGGACCCTGAACATTTTTTCCTCGGTGTCGGAGCATCAAGCGGCGCTGGCGGGAGGGTTCGAACTCGGCGGCTCCCTCGTCTCGATCGTTCCCAACGGTGTCGAGTTGGAGGACTTCAAAGGGTTGCGCCCGCAGTCTCAGCGTCCGGGCGGCTCCGCGGAAAGCCCGTTCCGCATCTTCGCGGCAGGCCGATTTTCCAGCTACTCGAAGGGCGGCGACCTCCTTTGCCGCGCGTTCGCCGAGCTGCGGAAAGAGCGCCGGGATGTGGCCCTTGCCATCGTGTCCGACTGCGGCGGCTCCAGCCGTTATCTGCGGGAGGCGCCGTGGGACGGGTGCGAGGTCAAATCCTGGATGCCGCGCCGGCAAATGCTGGAGGCGATGGCTGCGGCCGATCTCGTTGTCGTCCCGTCCCGGTACGAGCCGTTCGGCATGATTGCCGTGGAAGCGATGTCTCTCGGCCTGCCCGTGGTCGCGAGTTTCACGGGCGGGCTGCAGGAGATAATCGTTCCAGAAACGACCGGGCGGCTGGTGGAGCCGGAGTCAGGCTCGTTCGGCCTGCGCGAAGCCCTGTCCGGCCTGCTGCGAGACGATGCGCTGCGGCGGAGGATGGGCCGTGCCGCCAAACGACGCGCGCTTCGCGAATATTCCATCGCCCGCGTGGCCGAACTCGTGGACCGCGACCTCCGTCGGGCCCTGCTTCGCCACCGCTCTCTTTCGGCCCATGCCGCGCGCGCGTGGCGGCAATTTGAATCGCCCTCCAAAGTCTGAGTCAGGCGCCGCGAACTTACGGGGATGGCGAACCCAGCCGCGCGACGCCGCTGAACGAGCGGCACGCGGACTGGCGAGAGCCGAAAGCTATTTATTCGCCGCGAACGCTTCGTGGATGAACGCGAGGCTTTCGACGCCGACGCGGCTGTATAGGCCGGTCGTATCGTGCCCAATCCCGGGAACGGACACCCACGACACCGGGATCTTCAAGCCTTCGAGGATCGTCTTGAACTGCAGGTTTTCGGCATGGTGTTGGTCCTGATCGCCACAAACGAGGCGGATGCGGACGTTTGCGCGGATCTCGTCGGTACGCTGTTCCACGAGCGCATATTGGCTGAATTCGGCGGAAAGCTTTCGCCGCAGCTCGTTCGGGTCGTCGGGATTGTGCGGAATGAAATTACTGCCGTAGGCCACGACCGCGCTGAACAGATCGGGACGCTTGAGCGCGAGCATCAGCGAACCGCTGCCGCCCATCGAAAACCCATCGACGCCGCGGCCGCGACGCTCGGCAATCGTGCGGTAGCGGGCATCGATGAAGGGAATCAGCTCCGTGACGATGCTGCTGAACACCTTGGGCCCGCGGCCGTCCGGAAAGTCGATATAGCCCGTGTCGCCGAGCCCGTTCACAAAAACATAAATCGTCGGCGGCACGGCGCCGGAGTCCATCGCCTTCGTCAGCGTCGCGTGCACCCGCGCCCACTGCCGCTCCGGGCTGCCGCCGCCCGATCCGTGGAGGTCATAGACGACGGGATAACGTTTCTCCGCCGCCGCGTTGTAACCTGGGGGAGTGTAGACCAGGACGGGGATTTTCTGGCGATTGAGCGCACTCGGGTAGGTCACATAATGAAGCTGGCCGCGCTGCGCCTCGGCGGCGCGCGCCGCCGTGCCGGCCGGTGCGACTTCATCGAAGCTCGAGTTGGCGTCGCCGACGCGCAGCTCATCGGTCAATACCGTCACCTCGGCGCCCGCGGGCGAATCCTTCGCGGGGTTCACCTGCGCGCCGATCCTGAATTCGGGCCCGTGTTCGCGGCTGCTACACGTCGGGCCGCGATAATCGACCGTTTGGAAAAAATTGTTGTCGTGCTGCTTCACCCAGAGCTCGACGCAACCGTCGGCTCCGCTCGTCCACTTGGCGTGCAGGACGAAGTCGAACCATAGTCCCCGCGTCTTCTTCACGTCAGGAGCAAGGGTGAACGCGTGGCACGTCGGCTCCCCTCCGGTTTCGGCGGGGACATGCAGATGGAAGACGACCTGGCCTTTCGCGTTGATCTCGAGCGCCGAGGTGGACACGGGACACCGGGCCGGGTCCGGCTTCGCCGGTGCGGCTTCGACCAGCTGCATTACCAGCATGGAGCGCCCTTGGGGTTCGAAGTCGGCCGGGAGTTGCGTGGACCAGCCGTACCATCGCTCGTCGCCGGCATTCCCCGCCGGGATTGCGAATTCCGCCGCGTCGCCGTCCGCGCGGGCCACGTGCCGAAACGCCGTGGTGCCGCCACGCGTGGTCTGCGTCGTGGTGCGGATCGAGGCGGCTGCGGCCGGGGGCAGCTCGTCCGTGATGGTATGGAGAATGGCCGCGTCCGCGAAGGGACAGCCGAGGGCGAGCGCCAGAAGGCAGAGGGTTGGTTTCATGAGGAGGAAGGAGTCATCGTCGTGTCTTCGTCGGAAGGGTTTCGTTCACTCGGTTCTGAGCGCCACCATCGGATTGACCTTCGCCGCCCGGCGCGCGGGCAGCCAGCAGGCGAACCCCGCGGTGACTCCGAAAAGCAGCGTGACCGCGACGAAGGCAACGGGATCGAACGCGTGGAAAAAACCCTGGAGCAGCTTGCTCAACGTCAACGCGAGCAGGCTGCCGCCCACCAAGCCCAACCCGACGCCCACGGCCACGAGCCCCAAGCCCTCGCGCACGAAAAGCCTCACGACTTGATTGGTCGTCGCGCCGAGTGCCATCCGCAGGCCGATCTCGCGCACGCGCTGGTGAACCGAGAAGGTCATGAGTCCATAAAGGCCGACCGACGCCATCCCGAGCGCGAGCGCGCCGAGCGACGCGCTGGTCACGGCGAAGGCGTAAAAAGGCAGCAGGGCCGACGCGACCCAATCGGAGTAGCGCCGGTCGAATTGCAGATTCAGGCCCGCGGCCTTCGCGGCGCCGACGATTTCCGCCAGCCCAGCTGCCGTGACCTGACGCGGACGGACAAAGAGGGACGACCCGCGCGTCCAGACGTCCAGCGCGAAAGGCAGGTAGACCGCTTCATGGTTGTCGCTCTGCAGGTCCAGGTGGATGTCTCCTGCGACTCCGATCACCTCGTAAGCGCGAAAGCCGCCAGGCGCCGCGGGCCGCTCATGCGTGCTCCAGAGGTCTTCGCTGACCGCGAGGGTTTGGCCGACCGGATCCTTTTCCGGCCAGAGCCGGCGAGCCAGGGTTTCGCTGACTACAAGGACGCGCGAGGCCGAGTGGAGCTCGGCGTCGCGAAACGTCCGCCCGCGCCGCAATTGAACTCCGAAGGTGTCGAACGCCCCGTCGGAGATGAAGGCCGACTGCACTTGGCGCACGGGGATGTCGTCGTCCCCCGTCTGCCGAACCCGCGCGTGCCCACCACCGTGAAGAGGCGCAAGACCGATGCCGCACGCGGCGACGCCCGGAAGCCCGCGAACGGTCGCGAGCGCTCGGTGAAAATCGCCGTCAAACTGCGTCGTTCCCGGATTTGGCTCCAGCCTCGCGCTGAAGACCGCGCGGGAGTCGAAACCCAGATCGAGCCTCTGCCGCGCGATGAGTTGGCGCATCAAGAGGCCGGCGCAGGGCAGCAAGGTCAGCGAGATCGTGACCTGTCCAATCACCAGCAGTTTTCGGAGTCGCGATGGAGTGAGCCGGCCGGCGATGGGATGACCTTCGTTCCGCACGGCCGCGATGAGATTCCTGCCCGAGGCATGCCACGCCGGCAGCAATCCCGTCACCAACGTGGCGCCGAAAGTCAGCAGTGCGGTGAAGCCCAACACGGGGAGGTCGGGCATGGTGCGGAAGAACGCGATGCCGCGCGGGTCGAGCGCCCAGTCGGTGGGCAGGCGGCTGACGACGACCGGCAGGAGCAATTGGAGAGTCCACGTCGCGAGCACGAGCCCCAGCGTCGCGCCGAGGGTGCAAAGCAGGAGGTTTTCGGTCAGCAATTGCCGGACGATCCGCCCGCGGCTCGCGCCAAGCGCCAGCCGGACTCCGATCTCCGCGCGCCGCGTGACGCTTCGGGCGAGCACGAGATTGGCGATGTTCGTGCAGGCGAGGGCGAGCACCAGCGAGAAGCTGAAAATCACCAGGCTCAAGAACGCCCAGCCGCCCTTTTTGTTCGCCAGATTGATGAAGTAGAGGCCGCGCTCCAGTTGCAGGCTGAGCTTGGCGTTTTCACCGGGAAATTCCGCCGCGCGCCGCGCGGCAATCGTGTCGAGTTCGGCTTTGGCCTGCGCTTCGGTGGTCCCGCGCTTGAGCCGGCCGATGAGCGTGAACGCCTCGGGGCCGCCGGCTTCATAGTCCGCGGGCCGGCGGCTCCAGGCAGAGAGGGGGAGCCAGAAGGCGGGAGGCACGGCCTCGTGGCCGGAAAACCCGGGCGCCGCGATCCCGATCACCGTCGTGGGCTGTCGGTTGATCAGGAGGGTACGGCCAATCACTCGCGGGTCGCGGTGGAAACGCGTTTCCCAGAACTGATGGCTCAACACGACCACCGACGCCGCGGCTCCCGGTGCGGTTTCGTCCGGTCGAAAGGACCGGCCGAGCTGGAGCGGGGTGCCGAGCACGGCGAAATAGTTGTCCGAGACCCAGCGGACGTTGACCAAGTTCGAGCCCCGTCCGTCGAGCACGGGATCGGCCTGGGCGGCGCCTTCGTCCTCGAACGAGGCGATCCAGCCGGAGGCGATGTAATTCCCGCGGGTGGCGGCCAGCAGGCCCTCGAGGGTGCGATTGCTGGAGCGGTAGTCCAGATACTCGTTGTAGCCGAACTGCTCGCGCTCGTGGCTCCGCGCGGTCCGCCCGGCGAGCACGACGAGGTCCTTCGGGTCCTTCAACGGCAGCGGCCGGAGGCCAATCATGTTGACGACGCTGAACAACGCGGCATTGACGCCGATGCCGAGGGCCAGCGTCAGCACCGCCGTGATCGTGAATGCGCGCGCTTTCGCCAGCGAGCGCACCGCGTAACGAACGTCTTGGATCAGTTGTTCGACCCACACGCTGCGCCGCTCGTCGCGCGCCTCCTCGGCGAATTGCGCGATGCCGCCAAATTCGCGCAGCGCCGCATAGCGCGCTTCGTCCGGGGACATGCCCGCGGCGAGATTGCGCTCGGCCAGACCGTCGAGATGCGCCTGCATCTCGGCTTTCATCCCCGCTTCGAGGGCGTCGCGGCGGAAGAGCCCGTACAGCCGGTGCAGCCTGGCCCGGAGCGTTCGCATGGGCGAATGCGCCTAGGCTTTCGCGAGCACTGCGTTCACCGCTGCCGTGATCCGTGTCCAGTGATCCATTTCCGCGGTCAGTCGCTTGCGGCCGGCGGCGGTGAGCTCGTAGTAGCGCGCCTTGCGGTTGTTGTCGGACGTGCCCCACTCGGCGCGGATGAGCCCCTCGGCTTCGAGCCGGTAAAGTGCGGGATAAAGCGATCCCTGCCCGACGCGCAGGACGTCCGCGGAGATCTGTTGAATGCGATCGGCGATCGCGAGGCTGTGCCGCGGTTCATGCTGCAGCGAACGCAGGATCAGCATGTCGAGGGTGCCGTAGATGAGATCGGGTTTTTCTTTGGCCATGGAGCTCTCATCTCGACTGTCGAGGTGAGACGGGCCTTTGAAACCGCCTCTCACCTCGACTGTCAAGGCGAGAGGCGAATTTCATTTTTGGCGGCGAGATTCGAAGAGCGAATGTCCCCACGAGGATCGATTCGTTTCGCTCAGGGCCTTGCCCCCGCACCTGCTGGTGCGTCCATCTCCGCTCGCGAAGCTCGCTCCGTCGAACCCCTCCGGGTGTCCGATGTCGCTTCGCTCGGTACGAACTTTGCTCCGCAAAGCGCCAAGAAAAAAGCCCGCGTTTGCGGGCTATTTCCTTGGCGTCCCCACGGGGATTCGAACCCCGGT
>CBINOT010000205.1:0-10579 GCA_966252355.1 uncultured Opitutus sp. | reverse complement strand
TCGTGACCGGCGACGCGCAGCGTGCGACAACCGGTCTTTTGGAGCGTGGCGAAATCCATCGGCAAACCTGCCGCGAGCTTGGCCTCGGGGGCACTGAGATGAACCTGCAGCGCTTTGGCCGCCTCGCCGTGTCCGCCATGCCGCCCGTGCACGACGTCGTCGATCGCGAACGCGGTGAGCGCGTCGGGACTCGCCGCGCGTCGCAGCGAGGTGGTGACGCCCACCGCCACCAAGATCGCAATGCTCGCCGCGATCGCCAGCCATTGCGGCCACGCGCGGCGCGATCCGGAGGCCGCGATCTGTTCGGTTGCCCGCCCGCCCGCCAAGATCGCCTCGCGCAATCCGGCCGGCGGCTGCACCGCGCGCAACTTTGCCGCGACGGCCGACGCATGCGCCTGCTCGCGCGCGAACCAACGGGCCAGCGCGGGATCGTTCTTCGCCTGCTCCAAGGCCGGCGCGAACGCCGGGTCCGAAGCATCGTGTCCGCTCGGACGATACGCCTGCAGTAGAAACTTTGCCTCCTCGTTGTTCATGCTCATCCTCCTTTCGTGGCGAATGCCACGATCTTGCTGCTCGCGCCGCGCTCGGCCTGCGTCAGCACCGCGCGCAACTGAGCTTTCCCGCGCGACAGCCGCGACATGACCGTGCCGATCGGCACGTCCAGGGCTTCGGCGATTTCGACATAAGAGAGATCCTCGAGATAAAACAGCGTCAGCGGCGCGCGAAACACCTCGTCGACCGATTGCAGCGCGGTCATCACCGTCGAGGCGTCGAGCTTCGCCACCCGATCGACATCCTCCGCCGCGATGTCCTGCTCGCCGGCGGGCAGATCCTCGATCGACGTCGCCCGCGCGTCGCGGCGGCGGCCGCGCAAAAACTCGCGGTAAAGCGTCGTAAAGAGCCATGACTTCGCCTTCGACACATCGCGCAAGGCATCGCCCTTAGTCGCCCAGACGAAAAATGTCTGCTGCACCAAGTCGCCGGCATCGGCCGTGTTGCGCGCGAGGCTCAAGGCAAACCGGTAAAGCGATGCGTAGTGCGCGTCGACCAGTTGCGTGAAAGCCTCGTTGCTCATGTTCGGGGTGGGAGCCCGCTGGAGCGTGAATATTCCCGGCGCCCTGAAAAGGTTTTTTGTCCCACCGATGCCAAATCGAAGCCGAGAACCACCGATCGGGCCCTACCGTCAAGCGACCCGCTCCCAGAAACCGCCGCGGAAATATTTTGAAACGCTGATCGCACTCGTGGAGCGTCCCGCTTCGCTCGTTTCCCGACCGCATGCTTCGCCTCCACCTCCCGCCCAACTTCGCCGCCGCCGTCGTGCGCAACGCCGTGCCGCTGCGCGTCGAAGTCGATTTGGCGTCGGCGCCGCCCGCGGAATTGCTGCCCGTCCTGGCCCTGCTGCAACGCTGGTGCGGCACGCCGACGCCGCCGAAGTTCATCCAGCTCAACCGGCCGCAACTTCGCGAACTCGCCGCCGCGGCAGGCACACAGCCGATCTTCGTCGAAGGCAATGAAGCGACCGCGTGGCGTTATCGTGAGTTGCTCGCAGAAAAACCCGCCGTGCAGAAAAACGAGCTCGCGGCCGACAGCGCCATAACGGCGAACGCTAAACTCCGAACTCCAAACTCTCGTCCATCGGGCGCGGCGCCGATGACGATCGACGGCTCGGAACATTTCTTGGCCATCACGCTGCCGTCGCGCGAGCATCGGCAGTACGACGATGCGCTCGCGCTGCTGAAAGAAAACGGGTTCACGCTGGAGCCCTCGAACCGCAAATGGTGGCTGCGGGATCGCCACAAAGCGCTGAACTTTCTGGCGGTCCATCTCAGCACGCTCCGCCACCGATTTGGCGCGGAACTCACCCCAAACTTCGAAAAAAATACGGCGCGCGTGCAGCAGGCGGAAATCACGGCCGACGTCGGCACGACCGGCGCGGGATTTTCCGTCGGCCTCGGCGTGCGCGCGGGCGACACCGATCCGGCGGCGTTGCGGGCCGCGATCGCCTCGAACCGCGGCTACGTCGAAGCCAACGGCCGCATTTTTCTCCTCGATCAGGCCAAGCTGGAGAAACTCGCCACGGCCCAACGCGCGCTCGCGGGCGATCCGAATGCGCCCCTTTCGCCGCAGCGCACCGTGGCCGTGCCGCCGGCGCGCGCCGCCGAAGTCCAAGACATTCTCGAAACGCTCTCGCCGAATTTCCAGGCCCCCGAAGCCTGGCGCGAACGCGGCGCCGCCTTGCGCAATCTCACCGCGTTAAAGCCAGCGCCCGTTTCGCCGGCGCTCGAATCATTGCTGCGGCCCTACCAACGCTTGGGCGTCGCGTGGTTGTGGCATCTCCAGCGGCACGAGCTCGGTGGCATTCTCGCCGACGAAATGGGTCTCGGCAAAACCTTGCAGGCGCTCGCGCTGCTCAGCGTGGTGGGGCGCGGCAGCGCAGCGGGCGAGCAGAAGGCAGGGCGCGTTATCCTTAACCCGAAACCCCAAACGCCGCACGCCACACTCGACCGCGCGCCCTGCCTCGTCGTCTGCCCGGCTTCGTTGCTCGAGAACTGGCGCCGCGAAGCGGCGCGCTTCACGCCGGAGCTGCGTGTTTTTGTGCATCACGGCGACCGGCGGCTCGGCTCCGCCGCCGATTTCGCAGCGCCCGATCTCGTGATCACGAGCTACGGCACGCTCACGCGCGATCAGGCGCTGTTCACGTCGGTCGAGTTCGCCTGCGTGATCGCCGACGAAGCGCAGCACATCAAAAACCGGCGTTCGCAAAATGCCGCCGCGCTGCGCGCACTGCGGGCGCGTTCCCGTTTTCTGCTGACGGGCACGCCGGTCGAGAACTCCCTCGACGACTTGCGCTCGCTCTTCGAATTTTTGCTGCCGGGCTACCTGACGCGCGTGCCCGCCGGCCTGCGCGGAGACGAGCGGGCGTGGTACGACGATCGGCTGCGGGCGCAGACGGCGCCTTATATTCTGCGGCGCACGAAGAAGGCGGTCGCGCCGGAGCTACCGGACAAGATCGAGCAGGTGGTGTGGTGCGAATTGACGCCGGCACAGGCGGCGCTGTACCGCGAGACGCAGGAACGTTCCGAACGCGAGCTGATCGATCTCGAAGCCGCCGGCGCCAGCGACGCGAAGCTGAAATTCGCCGCTCTCACGCAGTTGCTGCGCTTGCGCCAGATTTGCTGCGACCCGCGGTTGGTCGGCGAACGGCCGAGCGCCGATGCGGCATCGCTCGCCAGCGACACGGACGAGAACACGACCGCGGTAGGGCGAGGCGTCCCCGCCGAGCCGCGGTCCGAAGATCCATCTCGGGTCACCGGCGACGGTTCGCCCTACCCGACTAAACCGTTCGCCGATTCGGCCAAGCTCGAGGCCTTTCGCGAATTGCTCGAGGAAGCGATCGATGACGGTCACCGGGTCCTCGTGTTTTCTCAATTCACCTCGTTGCTCGCGTTGCTGCGCCGCGAACTGGAGCACCGCGACCTCGCGCATTGCTACCTCGACGGCTCGATGTCGACGCGCGCGCGCCAGGCGGAAGTCGACCGGTTTCAGCAAACGCCCGACGTCCCGCTCTTCCTGCTCTCGCTGAAAGCCGGCGGCACCGGCTTGAACCTCACCGGCGCTGACACCGTCGTGCATTTCGACCCCTGGTGGAATCCCGCGGCGGAGGCGCAGGCGACCGACCGCGCGCACCGTATCGGCCAAAGCCGTACGGTCACGAGCTACAAGCTCATCGCCGCCGGCACGGTCGAGGAGAAGGTGCTGGCGCTGCAGACCGAAAAACGCGCGCTGCTCGCCGACGTGTTCGAGGCCAGCGACGCCGCGGCCGCCAAGCTTTCGCTCGCCGACTTGCGGGAACTGCTCACGGGGTAAAGATAAACACCACGCTCGCAGGCGAGACCGGTAGGGCCGGACCTCCGGCCGGGCCGCGCGAATGCGAAGCGGGACGGCCCGCCGTACGTAAGGCCCTACCATCCGCTCGCTCAAGCTCGCCGCGGCGCCTTGCCCCGGGGCGCGCGAGCGACGCGAGGTCAACGATGCGCGCAACCGGACCGTTGTCTCAGATCGGCCCGCGTGCCTCCGATGGCATCGTCAGGGCGCGCTCTGCGCGTCGTACCCCCGATCCTCAACCCCTCGATTCGGAGTCTGCTGCGTTATGATCCTCCGCGTTTCCCTCCCCCGTCTTCGTCCGACGCTTGCCGTCGCGTGCGCTATCGCGTTCACGGCTCGAGCCTCGTTTGCCACCGATTTATTCGTCGATCCGACCGGTGCCAATGGCGCCTACAAGACCGTCCAAGCCGCGATCAACGCGGCCCCGGCCGGCACCGCCAGCAATCGGACCGTGATCCACATCAAACAAGGCACGTACAAGGAGAAAATCACGATCTCCAGCAGCAAGCCGTTCCTCTGCCTCGTCGGTCAAACGACCGATCCCCGGCACTGCATCATCACGTACAACCTGAACGCCACGTCGCCCAATGGCAGCGGCGGCACGGTCGGCACGACCGGCAGCTCGAGCACGGTGATCAGCGCGACCGATTTCGTCGCGAAGAACATCATGTTCCAGAATGCGACGCACGATAACATCGCGCAAGCGGTCGCCCTCAAGACCACCAACGACCGGATGGCGTTTCAGAACTGCCGTTTCTGGGGCTTTCAGGACACGCTCTATGTCACGGGCGGCCGCCAATATTTCAAGAGCTGCAGCGTCACCGGCGACACCGATTTCATTTTTGGCAACGCGACGGCGGTCTTCGACGGCTGCACGATCAACGAGAGCGGGCCGGCGGGTTATTTCACCGCGGCCAACACCCAGCCCTCGACCGCGATCGGACTCGTGTTTCTTTCGTGCACGCTCACGGGCAATCCGAATCTCGATATCGATCCCGTCACGGGCACCCGCTACTCGAGCGTCAGTTCGGTCACGAACAACGCCACCTATCTCGGCCGGCCGTGGCAGTACACGACCTCCAAAGCGAGCGTCACCTACATCAATACGAAGATGTCGCCGTGCGTGATCGCCGCCGGCTGGAGCCCCTGGGATTCCGGCAACACCAATCCCGGTTCGACGACCCGGTACTCGGAGTATCACAGCATGGACCTGAACGGTAACACGCTGAACGTCTCGGGCCGGGTCTCGTGGTCGCACCAGCTCTCCTCGACGGAAGCCGCGCGCTATACCATTTCCAATATTTTCGGCCGCGCCAGCTACTGGGGCTCCTTCAGCGACTGGGGCACCTATGTCGCGTGGGATCCCGTCGCCGCGCTGAACAGCGTCCCGAACCTCTGATTTTCGGCGCCGGCTCCGCCGGCCGCCGCACTCGCCTTCCCTCGCTCCGTCCGGAGCGGGCGATTGTTACGTCAACCCCCCAAATACATAATGTACACCCAACTCACCCTGCGCCGGGCCGCCATCGCGTGCCTCGGCTTTTCCCTCCTCGCTTCGCTCAGCTCCGCGGCCGACGGCTACGGCCGCAACGCCACGGGCGGCGCCGGCGGTTCGACGGTGACCGTTACCACGGCGTCTGCGCTGGCCAGCGCGGTCTCGTCGTCGTCGCCGCTGATCGTCAACGTTTCCGGCACGATCGACCTCGGCAGCAGTGGCCGCGTGAACGTTGCCTCGAACAAGACGATCCACGGCACCAGCACCAGCGCCACGATCAAAGGCACGCTCAATCTGAGCGGCGTGAACAATGTCATCATCGATCACTTGAACGTCTCGGCGAACACCGGCGCGGCGGCCACGAATGACGGCATCTCGGTCAATGGCTCGACGAACGTGTTCATTACCAAGTGCACCGTTTACGACTGCACCGACGGCAACATCGATATCTGCAAAGGTTCGGACAACGTCACGGTGTCGTGGTGCAAGTTCTACTACACGCGCGATAACGGCCATAATTTCTCCAACCTGATCGGCTCGTCGGACACCGACACGGGCGGCTACCACATCACGTTCCACCACAATTGGTGGAGCACCGGCTGCCAACAGCGGATGCCGGCCGATCGCTTCGGCCCCTTCCATCTGTATAACAACTATTGGGACTGCAGCGGGAATTACTATTGCACAACCGCGCGCAACGTAACGCAGATGCTCGCACAAAATAATTATTATCAGAGCGTCAGCAATCCCCTCGATAAGCAGAACAGCGGGAAGCTGAAGACCTCAGGGAATATCTTCAATAACTGCACGGGCACTCAGGTGACGAGCAGCGACAGCGTCTTCACTCCGCCGTACGGCTACACGCTCGACGCCGCGACGGACGTTCCGACGCGCGTCAAAGGCGGCGCCGGCAATCGCTAAGTTCGATTTCGCACGAGGCCGGACGCGTCCCCGCGTCCGGCCTTTTGTTCTCCACCCATGAACACCCCGCGGCCTCGACGCTTTTCGACCGTTCTCGCGATCGCCGCGAGCGGCGTCGGCGTGGGGGTCGCCTTCTACTTGGGACGATGGAGCGTTCGCCGGGCGGTCGCGCCTCCGGCTGCGGCGCACGCTCAGCTCGAGGCGGCCGGGAACTCGTCCAGTCGCAGCGAGTCTGCCGCCGCCGGCGTGGCAAGCTGGCAACAACGGTGGTCGGCGGTCGTTTCCCAGCGCGATCAACCGATCGCCGAAAGCGCCCGCGTTGCGTTGATGGCCGAGCTTGCGGCGGAAAACCCCGAAGAAGCCATCCGGCTCGCCCAAGCCGAGCCGACGTGGCGTCAGCGCGGACTGCTGTTGCGCGCCGCCTTGCGCGGCTGGTCGACCCGCGATCCGGCCGCGGCTGTTGCCTGGATGCTCGCCCACCTGCGGGCCGGCGAGCGGCACGACGCCGCGGAGCAAATCACCGCCGGTGCCGTCGCGAAACCCGCGGAAGCCGTGCAAGCGATCGCGCAGCTTTGCGCCGCGGATCCCGCGATGGCCGGCGATTACGGCGCGCTGTTGATCGAGGGACTTGCGCGCAAAGGCGAATTCGACCGCGCGATGGAATTCGCCCGCACCGCGAGTCCGGCCGAGCGTAATCATTGGCTCGGCACCGCATTTTTCCAATGGGCGTTGTATCAGCCCGAACAAGCGGCCGCGGCCGTGTCGCGGATCGACGATCCCGAGGGGCGCCGGGAAGCCTGGCAAAGCATGGTCAGCGGCTGGTCGTCGAACGATCCCGCTTCGCTGGTCGCCTTCGCCGAGCGCCTGCCGGCGGGCGAGGACCGCCAAACCGCCTTGCGCGATGGCTTGCTGCAATGGGTGACGGCGGATCCCGTCGCCGCCGTCAGCTGGATGGAACGCCTGGACGGCGGCGATGAGTTCGACGCCGGCGCCGCTGCCGTCGCCACGATCACCGAGCTCGTCGCCAAGAACCCGCAGGTCGCCCTCACCTGGGCCAAGTCGATCAAAGACCCCGAGCGGCGCTCGAGCATTCTGGCCGACGTATTGCGCCAATGGGCGACGCGCGATCCCGCCGCGGCCAAGCGTTTCGCCGAGACCTCGACCGATCTCAGCCCGGGCGATCGCACCAGCATCGTCGCCGAAATCGAACACCCCGCGCCGTGAACGCTGCCATTTTCGTTATGAACACCCTGCCTGCCCATATCCTCACGATGCTTCGATGCCTCCGCCCCGTGGCACTTGCCGGCGCCGCCGCTGCGCAGTTGCTGGCCGGCGAGCTGAAGGTCGACATCAACCGGACCACCCGGAACCAAGTCAGCCAAACCGAACCGGGCTACACGATGTGGAGTCCGATTATTCCTGCCGGCACCGGCACGGAAGCCACCGGGCTCAACGCCGCGACCCAGACGTTTACGACCACCGCCGGCGAGACGGTCACGATCAGTTTCGCGCAAACGCCGCTTTCCCAAAGCCGCGGCGGCACCGGCATCCTGAGCAACTGGTTTCAGGTCGGCGCGCAAGGCACCGCCAAGCTCGTCAGCGACGGCATCACCGTGAATCCCGCCACGCTTGGCACCGGCGGAGAAATCAAGATGACCATCACCGGGCTGCTTCCCGGCACCCACACGCTGCTGACGTATCATAATGCCTGGGACAATCTCGCCGCCGGCACGCAAGGTCCGATCGACATCTATGTGAACAGCGTCCTCGCCGCGGACAACGTGCAACCCACGATCCGCGCCGCGACGAACAATGCCGCGACCGTCAGCTACGTCGAGTTCACTGTGGGCGCGACGACCGACGTCACGACGATTCTATTCTCGGCGGAGCTGGCCACGACCTCGGCCCGAAAGAATCCAGTGATCAATGGCTTTGAACTCGATACGCCGAACTCGACCCGGCAGGCCACCTCGCCGTCGCCGGCCAATTTCGACGAGCACGCCGACGCCGACACCGGCACGATCACGCTCAGCTGGGCAGGCCCGACGATCGGGACGGCCGTTTCTCACGACGTCTATTTCGGTACGAGCGAAACCACGGTGCGCGCCGCCAACCGCAGTTCGCCTGAGTTCAAAGGCAACCGCACGTCGCTCAACTATCTCGCGGTGACGCCCGACAAACACGGGAAATACTACTGGCGCGTCGATGAGATCGATCCGCTCGGCAACGTGACCAAGGGCACCGTGTGGTACTTCCGCCCGCGTCACCTCGCGTTCCCCGATGCGGAAGGCTATGGCCGGTTCGCCCGCGGCGGTCGTGGCGGCAAGGTCGTCAAAGTCACCTCGCTTGCCGATTACACCTCGAGCCAAACGCCGATCCCCGGCACGCTCCGCTACGCGGTCGAACAAGAAACCGGACCGCGCACCATCGTCTTCGACGTGGGCGGCCTGATCACGTTGCAATCGCGCCTCACGCTGAATCAGCCCTACGTGACCGTCGCGGGCCAGACCGCTCCGGGCAAAGGCATCACGACCCGCCAATGGCCGTTCGGCCTCAGCGGCGCCCGCGACGCCGTCGTGCGTTTCATTCGCAATCGGCCGGGCAACATCTCCGGCGCGACGATCGATGGCGGCGGGCTCGCCGGCAGCGATTTCAGCATCATGGACCACTGCTCGATCAGCTGGTCGATCGACGAGGCGTTCAGCTCGCGCACGGCGAAGAACATCACCTTGCAGCGCACGCTGATTTCCGAAGCGCTCAACATCGCCGGCCACCAAAATTATCCGCCGGGCACCGCGCACGGTTACGCGGCGACGATCGGCGGCGACATCGGCAGCTTCCACCACAATCTGCTCGCGCATAACGAAGGTCGGAACTGGTCGCTCGGCGGCGGGCTCGACGGCGCCGGCTTCTTCGCCGGTCGTCTCGATATCCGCAACAACGTCGTCTATAACTGGGGCGGACGGACGACCGACGGCGGGACGAAGGAGCTCAACTTCGTCAACAACTACTACAAGCCCGGCGCGGCCTCGCACATCTTCTACGCCCTGACGATGAATCACGAAAACGACGCGCCCGGATCGCAGCGCGCGTATTTCGACGGCAATGTGATGCCCGGCCATTTTGACGAGACCAACCAAACGGCGGGGCGTCGCAGCGTCGTTTCAAGCGGAGTCACGCCGCCGACCTACGAGACGTTTGTCGCTGCGCCGTTCTTCCCGTCGTTCGTGGAAACACAGTCGGCGCGCGATGCCTACAAACGCGTTCTCTCGAATGTCGGCGCTAATAGTCCGCTCGACGACCACGACCGGCGCGTCATCGGCGAAACGCTCGCCGGCACGTACACCTACACCGGCACCGGGCCGTTCGGTGGCTCGCCAGGGTTGCCGAATTCCCAGGACGACGTCGGCGGTTGGGAAAACTATCCCGAGGTGCATCGCGATGCCGGCTTCGACTCCGACGGCGATGGCTTGCCGAACTGGTGGGAACTCGCCCACGGCCTGAATCCGCAATCGAGCGCAGGCGACTTCAGCGATGCGAACGCCGATCTCGATGGCGACGGCTATACGAACCTGGACGACTACCTGCAGTGGCTGGCGGTCCCGCACTTCATCATCGGCGGCGAAGTCCAAGTGGACCTGGCTCCGCTCGCTCGCGGCTATACCAATGCGCCGCAGTTCACGGTGACCTCCACGACCGGCACGGTGCAACTCGGCGCCGACGGACACACCGCGACATTCTTTCCCGCCACGGTGGGCCTCGCGAGCTTCGCGTACACGGTGACCGATGCCGATGGCAGCGCGATGACCGGCACCGTCAACTTCCGCGTCCTCGATCACCCGCTCGTGACGCTGACCAATCTCAAGCAGAGCTACGATGGCGCGCCAAAGCCGGTGACCGTCACGACCGATCCGAGCGGGCTCATGGTGCACGTGACCTATAACGGCAACGCGGCGGCGCCGACCTTGCCGGGCGTTTATGCGGTGGTGGCGACTGTCGACGATCTCGAATATGCCGGCACCACGCGCGCTACGCTGACCATTGGCACCACGGCGCTGGTGCGTCACGCCCCGTCGATCTCTGGACAACTCGATGGCTCGCTGCAGCAGCTTGCGCCGGAGAACGTGGTGCTGAGCGGGAATGCGGTGATCTCGGGCGACTTGATCGTGCCGGGCACTCCGACGGTGCAGGTGAACGGCGGCGCCACGCTCGGCGGCTCGCAAGACGCCGGTGGCGACGCGGCGCCCTCCGATTACACCGTCACGTTGAGCGGCAACGCCG
>CBINOT010000204.1:0-10663 GCA_966252355.1 uncultured Opitutus sp. | reverse complement strand
TCGAACCGGGGGCGAAGCGGACGAGGAGACATCCGGGCCGATGGCCGCGCTGAAATAGGCGAAGCAACCGCTCCCGAAACCGGCGAAGCAACAGCGTCCAAAACAGGCGAAGCAATCGCTCCCGAAATCGCTCCCGCGGGCAGCCCGGCAATCGCCGTCTGAAGTTGGCGGTCGGGACGAACGCCGCTACCTGGGAACGTGGCGTCGGGGGACGGCGGGGTTCGGAGACCCCGCCCTACATTTTTCCTGAGCAAAATGGCGTCGCAGACTCCTGTGGGTGTTGGTTCGGGCGGGAGCCGCACCACGGAGTTGCCTCATCGCGGAAATTGCGCCAACGGTGTCGGCTTCCATGTTCGAATCCCTCACCGACAAGCTCGGCCAAGCACTCCGCAATCTGCGCGGCGTCGGCAAGCTCTCCGAAGAAAACATGGCGGAAGCACTGAAAGAAGTGCGCACCGCCCTACTCTCCGCCGACGTACATTTCAAAGTCGTGCGCGAGTTCGTCGAGCGCGTGCAGCAACAGTGCGTCGGCCAAGAGGTGCTCAAGGGCGTCGCGCCCGGGCAGCAGATCGTCAAAATCATTCACGACGAGCTCGTGCGTCTGCTCGGCGAAGGCACGACTCAGCTCTCCACCGCCCGGCCATTGAAGATCCTCATGGTGGGCTTGCATGGCTCCGGCAAAACGACCTCGAGCGCCAAGCTCGGCAAGCTCCTGAAGAAGCGCGGCTATCGCCCCTTCGTCGTCGCGGGCGACGTGTACCGGCCGGCCGCCGTCGATCAGCTCGAGATTCTCGCGAAACAGGAAGAGCTGGGATTCTACGCGGATCGCGCGTCGAAGGACGTCCCGGCGATCGGCGCGGCCGCAATCGGCGCAGCGCAGGCGGCAACGGCTGACTGCATCATCTTCGACACCGCCGGCCGGCTGCAAATCGACGCCGACCTCATCGAAGAGGTTAAGAATCTCCGCACGCGCGTGCAGCCAGACGAAGTGCTGCTCGTGGCCGACGGCGCACTCGGCCAAGAGGCAGTGAACGTCGCGAAAACGTTTCACGAGGCGCTCCAGCTCACCGGGTTGATCCTGACAAAACTCGACGGCGACACCCGCGGTGGTGCCGCGTTGTCGATCAAGGCCGTCACGGGGGTCCCGATCAAATTCATCGGCACCGGCGAGAAGACCGCCGATTTCGAGACGTTTCATCCGGACCGGTTGGCGTCGCGCATTCTCGGGATGGGCGACGTCGTCAGTCTCGTCGAAAAGGCGCAGGAGACGATCGATCAGAAAGAGGCCGAGAAGATGGCGGAGAAGCTCCGCAAGGCCGAATTCGATCTCGAAGACTTCCTGGCGCAAATGCAGCAGGTGAAGAAGCTCGGTTCGATGCAGAGCATCTTGAAGATGATGCCAGGCATGGGCGGCATGGAGCTGCCGGAGGGAGCGGACAAGCAAATGGACCGCACGGAAGCCATCATCAAATCGATGACGCCCCAGGAACGGCGCAAACCGGACATTCTCAATGGCAGCCGCCGCCAGCGCATCGCGAACGGCGCCGGCGTGAAGATCGTCGAGGTCAACCAGCTGCTGAAGCAATTCCAGCAGATGCAGAAAATGATGAAGATGATGAAAGGTGGCGGCGCGAAAAAGATGATGCGCCAGATCGAAAGCATGCGCGGCAAGGGCGGGTTTCCGGGCATGTGAGGAACGGCGGCGGCAGCTGCGAGACAGATGCCGACCTTTCGCAAGAAATACCTTATGGCCGTCAAGATGTGCGGAGCGACGCACGTCGTGGGCGCGTACAGTCGCGGGCGAACCCATTCACCTATGGCTAATCTTAGCGACCGCTTACCCACTAACGTTCCTGGAAAATACTACGTCGATTCGTCGTGTATCGACTGCGATCAATGCCGGGCGCAAGCCCCTGAGTTTTTCGCGCGCGACGACGATGGATTTTCCTACGTGCTTCGCCAGCCGGCGACGGCAGACGAAGTGACCTTGCTCGAAGAAATCTCGGGCAGCTGCGCCACCAATTCGATCGGCAACGACGGCGCCTGACGCAGCCGCCAGGCTGAACGCCAGCGCCAAGGCGCCAGTCACGGACTGGCGCCGTTTTCCACGCCGGCGCTACTTCGTATTCAAGACCAGGACGGTCACCGAGTACGGCGGCAAATCGCGCGTGAAGGTCGGGCCGAAATCGGCCACCATGTTTGAGATCGGGACGACCTTGCTCGGTTCGGCGAGCGTATTCGTGTCCTCGGGTTTGGCCGACGTGAGCACGATCGCTTTCCCGGCGGATTCGACCTTCGACACCCCGCTGAGCTCGACGCGGACAGGATGCGCCGCGTCGGTCGAATTCACGAGTTTCACGTAGATCGTCCCCTTCACGGCGTCGCGCGTGACCGCGGTGAAAACCGCCGGCACCTTCTTCGGCGCGGGCGCGGGATCTTCGGCTTTGGCGCTGCGTGGACGCGGCGGCTGCCAGTCCCGCGTCGGATTGTTCTCGAATTGGGTCGCGAGCACGACGTCGCCGTGGTTCGCGCTGAACATCACCTGCGCATAATACGACGGCGATCCGTAGCTGCGCAATGCGTCGTAGCCGATCAAATCGGTGCCCCATTGCATCGAACCGGTGCGCGGCGTGAGATCGCTGACGTTCACGAACAGCGGCGCATACGCGTGCATCACGACGATGTCGGAATTCCGCTCCATCCCCGTCATCCAGGCGGCGTCGCTGATCGCGGCGAGCAGGTTCGGCGTCGGGCTGCCGATGCGCGTCGCCCATTCGCCGACAAAAATCTTCGGGCCTTTGCGATCGTACGAGTCGTAGCGAGTGGCATCGGCCTCGAACGACTCGGGCTGGCGCGGGTAATAGTGTTCGTCGATCACATCCGGCGTGCGGCTGGTTACCTTCGTCGTCGCGATGATTTGCAGCTGCGGGTACTTCGCCTTGATCGCGTCGTAGAACTGCGTGTAGCGCTGGTCGTAGGTGTTCACCCGGCGATCGAAGAAGTCCTCGTTGCCCACCTCGACATACGTGAGTTTGAACGGCGCCGGATGACCGTCCTTCGCGCGACGCGCGCCCCAGGTGGTCGAAACGTCGCCCATGACGTACTCGATTTCCTCCAGCGCTTCATCGATGAACGGCTGCAATTCGGCACCGGTCTTCGGCACGCCGTTGAGCGTAAATCCAGCAAAGACGCCGAGGACGGGCTCCATGCCGAGGTCTTCGCACCAGAGGAGAAACTCGAGCAAGCCCATGCCATCGGACGAACGATAATTCCACGCGTCGTTGAGGTGCCCCGGACGTTCGCTCACATCGCCCAGCGTCTTTTTCCAATCGAAGCGCGTCGCGAGGGTCTTTCCTTGGAGGTAATTACCGCCGGGAAAACGCAGGAAACTCGGTTTCATCGCGGCGAGCAGTTGCATGATGTCGCGGCGATTTCCATTCGGCCGATCGTGCCACGTCGGCGGAAACAGCGAGACCAAATCGAACCAGACCGTGCCCGTGCCGCTGGTCGCCAGCACGAGTCGCGCGGCTTTGGTTTCCGCCACCTGGCCGGTCTTCAGCTCGACGACGTAGCGCTTCCAGGAATCGCCGAGCGCCGGTACGGTGGCCGTCGCGAAACGTTGCGAGCCATCGGCGCCCTCGATCCCCACGGTGATCGCCGACGAAAAGCCCGCGGCCGCTTTTGCGTAGAACGAAGCCTGATAGGTCGTATTGGGTTTCACCGGAATGCCCCAGAAGCCGTCGTTCGCGATACCGACTCGCGCTTTCTCCGGCGCCGCCGTGACATCCAGCCGCAAACTGACGGGCAGCGCTGCGTTCAACGATTGCTCGCGATCGAGCGCGATCGCCCCTGTCCCGCCCGCGTCCTGCAAGAGCGTCCAGTGAACCGGATTCTCGGCGTGATCTTGAAAGGTGCGATTGCGCACGAGTTCGGCATAAAGACCGCCGTCGTACGAGTAATTGATTTCTTCGGTCATCAAACCGTACAGCGTCGGCCTGACGTGTGCGGTGACTTTGGCGGCGTCGATATGCAGCACGATCGGAGCAGCCGGCGCGGCGGCCGGAGCAGTATCCGCGGCCCGGAGCGTCGGTAGAGTGAAGGCGAGGATCGCTGCACAAAGCAGGTGGGTTTTCATTGGGGTGTGAAGGTGTAGCGTGACGAACGGTGGCGATCAACGATGCGGCGGCGTTCGGTCGATCGCGCAAAGCGTAGCGGAAAGCGTGAGCTTTTCGGGCGGTACCAGCATCGTTCGGATGAAAAGCTCACGCTTTCCGCTACAGGGCGGCACGCTTCCAGCCGTTTACGCCGAGAACCATGCGCGCAAATGCTGGCTACTCGATCGAACCAGCCCGATGGAGACATCGGGCTTCACCCTGTGTGTACGAGTGCGGCTAAGGCGATTGCGGGTCTCTGAACGCAAGCGAAGACCAAGAACGAGGTGTTATTTGCCGAGAAGCTTCGGCAGCAGTTCTTCGAGCGCATCGGCCCACATCGCGTAACCCTCTTCGGTGAGATGCAGGCGATCGCGGCTCAGGCCCTTCCAGGTGTTTTCGGCCTCCAGGCGCGTGAACTTCGCGGCGAGATCGAGGTAGAAGACCGTGCGATCGTCGGCGAGCGGCGCGATGAGCTTGTTCGCCGCGGCCATCTTTTCGGTCGCGCGGGCATTCGGCAGAATGCTCAGGACCACGACCTTGATGCCCGCGAATTTTTTCTGCGTGGCCTCGATCACGGCTTTGACGCCGGCCGCGATGTTTTCGGGCGTATCGCCGGTATTGTTCGTGCCGATGAGCAGGACGGCGACTTTCGGCGACCACTCCGAGAGATCCACATTAGCGAGACGCCAGAGCGCGTGCTGGGTGCGGTCCGAACCGAGACCGAAATCGAAGGCGCGCTTTTCGAAACGTTGCTGCCACACCGGCCAGCCGGCGCCCCAACGCCACTGTTCGGTGATCGAGTCGCCAATGAAGATCAGGTCGACCGGCTGGCCGTGCTTCACCTTCAAATAGTCGGCAAAATAGACCTGATACGGCAGATGCGCGCGGTAGTTTTGGTCGCTCGGTGTCGCGCTTTGCGACGCCGCCGAGGCGTCCGCCGGAGCGGACGTCGCCGCCGCGGTCGTGACCGTCGCGCTCGGCACGGTTTCGACGGCGCGGGCGAATGGAACGAGCGTGAAGCACAACGCCACAGCCGTGGCGAAGACGGATTTGGTACGAGGAATGATCATGGGGAGAAAAAGACGTGAGATTTAAGCCGTGGGGAGGGGTTTATGACTCGAGATTCGGCGTACGCGCTGAGTCGGGAGGGTAAAGCTTTCACACGGTTCGGATCCGTGTCCGGGGAGCAACTTTCCGCGATAACAGGACAGAATA
Organism: uncultured Opitutus sp.; assembly: GCA_966252355.1. GTDB lineage: Bacteria > Verrucomicrobiota > Verrucomicrobiia > Opitutales > Opitutaceae > ER46. The sequence goes on along the minus strand of CBINOT010000204.1, from coordinate 5,294 downwards.
TGTCCCCTTATCGCGATAACAGGACATATTCTGTCCTGTTATCATGTGCCAGGCTGGACGTACGGAACGGGCGCGAAGAGCTTCCGCTCGGCGCCGCGCGGGTCTTTTTCAACGTGCGGGGGCAGGTCGAAAATCATGGTAGGACGATCGTCCAAGGTGAACCGCGGCCAGGTCGGGACCTCCGGCGTGTTCGGGTTTCCGGTTCCTGCAAACGCGATCAACGCCGCGCTCATCGCGTCCGCCAATCGCTGCGCTTCCGCCGGCGCGGCGGCGGTGTAACGGCTCTGCGCGATATTATCGAAAACGAGGGGAATATCGATCATGTGCGGCGCACGCCACTTTCCGCCATCCAGCGGCGAGGGCCAATTGACGTAGTACGCCCAGGTCGGCCCGCCCTGCGTCGCGCGGCGCTCCGTTTCAAGAACCATCCCCTTCCACGAGCGTGCCGCCGTAGTGGCAGCGAAAAACACGTCGCTTGGCGAATAGGCGGGGTAGAGTTCCCGATAGGTCGCCACAATCGCTGGCGGCGAAAGCGTGCCGATAAAGGGCTTCACGTGCGTCACGAGCGCCTCCGGCAAGTTCTCCCACGTGAGCATAAAGAGGCCGGCGTTGCCGCCGCCGATCAGATTTCGCGTCTCGTCGCGCGTGTTGCCGAGCACCATCGGGACGTCTTTCGAAAGTGGAGATGCATCGGGCGAGAACGGATCGCGCGGCAACGCGACGCCGTCGACCACCGGAGTCCACGTGCCGCCCCGGATCGCCGGCATCAGCTGATCGAGCGGAACGCGATCGAGCTCCTCGAGATGCTCCGCCGTCACTCCCAGCTTCTCGAGGACGCGCTTCGCATCGGCAGTCGCGTGCTCGCGCGTGCGTCCGGTCAGTTGCTGGCCGCTCATCGTCCAGACGCGGTGGAAAAGTCCGCGCGCGGCGGGCATCGCCATGAGCGTCGCGCATTTCGCGCCACCGCCGGATTGGCCGAAGATCGTCACGCAACCGGCGTCACCGCCAAACTCCGCGATATTGTCGTGCACCCAGCGCAGCGCCAAAACGAGGTCGAGCATGCCGGCGTTGCCCGACTCGGCGTACTTCGCCCCACCAATCTCCGCGAGGTACAGAAAACCAAAGCCGTTGAGCCGGTGATTCACCGTGACCACGACGACGTCGCCCTTTCGGCATAGCCGCACGCCATCGTAGAGTTCCTCGTTCACCGAACCGCCGTTGTAGGCGCCGCCATGAAAATAAACCAACACGGGCCGCTTCTTCCCATCACGCAACGCCGGCGTCCACACATTGAGCCGCAGGCAATCTTCGCTCACCACCGCTTGCTCGGGCGTCGTGGTCAGCCCGGTTCGTGCGGTCGGTTGCGGCGCGATCGGACCGAAGGCCACGGCGTCGCGGATTCCGCTCCATGGTTCAGGTGGAACCGGCGGCTGAAACCGACGCTTCGAGGTGTCGCCGCCGTAAGGTATGCCTTTGAAAACGGCGATCCCATGATCGCCGTACCCGCGAATTTTGCCCGCGGTCGTCGTCGCGACCGGTCCCAAATCGGCCGCGTAAGCCAGAGATGCGGCAACCAAGGCGACGACCGCCTTCAGGCACCGCGGATGAAAATAATGACCTAGGTTAAGCACTCCGAAGTAAAACGATGTCGGGCATAAAGCCCTCTTACGACTCTTCCGTTCCGATTCGGGATTTGCGTTTATCTGCGTAATTCGCAGGAAAAGATCGGAGCCGGAGACCCCGACCGGAAACGAATACCGCCTCAAGGCAGCTTCGCCTGCACGAGCTTGCTGACGCTGCCGAAATCGATGAGTCCCGCCTCGGGACGCTTTTTCAATGCGCCGATGACCTTCCCCATGTCTTTCTTCGACTGCGCGCCGGTCTCGGCGATCGCTTCGGCGATGAGCGCGTCGACTTTCGCGGCGTCGAGGCCCTGGGGCAGATATTTCTCGAGCAGCTTGATCTCCGCGTCGTTGGCGGCGACGAGGTCGGCGCGGCCGCCCTTCTCGAATTCCACTTTCGCGTCCGCCAAATTTTTCACGGACTTGCGAATCGTCGCGATGACGAGCGCGTCGTCGATGTCTTTGTTCGCATCCATCGCGGCGCGCTTGATCGCGGCGTCGGCCGTGCGGAGCGCGGTCGTCGCAGTGGCGTCGCGCGCTTTCATGGCGGTTACGATATCGGCGCGCAGTTGGTCGTAGGTCGGGGACATAAAGAGCGAGGTAAGCGCCTTCTCCGACAGGCGCCAGCCCGGATTCGTCCTCAGTTTCGTTCTCTTTCTCGTACTCGTTCTCTTTGTTTTGCGCCCCCAATCGAGAAGGAGAACGAGAATGAGTGCGAGAACACCGGACAACCCACCACGCAGTAGCCATGGACCCCATATCGTAGACCCGGCCTAGGCCTTACGCTCGGCCAACCCCAATTGCCTATGGCCCTATCGACCATCGTTCTTATCGTCCTCGTCCTTTTATTGATCGGCGCGTTGCCGACCTGGCCCCACAGCCGAAGCTGGGGCTATTATCCCAGTGGCGGTCTCGGGCTCGTGCTCGTGATCATCCTGGTGCTCGTGCTCCTCGGCCGGGTGTGAGCCGCGCGCGAGCGCAAGGATAACCCGCCGAATGCCGGCGAACATTCCTGTGAACCTCGGGGAAAACAACGAGGCGTTCAGGTGGTTCATCCGGCTCGGAACCGTCGTCCTCGTCGTAGCGGTGCTGCGGCTGGGGCAAGATGTCTTGCTGCCCATCGCGTTCGCCGGGCTGCTCGCGTTTTTGCTGTCGCCGCTCGTCGTGCGGCTGACGCGCTGGGGACTGCCGAAGACGGCCGCAATTCTCGCGACAGTCACGCTGGCTTTCGCCGTGATCGGCGGGGTCGGGTGGGTCGTCACGACGCAAGCGATCGGGCTGGTCCGCCAGTTGCCGAACTACGAGGAGAACCTGCATCGCAAAATCACCGCGCTGAAACAGCCGCATGGTCCGGCGTTCGCGTCGCGGGTTGTCGGCATGATCGACAATCTGCAGCGCGATCTGAAATCGTCGCCGGCTGACGCCCAGCCCGCGCCGTCCACCGACGAGGTACGGCCAGTACCGGTCGAGGTGAAGGCGACGGATCCGACGCCGTGGCAAATGGCGCGCGATCTCGCCACGCCCATTCTGCGTCCGCTCGGAATCGCCGGCATGGTGATCGTGTTTGTCGTCGCGATGCTGTTTCAACGCGAGGATCTGCGCGACCGCGTGATCAAGCTCGTGAGCGCGGGGCAGCTAAACGTCGCCACGCAAGCCCTGGACGACGCCGCGACGCGCGTCTCGCGCTATCTCGGCATGCAGCTGGTCGTGAATGCCACCTATGGCATACCCATCGGCATCGGCCTGTTTTGGATCGGCATCCCGAACGCCCTCCTCTGGGGCATGCTCGCCACGCTCCTGCGCTTCATCCCGTTTCTCGGCCCGTGGATCGCCGCCGCCTTCCCCGTGGTGCTGGCGCTCGCGGTCGATCCCGGCTGGACGATGCTTTTCTACGTGCTCGGCCTGTTTGTCGTGATGGAGATCATCAGCAACAACATCGTGGAGGTTCTCGTTTACGGCGCGACGACCGGAATCTCGAATCTCGCCCTGCTGATCGCCGCGGTGTTCTGGACCTGGCTCTGGGGACCGGCCGGTCTCGTCCTCTCGACGCCGCTGACCGTGTGCTTGCTCGTGCTCGGGAAATACGTGCCCGGACTCGATTTCCTCAAAATGCTGCTGGGGAGCGAGCCAGTGTTGGAGCCGCCGGCGCAATTCTATCAACGCATGCTCTCGATGGAATCGGAGGACATGCTCGACCTCGCGTTGAAATACATCGAGGAGCATTCGCTCGAGGAATTTTACGAGGAGGTCTTCGTGCCCGCGCTGCTGATGGCGGAAGAGGACCGGCATCGGGGCACGTTGCCGCAATTGCGCGAACGATTCATTTTTCAAGCGACCCGCGACCTGATCGAGGAACTCGAGCGTGAAGAGGAGGCGGCGTCCCACGCTGAAGGCGATGCGCTTCCCGGCTCGGCGGCAACCCTCGCGACGCAACCCGTCATTCCGACCGTGCTCGCCCTCGCCGCGCGCGACGAGGCGGATGAGATCGTCGCCCTCATGCTCTGCCACTTGCTGCGCCGCCGAGGGATCTCGGCGGCCGTGCACACGGTGCTCGCGCCGCTCGAAGAGGCGTTTGCCACGATCACGCAGCACGCGGTGCAATTGGTCATCGTCTCGGCCTTGCCGCCTTCGACCGTTGGCGCGGCGCGTCACACGTGTCGCCGCATCCGCGCGCGATTCCCTACCCTGCGGATGATTGTCGGCGTCTGGCGTCATCACGCGAGCGTAAGCGAGCTGCACGAGCGACTCCGCGTCGTGCGGCCCGAGGAAATCGTGACCACGCTGGATGAAGTCCTCACGCGTTGCGACGAGCTGTCGATCGACACGCTGGCCCCGCGCACGAAGCCGGCGTCGAAGCCCGCGGTCGTGGCGGCAACCGGCGACGGCCACGACACCGCGGGAAATGAAGCCGAAGCCAATGCGGGCTGAGGGCCGCGATAGCTCTCGGCCCCTCTCTTCTGCATCGTTGCTTTGGGTGTGATATCGCCTGCACGCAGGCTCCGACCGAGGTGACCGCTCGTGCTCGTGATCGTAATCTTGCTCGTGATCGCGATCGTGCTTGCTTCGTCCCCGATCCCCCGACCGCGATTACGATCACGAGTAAGAGCACGAGCAAGAGGCCGAACGCTAAAATCGGGCTCCACCTGTTCTGCATCGTTCTGGCTGAGGCGCCACGGCGGGTGAAAAAATTGCGGCGAAATTATCCGGACGCGGTGAGCTTGTCTTTCGAGTACGGTAGCGCGTGCTTTGCTCCCTCGCTCTCCCACCTCCTCCCTCGTGACGCGCCTTTCGACTCAACGCATGTACGACCGGATGCTCGCCAGCGATGCGAGCTACAACGGCCATTTTTTCACCGGTGTGCTCACGACGGGGATTTACTGCCTGCCCTCGTGCAAGGCCCGCAAACCGAAGCCGAATAACGTCCGGTTTTTTCCGACCTGCGAAGCGGCGCGGGCCGCAGGTTTGCGCGCCTGCAAAAAGTGCCATCCCGACGATTTCGCGCGCGGCGCGGATCCGGTATTGGAAGACATTGAAACGCTCGTTGCGGAGGTTCGCGCGCAGCCGGCATCGTTGGCCGATGCGCGTGCGATCGTGCGGCGCTCGGGATTTGGGACGACTCGCCTGTTCGAGCTCTTTCGGCAGCACTACCATGCGAGCCCCGGCGACATTCTT
>CBINOT010000203.1:0-10918 GCA_966252355.1 uncultured Opitutus sp. | reverse complement strand
GGATTATCTCGTCAAACCGTTCGATGTCGACGAACTCGCCGTGCGCCTCGCGCGCGCCCACCGCGACCGCGGCACCCGCCGGACGGAGCAACATCGTGCGGAGCAAGTGGCCGCGCGAGACGACGCCTTCTTTTTCGGCGCCGCGCTGGCCGGCGTCGCGAAGCAGCTGGAAAAAATCGTCGCCGCGGATCGGCGCGTGCAAGGCGCCTTGCCGCCCGTCCTGATCGAGGGCGAGACCGGCACCGGGAAAACGACGCTCGCACGCTGGTTGCATCGCAACGGCCCCCGCGCCGCCGGCCCGCTGATCGAAGTCAACTGCTCGGCGCTGCCGGAGACGCTCGCCGAGTCGGAGTTGTTCGGACACGAACGCGGCGCGTTCACCGACGCCAAGGAGGCTCGCATTGGCCTGCTGGAAGCAGCGGAGGGCGGCACGCTCTTTCTGGACGAGCTGCCGAGTTTGTCGCCGGGCATTCAGGCGAAACTGCTGACGGCGATCGAAGACCGTTCGATCCGGCGGGTCGGCGGCAACCGCGCGCTCGCGATCGACGCGCGGATCATCGCGGCGACCAACTCGGATTTACGCGTACTCGTCGCCGCCGGTCGCTTTCGCGAGGATTTGCTGCATCGGCTCGACTTGTTTCGCGTCCGCATCCCGCCCCTGCGCGAGCGCGGCGAGGACATCGTGCCGCTTGCCGAGGCGCTGGCCGCGCGCATCGGCAAGAACTACGGCGTGAAGCCGCAACCCATCCCCGCCATCGGGCAGAAGCGGTTGCGGGCGCACCGGTGGCCGGGAAACGTTCGCGAGCTTGCTCACGAGATCGAACGCTCGCTCGTCTTCGACGAAGACCAGCTCACGTTTTCGACGCTCGCGAGCGCGCAAGCGGCGACCAGCCAGGCCGCCGGCGCGACGTGGGTCGCAGCCGATTTCGAATTGCCGCCGACCGGCTTCTCACTCGATGCGGCGATCGACGCGATCGTCCAACGGGCATTGACTCAGACCGACGGCAACGTATCCGCAGCGGCACGACTGCTCGGAGTCACGCGGGATTACGTTCGTTATCGGCTGAAGGGCGAAAAAAGCGGAGACGCTCGATAACCGGGCGCGCGTCAGAAATGTAGCCCCGGAGGTCCACTCGCTGGCTGGCGCTCGTAACTACGAGCGGACGACCATCGGACAAGTGCCGCTCGAGGTCGCACGGTCATTGGGCCTAACCACCCACGCCAAACTCATGAAATCCTGGGTGCAAAGGCCCAAATCGCAGGGTCGAGCCCGCGGGGTAAATTTTATAAGCTACTTATCCTCAAGATCAAACATCAATATGGCATTACGGGCACATTGACTGCAATACGCCGGCCCCATCCGATTCGATTTAACCTCCTATGAAGCTTTCCAAATACCTCAGCGCGCTTTCCGCCGCGTTGCTCATCAGCACCGCCGCTTTTGCCCAAACCTCGACGGGCACCCCCACGGGTAGCACCAGCGGCGGGACGACCGGCACGACGACAGGTTCGACGACCGGCACCACCGACAAGCACGGCAAAGCCAATCCGCATACGCCCAACGAGCATGCGTCGGATGTTTCGAAGGCCGTGCAGACCGTGCTGCAGCAGTTCGATGCCAAGCGCGATAAGATCATCGCCGATCGAAAGGCGCTGATCGAAAAACTCGAGGCCGCGACGACTGAAGCCGAACGCAAAGCGATTCGCGCCGAGATCAAGGCCGCCAACGACGCGCAAAAAGCGGAACGCGCACAGCTGGGTAAAGAAATCCGCGACGAGGTGAAGAATCTGCGCGAACAGCGCAAAGGCGGCGGCTAATCGAAATTTTTAGACTTTGGTCGCGTCACCCGGGATGCGGCCACACTGGCAGGCGCGAAGGGAACCTCGCCCTGCCAGTTTTGTTTTTATAGTTTCCGCCGATCGCGGTGCGCTTGCGCGAACCCATGTTCTTCCCTGCGATCCACGGTTCCCACTCTATGCAAAAGCGATTCGTTCCCCGCGCCTGCGCGCTGGCCTTGATCTGCACGACGTGGCTCGTCGCGGAAACCGTCCCTCCGGTGGTGACCGGCACACCTGAAGCTGCCGCGACCAAGAACGACGCCGAAGCCTTCGAAAGCGTCCCCGCGAAATCGAAGTGGGATGTCACTGCGACCGTGCGGGGCTCCGTCGGCTGGCGCAATAATGTGACGGTTTCCCCGTTCCATCCGATCGATCGCGCGTTTGCCCGCGGCGAAGTCGAATTATTCGTGCTCAGACCGCTGGGCGAGCACTTCGACTTCGTTTCGTTCTTGAATGCCGACCTGCTGCGGTACGTGTCGCCGCCGCCGGATGTGCCCGGAGAGGACCAGTACCTCGCGCACGTGGAGGGCCGGTGGCACCCGACGCAATATTTGCGGACGGCGCTCAAGGCGCTCGGGTTCATGCAGACGACCTACATCGACCCGTCGCTCACCGAAGGCAGCCAGCAAACGCCGCTGCGGGTGCGCGTTCGCGGGGGTTTCGCCACGCTCACGCCGCGGCTGAGTCTGCCCGGCGGTTTCACGATCGAGCCTTCGCTGCAGCTCAAACGCATCGCTTATACCGGCTACCATGGCGACTACACCGCCTCGCGTCCCGGCGTCCGGTTGGAATGGAAACGGCACGACTGGCTGGCGCTCTCCGCCGCGGTTTACGAACATGTGCGGCACTATCGCGAGCTGACCGCTTCACCGACGCCGCGGCCAAACCTCTACAATCCGCGGCTCAGCCTGCATCAACGCGAGGGCGAGTTGAAGGCCACGAGCAGCTTCAAAGCCGCCGGCGAATGGACCGTGGCGGTGACCGTTGGCCGGCTCGAGAACCGGGACCGCGCGACGGGATATTACGACTACGATCAAGACCGCGCGAACCTCGAGGTCAGCTGGCAACGGGCGGCATGGCATGTGACCGTCACAGGCGACGCGAAGCGGCTCGATTATTTGACGCAGAAGGTCGGCTTCGGCTTGGCGAGCGCACGTCCCGCGCGCATCACCGACGTCTACGAGGTCAGCGCGCGCATCGAGCGCGAACTCGGCGCGCAGTGGAGCGTGTTCGCCGAGGAGCGCTGGGAGCGGAATCGTTCGAACGCCACCGACGACATCGATCGCAGGATCAAACCATTCGATTACCGGACCAACACCGCCCTCGTCGGCGTGCAGCGCTCGTTCTAGGGGAACGCGGGGTCTGCAAATTCGATGCCCTGCAACCGAAATGAACCGCGGACTCGCGCGGGCGGGATCTCTCGCTCTAATTATCATTCAATGGCCGGCCCCACCCCCAAGCTGCGTCGCACGTTCACGGTCCTGACCCTTTCGACGCTCGGCGTGTTTGGCGCGCTCGTGTTTGGACTCACCGCGAAACTGCGCGAGCAGCCCCAACGCGAAATGCTGCAACGCGAGGCGAAGACGATCCAGGCCGTGGCGCAGATGCAGATCCGCTCGATTTATGCCCGTCTGACGAAACTGGGCGTGGAGGTTTCGACGCCGGACATCTTCACCGCGGTGCTTGAAGCGTCGCGGCTCCCGGGCGTACTCGCCGTGCATCTTTTCGACACGACTGGTGCGCTGCGGGAAGCGCTGCCGGCGGTGGCGAACGAGTCTGACTCCTCCCGCGCATGGTGGGAACGGCCGCTGCATCGTCCGGAGGTCCGTTTTCATCGGCACGCGTCGCTCGCCGATGTGGTCGGCCTCGAACCGGCGGCCGCGGGCGACGCGACGCACACCCCGCTGCTCGAAATCGTCGTGCCGTTAACGGCGCCTCCCGACGGTTACGCGCTTGGGGTCGCGCGTTTCTGGATCGAAGGCACGGCGATCGAAGAGGAACTCGCCACGATGGATCGCCGGCTCCTCACGCAAGCCGCGGCGGCGTTCGCGGCCGGCGCGCTCGCCATCGTGCTGCTGCTGCAATGGACCTATCGCCGGCTCGCCCAAGCGCATCAGCAACTGCTCGAGCAAAGCACGGACCTGGCGCGGGCGAATCAAGAGCTCGACTTCGCGGCGAAGACCGGAGCCCTGGGTGCGATCAGCGCGCACTTGGTGCACGGTTTGAAAAATCCGCTGGCGGGCCTGGAAGGATTCGTCGCGGAACTCGCGACCTCCGAAAACGCCGCGTCGCGAGGTGAAGCGCAACAAACGGCGGTCGAAACCGCGCGCCGTTTGCGCGCGCTCGTCAATGACGTAGTCGGCGTCCTACGCGACGAAACCGCCGGCACCGCGGATTACCGGGTGCCCTTGCGTGAAGCCATCGAGGCGGTCGAAACCCGCAGTCGGGCACACGCCACCGCCGCAGGTATCGCGCTCGTGGTCAAAGACCCGCCGGACGCCGCGCTTAAAGCGCGCACTGCCAATCTAGCGGGCCTCGTGTTAGCCAATTTGTTGGCGAATGCGATCGACGCGTCGCCGCGCGGGGCGTCCGTGACCCTCGATGCGGTCGCGACGAAACAGGACATTACCTTCACGGTCGCGGATGTCGGCGGCGGCTTGTCCGACGCGGTTCGCGCTTCGCTCTTTCGCCCCGTCGCGAGCAGCAAGCCGGGCGGCGGCGGGATGGGATTGGCCATCAGCCATCGGCTCGCCCGGCACGCTGGCGGAGAATTAAACCTCCTACGCAGTGACGCGACAGGCACCGTTTTTTCCCTCCGGGTACCTTCCGCAGACGCGTAAATGCGACGTGAATCATCGCACCGGGGACGGTGTGATTCGGTACCGTAAGCTTGCGCGGAACAAAAATTCTCGTTCAGCACTCCGGGTGCGTACCCTTATGCCCTGTGTCCCCACGCTGCCCGAAGTCGGCCACTGCGGTTGGTTGATCACGCTGGCGCTATCCCTGATCGCACCCCTGCGCGGTCAAACCGACGGCGCGCAAATGTGGGCCTTTGCCACGATGTCGTCGAACGTCACGGGCAACATCCTTTCGTCGCCGGCGGTGGCGCCGGATGGCACCGTGTACATCGGCGCCGAAGTCGGGGCGATCAACAGCCCCGTGACGAGCGGCCGGCTTTTCGCCCTTAACCCCAACGGGACCTCGAAATGGTCCGGGCCGGTCGTCGTACCGGATTGGATCGATTCCACGCCGACGACTGCACCGGATGGCACGATCTATTTCGGGTGCTGGGACGGTAATCTCTACGCGTTGCGACCTGATGGGACGCAGAAATGGAAGGTTCCACTCGGGGCGTACATTTCCGCCGCCGCGGCGATCGGCGCCGACGGCACGATCTACGTGGGCACGGGCGATGGCGATTTGTGCGCGGTGAATCCGGATGGCTCGGAGAAGTGGCGGTTTCCAACCCTGTTCTGGATCGACGCGGCACCGGCAATCGCGCCCGACGGGACCATTTATTTCGGTTCGCTCGACAACATGTTTTACGCCGTCAATCCGGACGGCTCCGAAAAGTGGCGATACACCACCGGCAACGACATCGCGAGTTCGCCCGCGATCGCGGCGGACGGTACCGTTTACGTCGGTTCGCGAGATCTGAAATTGTACGCCTTCACGCCGAGCGGCAGCGTGAAGTGGACGTTTACGACCACGGACATGATCGATGCGTCGCCGGTGTTGGGCGCGGATGGGACCGTTTACATCGCGACGACCGGTGGGCGGATTTTCGCGGTGCGGCCCGACGGGACGCAGAAATGGCAGTATCCGGCGGCCGGCCAAACCGCGCTCAGTTCGCTATATTCAACGCCCGCGGTACGCGGCGATGGCTCGCTCGTGTTCGGCACCAGCGACAATTTTTTGTACGCGCTGAAAGCGGACGGCACGCTCCTTTGGCGGTCGCGCGTGGGCGACTGGACGGATTCGTCCGTTGCGCTCGCCCCCGATGGCACGATGTACATCGGGTGCACGGACAAGAATCTCTACGCGTTCACGGGCACCGTTCAGCCGAGCATGACCGATTGGCCGCAACTGCTGCGCGATCCGCGACGCACCGGGATCCAGCCGCTGGGAGCGGCCAGCGGCACGAGCGGGCGCTTGTCGAATTTGTCGGTGCGAACGATGGCGGGAGCGGCCGACAGCACGCTGATTGTCGGCTTCCTGCTGAGCGGCACCGGCAGCCGCAATCTGCTGATCCGTGGCGTCGGCCCAACCCTGACGAATTACGGCGTGTCGGGCGTCCTCGCCGACCCGTTCATGAAGATTATTCCGCTCGGTCAATCCACGCCGACCGCCACCAACAACAACTGGGGCGACACGAATGGCAGCGCGATCACGGCGGCCGGCAATGCGGTCGGGGCGTTTCCGATGACCACGCTCGACGCGGCAATCCTGGGCAATTTCGCGATGAGCGGCGGCGGCCAAACCGTCCACGTGAGCGGCAACGACGGGGGCACCGGCATCGCGCTCGTCGAACTTTACGACACCGGTGGCGCGAGCACCGCCCGACTCTCGAACGTGTCGGCGCGCAGCTTTGTGGATGTCGGCGGCGGCGTTCTCATCGCGGGTTTCGTGGTCGCCGAAAACACGCGCGCGGTGTTGATTCGCGGCATCGGTCCCACGCTCGGCAGCTTCGGCGTCTCCGGCCCCATCGCGCAGCCGCAGCTCCGGCTTTATAATATTTCCAATAACCAGCAGTTCGTCGTGGCCGATAACGTCGGTTGGACCAACGCGACGAATGCGAGCGCGATCGACGCGACCGCAAAAGCGGTGCACGCCTTCGACTTCACGCCCGGCAGCAAAGATTCGGCGATGCTGCTCACGCTGCCGCCCGGCAACTATTCCGCCCAAGTCTCGGGCGTGAACAGCACCACGGGAAATGGCATGATTGAAGTGTACGAAGTGCCGTAAACGGCTCGTTATCGGCGGGGTCCGCCACGACGTCGCCCGGGAATTCGGGCGCGATCAATATCGATCCATCACCACCCACATGATCCAGGTCAGGCCAGCAGTGATGAGGCCCATCCCGCCAATCGAGTAAACGAGCAGGATGATGTTGCCGGTGGTCAAAGCGCGAACCGCGAGGAAGCCGAGGATGATATTGATGCCAATGACGAGCCGCCAATAGTCACGCGCGCGTTTCGACTTTCGCGGCGCCGGCGGGGCGACCTGGTTCATCCCCAGCGCGTTCGCTCGCTCGAGGTTGTCGCGGAGAATCGCGTGTACATCGTTGGGATCCGCGGACCGCTGACCGGTCGACAAGACGGGTCCCGGGACACTCGCTTGCTGATAAAGCTGCTGAATGTCGATCGGCACTTCGGGAGGGTGAATCGGCGGCGCGCTCGCGGGCAGCGGCAGCGGTATCGGCGGCGGCTCGGGCGGATGGGCCGATTTATTGGCCCGCTCGAATTCGCGATGCTTGAAATCGTAGAATTTTCGCGGCGGGTCCGACTCGTCCGGCATGGCGCCCAATGTGTCGGAACTCGGATTCAGGTAAAGCGCGGACCGAGCTCCGCAGGTCGCAGCATGCTCGCAACGACTGAGCCGCACTCCCGCATCGCCAGCGAGCCCGCCCCGCCCCTCACCGCGGCCTTACCGCCGAATCCATTGCAGGGTGGTTGCCCGAAACGCCACGGCGCCCACGAGCGCGAACAGCAGCACGATGGCGGTGTTCACGGCAATGGCGCACCAGAATCTGAGGGGAGAGTCCCAACGCGAGATGGGCGCGCCGCGCCCAAATAATGCGCGCTCCCAGTGCGTTACGCTCGACGCCAGATCGCGCCGGACGCGCAGTGCACCCCAAACGGCAAGGGCCAGAAAACCGAGACCGAAGAGCGAGAGAAAATTTCCGCGCATGAGCGATCAAGCAAGGCGCGACGCGGCAAAGCGGTGCGGCATAGAGTGGAGAACGCATGCACGCTACCGGGGGTTGCGCGCCTGCGGCAAGCTTCGCGCCGAGCGGAATAAGTCGTCGCCGACACGCTCGCCGCAACCGGAGCCCTCCGCGCGCCGTCTTCCCCTCGTCGTGCGCATCAAATTTCTTGTGCTTGTCACCCTCGTCCTCGCGCTTCTTGGCGCGACCGCGCTGGCCTGGCATCAGTATCGCGAGCTCATCGAATTGCGGTCCCAACTGCTCGGGAACGGCGATCGCGCGGCGCTCGAGGCGCGACTGCAGGCGCTCGCGAAGCGCAACGTCGAGCTCGAGGCGAAACTCGCGGCCACTCGTGGCGCCGCGGGCGACACCGCGGCGACGACGGAAGCGGAGCATGAAGGCGACGTCGAAAAGACCGCCGACGCCTCGCTGCTCGCGAAAGTCGCCTCGCTGGACGGCATAACCTTCGATGGCGGATCGAAGGCGGACGCGGAATTCGAGGTGCTCGCGGCGCTCGCCGACCTGCCGGAATTCCAAAAACTGATGGCGCTGCAACAACGCGGAAAGATCGACAGCAAGTACGCCGCGCTCTTCCGGAAGTTGCACCTCTCGCCCGAGCAACAGCAGCAAATGGAACGCCTCCTCGGCGATAAACAGAGCGCATTCGCGGACGCGATGATCGCCGCCCACGATCAAGGCCTCACCGGCCGGCACGCGCGCAATCTCGCCAATACCGTCGCCCGTGCGACCCAGAAAGAGATCGACGAGAGCATCAAGCAGCTGCTCGGCCAGCAGGTCTACAAGCAGTACCAGAACTACGAGCGCACGCTGCCGCAGCGTGAAACCGTCGACCGACTGGCGCAGCGGCTAAGTTACACGGGGACGCCGCTGAGTTCGCGGCAGCAGGAGCAACTCGTGCAAACGCTCGCCAACGCCGCGCGTCAGCCAGCCGCGAATGCGGGCGCGCCCGCCGGCGCAAACGGCGTCAAACCGCCGCACGCCGCGACGGTCGTCGCACCGTTGCCCGGGCCCTTGAGCGGATTGGGCACGTCGACCACCGCGGCAGTCATCACACCGCCCGCAATTTCGAAAGCGCAGACCTTTCTCTCACCGCAACAACTCACGGCGTTGCAGCAATTGCAGCAAGAGCAGCAGGCGCAACAAACGCTGAGCCAGCTCTTGCGCGCCAAGGGCGTGAAACCCAACGGAAAACCAGCGAAGCCGGGGAAGGGTTGAGACGACGGCCGTGTGCGTGCCGCCGTCGCCTCGGTATCGCGGGCTTGGTTGTAGCTGCCTCCCCAGAGGCCAGCCGACGCACGACCCGGCAAGCCTCGCTACAGCTTGCCGAGAATTTCCTTCACGCGCGCCCAGGCTTTGTCGCGGGCGGTCTTGTTCGCTTCGCTTTTATTTTGCGGATCCTCCCCGGCGCGCATGAAGCCGTGGCCGGCGCCGTCGTAAACGACCGGCTCGTAGGTCTTCTCGGCGGCCTTCATTTGCTCGGCGACTTTCGGCACCGCGGCCGAAATCCGCGCGTCGTTGCCGCCGTAGAAGCCGTACACCGGGGCTTTGATCGTCGCCATGTCCTCGGGTTTCGGGGCCGGGCCGTAAAAGACCAGGGCCGCCGCGAGCTTCGGATTGTGCGCCGCATAGGCGAACGTCTTGCCGCCGCCCCAGCAAAAGCCGACGACCGCGAGTGTGCCGTTACAGGCCGGCTCGCGGCCAACGTACTCGGCGACCGCATCGAGATCGGCGAGCAGCTGCGCGGCCGGGATCGTGTTGATCGTGCGGCCGACGTTGGAACCCAGCTCGGCCGAGCCGCCGCCGCCCGGCGCCATGCCGGAAAGCAAATCCGGCGCGATGGCGATGTAGCCGGCTTCCGCGAGCTGATCGACGACGCTCTGCACCCAGTCGGTATGGCCGAAGATCTCGTGGATCACGATCACGGCGGGCGCCTTGTCTTTGCGCTCGGGAAACCCGATGAAGCACTTCACCTCGCGATCGTCGTGCTTGACGCTGACCCACTCGAGATGGCGCGGCGATTTCTGAACACGTTCCTTCGCCCATTCCTGGGCATTGGTGGGGAGAGCGGCGCAAAGCACCGCGGCGAGGAGGAGGAGTAACGAGCGTTTCATGGGTGGAGAAAAACCGACCGGCGGTTCCTGCCGGAGTTCGAGCCAGACGCGGCACCGCTCGATCCGTTGCGGCCAAGCCAGCAAGGGCACGATTGGCGCGAAACAGGCGTCTCTCGCGAACGGGCGGGGTTTAGATAATAGGACAGAATATGTCCCCTTATCTCAGATAACAGGACATATTCTGTCCCATTATCGTCATTTCGGCGCCGTCGAGGAGACGGTCGTTTTGGCAGGTTGGCGGCCGGTTTAGGCGCCGGCTTCTCCCGCTCAGCGCCGGAAAAGCTTATCCAGCGCGCTGAGATTCTTCAGCGGCGCCGACTTCTTTTCGCCGTCAGCCACGGGCGCGGCGACGATCGGCTTGGGGGCCGTGGGCGCTGCCGGCTCGCGGGGAGCGTTGCCGGATTTGAGCGCCGCCAGGGTCCGATCGAGCTTCACGGCCGAAACCGGTTCGGCGGTACCGAGCTCTTGCGCAAAGAGGCTCACCCGGAGCTCCTCGACCAGCCAGCGGAAGCTCTCGACGTCGCCGGCCGGCGCTTTGCGATCGCGGCGCAGTTCGTCGAGGGCTCGCTCATAGGGCGCAATCTGCGCGGCGCGCTCGGCGTCCTTGGCCACGTTCTTCCGCCAGCGCTCGGCGCGGAGCTTCATCGCTTTGAGGTAGCGCGGAAAATGCGCCAGCTGATCGTACGGCGTCCGCAGCAAAAAGTCGGGCGGCAGGAGATTCCCGAGATCTCGCGTCAGGCTCGCCGGCGCGTCGCGAACGACGAGGAGTTCCTGGCGCAGATTTAGGATTTCGCGCACGAGATCCACGAAACGGGGCACGATGCCGCGCAGATCGGCTTTCGCGCGCTCGGCCGCCGCCTGAAACGCCGCCGCCGACAAGCCAGTCGGCACACGGGCGCCCCCGCCCGTCGCCGCGGGGCCGAGCACGCGTTGCGGCGCCGTCGCCCACCGCCGCATGCTTTCGAACGCCTGCTCCTGCAATTGTTCGACCGGCGCAAGCGTCGCGGCCAGCGCGCCGACG
>CBINOT010000202.1:0-11023 GCA_966252355.1 uncultured Opitutus sp. | reverse complement strand
TACGCCAACGGGTCCGGCGCCACGCGCACCGGCACGATCGTGGTGAACGGCGTGAGCAGCAGCATTACGTTCCCGGCGACTGCGAGCTGGACGGCGTGGACGAGCTTGAACGTGAACATTACGCTCAACAACAGCGCGACGAACACCATCGTGCTCCAGTCCACGGGGCAGGATCTCGCGAACGTCGACGAGA
Organism: uncultured Opitutus sp.; assembly: GCA_966252355.1. Classification (GTDB taxonomy): domain Bacteria; phylum Verrucomicrobiota; class Verrucomicrobiia; order Opitutales; family Opitutaceae; genus ER46. Next base: position 10,830 of record CBINOT010000202.1, on the reverse strand, counting down.
TCGCGGTCCCGTGACGGCGGGTCTCGCAACCTGTTCGTCAACTTGGCGCTTCCGCCGTGCGATTCTCCTGAAGGGCCGAAAATAAAAAAGCCCAATTCCGGCGGTCCCATCTCACGTCGGCCCTACTGGCGCCTGGGGCCGCGATGCGCTCAGCGTTCGGCGGGGCGCCAATGGTCGTCGCGGCCGAGGATGTTTTCGACGGTATAAGTCTTGGCCTCGTCGTCGCTCAGTTGGCGCGCCCACGGCACGCGGCTCTCCGGCCGCGCGCCGGGACCGGTGTTTTTATATTCCGCGTAACGCACAGTCTTTTCGGCGCGCGCGCGATCCCAATTGTGCCAGCCGGCGGGATCGAGCGCGTCCGGCAATTCGCAGCGGAGAAAAGCCACGGCGGCGTAATCGCGCCAAGGCCGGCCGAGGTAAGTGCGTTTCACCTCGGGCGCGGCGGTCACGCGGCAATCGAGAAAGACAAAACCGAAAGGCGCGTTCGGCGGAGTCGATGCCGCCGTGATCCAGCCGTCGCCCCGCACGTGGACATGGCAATGGTCGAACACGGCGGTGCCGGCGGCGTAGATGAAATCGACGTGCCCCGCGATATAGCAGTTCACGAAATATTGCCGGGAGGTGGCGGTGGGGCGGGGTACATCCGGTTCCGTATTCGGCGGGCGCGGCGAATCGGGACGCAAGGTATCCTGCCAACCGACGAAGCGGCAGTCGCGGAGGACCGCGCGGTCGCCGGTGATATAAAACGCCAGGGCCTGCACGTGCTCTTCGAGCTTCGTCGTGTTCTCGAAGGTAATGTTTTCCGCTTTGAAATCCGCACCGTGGATGAGAACCGTCGCACTGTCCGGCGTGGGAAGTTTCCGGCCATCCGCGCCGAGCGAGTTGATGTTGGTGCCCAGCGTGACGATCGTCGCGGCTGCTTGGTCGGGATCGCCGCGGAAGGTAAGAAATGGCTTATCGTCGGGGACGACGACGTGCTCGCGATAGGTGCCGGGTTTGATCCGGATCACATACGGTTTCGTCGCTCCGGTTGGCGCCGCGTCGATGGCCGCTTGGATCGTCGCATGCGTGCCCGAGCCATCGGCGGACACGATGGCATCGGCATGTTTCAACAGCCCTCGCGCATCGAGCCATTCGTAGAAACGGTCGATCCAGTTTCCCGCGGGCGTGGTATCGCGCGGGCGGATGCCGAAACCGTGGCCCGCGTCGGCGTAAACATGCATTTCGACGGGCACCTCCGCCGCGCGGAAACGCGAGTACACGCTGCCCATGCCGTCGGCGATCATCGGGAAATCACGAAAGCCCCAGCAGAGAAACGCCGGCGGCGCGTTTTTCGTCGGCTCGATGATTTCGGGATGCGCCGGGTATAGGAGCGCTTGAAAGGCGACGCGCGAGCTTTGCCGTTCGACGGGATCGGCGGCCTTCGGGTTGCCGGCGTCGGCGGCGAGCGCCACGCGGGCCGCGAGTTCGCCGCCGGCGGAGAAGCCGATCACGCCAATCCGAACGGGATCGATGTGCCAACGCTCTGCATTCTGCCGCAGCACGCGGACCGCGCGGACTGCGTCGGCGACTTCATGCTGCAGCTTGTACGGCGAACCGGCCTGCTCTGGCAGGCGGTACTTGAGCATGAAGCCGGCGATGCCGTGCGCGTTGAGCCAGTGTGCGACGTTATGGCCTTCATGATCGGTCCAGATTTCGCGGTGCCCGCCACCCGGGATGATCAATACCGCGAGCGTCGGGGTCGCGGCGGTTTCCGGCAGATACACCGTGAGGCTCGGACGGTGCACATTGCTGACGATGTGTTCGCCGGTGTCACTTAATCGGACGATCTCATCGCCGGTCTGCCCTTCCGAGCCCGGTGCGACGCCGTCCCATAGCAAGACGGTTTCGGGAGCACTGGCATGGACCGTGGCGATCGAAACGAGAAGAAGGCAGAAGCGAACGACGAATCGAGTCATGACGAAGGATCGGCTGACTGTACGCGGCAACGACGCAAATGACACCGAAAAACCTGCGCGATCGTGCTGCCCTGGCCTCGGATCTGACCCGGTCGTTTTGCTTCACGCCAAGGGCGCCACGGGCGCAAAGGGAATGACGTGCCCGCTCCTTCGCGTTCTTTGCGCCCTTCGCGCGAGGCCAAGGATCGTCGGATCGAACGGTTCGGATGTACGACGTCTGCAAGACAGCCGCCGTCCGGCCGAGCGCGCTCAGGTGCCCGCGAGTTTGTCGGCGAGATCGGCGTTCAGCATCGCGGCGATCGCTGACCGCAACGTTTCGTGCTTCATCTGTGCGCGCGTGAGGTCCGCATAGGACCACGTGATATACAGCGAGCCTGGCTGGACACGAACGGTCGCGCTGGCGGGTGCGTGACGCAGGTACGCGAGCTCGCCGATGAAGAGCGGCACTTTGCAGTCGATGCGCCGGCCGTTCTTTTCCGCCGTGATGGCTCCTTCGAGCACGTAGTGCAGATGGTCCTGCGCCTGGTCGATCGTGGTGAGCGTGATCTCGTGTTCCGCGCGGGTCCATTTGCCGAGCCGCACGATGCGGCGGAAGTCGGGGGGCGACACGCCTTCGAGGCAGCGATAGAGCTTCAGTTCGTGATCCGCGAAGCCGCCGATGCGTTGATCGCGAATGATCAGCACGAGCATCACTGCGTTGGTGACCAGGATAAGGATGCTCCAGGCGGCCGCCTCCCACAGCGGCTGATCCGAGACCGTGAGATAATAAATGATGTACGAGAGGTCGGCGGCGATGGCGAAGCTGCGCAGGAGGATCTGATTTCGAAAGAGAAAGCAGATGAAGTAGAGCAAGGCGCCGAGATGGATGAAGTGGGGTAGGATATCCTTCATAAGCGAGAGGTGCGGAGCCCGCGCCGGCGCCGAGTTTGGCGGGTGCACCGACGCGGCCGCTTCTTTCCAAGCGGGCTCATGCCGGCTCGATCAATCGGCGAACGCCTTGACGTGATGTTCGCCCTCGAGGAATCGGCCGTACTCCATCTTCAAGACGCGATCGGCATGGGCGAAATAGGAATCGTCGTGCGTGACCGCGATGACCGTGTGGCCGCTGGCTTTGATCTCGGGCAGGATCTGCGTGTAGAAAATGCGCCGGAACGTCGGGTCCTGGTCCGCGGCCCATTCGTCGAAAATGTAGACCGGCCGGTCGTCGAGCTTGGCGAGGATCAGCGCGAGACGCTTCTTTTGTCCGGTCGAGAGATCGGTGTGCGTCAGCCGCTTGTCTTTGACGTCGGTTTTGCCGACCAGGTCCACTTGCGCGATCAACTCGCGGACCTTGGATTCGTCGAGGCTGGGGACGCCGAGGATGCGTTTGAAGATGTGGAAATCGGTGAAGATCGGCGTGAACAGATTGCGGTACGACGCCAGCCGGTCCGCCGTGACGGGGCGTCCGTTCCACAGGATCGTGCCCGACGCCGGCTCGTAGAGCGCGGTGAGCAGCTTGAGGAAGGTGGATTTGCCGCTGCCGTTGCCGCCGACGATGAACACGATTTCGCCGGCCTTGACGCGAAAATCGAAGGGCTGAATTTGAAACGTGTCGTGGCCGTTGCCTGGGGTGTGCGGGTACGAAAAACTCAGGCCGCGGCACTCGATCGATTCGAACGGCTCCTCGATCAGCGGTTGGTTCTCCGCGAAAATCTCCGTCTCGTTTTGGTTTTGCTTCAGGTCCTTTTCGAGCGCGTAAATATTGTCGATCGCCGTGCCGGCGCGGGCCAAGGCGGGAATGGCCACGACCACATCGCCGATCGGGCCGGCGGCGAAAAGGACGATGGCGACGACCGGCACGACGATGGAGACGTCGTCGGGTTTCAGATTCGGCAGCAGGAACAGGACGCCGGCGACGGTGAAGAGCAGGAAGCTCTGTCCGATCAAAACCGACTGATTCATCGTCTTGCCGGTCTTCGTCCGCAGCGAGGCGGTCGACGTGATGATGTTCCAGAGGTCGGCGTTGAAGAAGTCGTTGTTCTTCGGGCGGCTGAGTTTGAGCTCCTTGTAGCCGTAGAGCAGACCGTTGAGATTCTCGAAGAAATCGTTTTCGAGCCGGCTGGCCGCGCCGAGCTCGGCATTCACCGTCTTGCTCTTGAGCACGTAGAGATAGACCGCGGCGGTGATGAACACGACCGTGATCCCGAGCGCGTAGACCGAGAGAAAACCGATGTAGAGGATGACGAAGCCCAGCATGCACGCCGACGACGTGGCGTTGATGATGGCGCCGGAGGACATCGAGAGCGTGAGCGCGTCGGTCGAGAGGACCGAATAGATGCGACCGCGATTCATCTTCTCGAACACCGCCAGATTGGTCGTGCGAATCGAGCGCATGATGCGCATCCGGATATCGCGAATGATGCCCTCGACGATGGCCGTCGTGCGATTGAGCACGTATTCCTTCGAGAGCCAGAAGGCGATCAGGGCGATCGAGAACAGGAGAAACTCGCGGATCTGCAGCTTGCCCGGCTCGAGTTTCTTCGCGGCGTTGATGGCGAGACTGACGGCGAAGCCGTTGACGATGCCGGACAGGATCGAAATGAAGACGATCACGCCCCGGAATTCCGGCGATTCGGTGCGGATGAACGTGATGAATTTTTTCAAGCGAGAGACTCCGGTGGCGTCAGAAACGATAGCCGAGCATGAGCTTCAGCGTGGCGATCGACTCGGGATCGAAAACCGTATTTTCGTCCCGCACGTAGTCGTAGCCGAGGTTGAGCATGAGGTGGGCGCTGAGCTGGCGGCGGAGCGAGGCTTCGACGCGCAGATTATACGTCGACGCGGGATCCTGCGCGCGCGAGAGGATGACCAGCGTTTGCTGGAATTTCAGCGCGGGCGTCAGCGTTTGCTGGAAGAGCTCATAAAATCCGATCCGGAAACCGCCGACGGTTTGCTGACTCATGGTCGTCGCGCTGGTGGGGACCAAGCGCGTATCGCTGAGATAGCTTGGGCCGACGCCGGCGAGCAGGCGCGTGCGCGGGGTGTCGATGAGGCGATAGGACGGGATGCCGAGCACGTGGATCCGGCGCTCGATGCCGTTGATCCGGTCGACGATCCAATCCGCCTGCGAGACGAGCAGCCAGCGCGACAGGGGCTGAAAGAAATAACGGGCGGCGACCTCGGTGTTTTCGCCGACGACCGTGGTGTTGACCCGTTGGTAATTGTACGCGCCGAAGAGGCCGTATTCGTGGCGAGGCTGCGTCGGCTTGGTCTCGTTGGGCACGCGATACCCGATCGTGAGCTCCGTGCCGGTGGCCAGCGCGTGGAACATGTCGTTTTGAACGAGAAGATTCGACTCCAGTTCTAGGCTCCAACGCTCGGAAAGACCGAACCATTTCTGGAGCAAGCTGGGCGGCGGGGCGGGGCGGCCGCCTTGGCCGGCGGCAGCGACCGCGGCAGCGGCCGTGGGTGTGGCCGCAGGCGCCGTTGCCGCTCCGGCGCTCATCGCGGGCGCGACGGTTTTCGCCCCCGCGGCGGATTCGGTGGCGCCCGTGCGGGCGATTTCCATGCCCGGGACGCGCGCGATCTTGAGGTCGCCGAACGAAGCGGAACGGAATGTCACCTCCGCCGGGGTTTCCTGCACGATCGTGCCGTGCAGCATCTCGCCGTTGGGCATCTTGATCGAATCGGCGTGCGCGGCGGCCAGGCCGAACGCGAACGCCGTCGTCAGCACCACGCGCCGGAGGGCGCCGAAGCCAGGGAGAGCGGATATGCGGATCATGAGGGAAACGAGCGGGCTCGAGGACGAAGCGACCGGGCGGCGATCAATGGGTGAGGTCCGACCGCTTCAGGCGGGCTTCATCCTCTTTCAGCAACGAAGGCACCTTCGCCTTGGGCGGCAGCGACGACTTTTTCACGCGGCTCCATTGGCGCTCGAATTCATCCTCCAGCGGCCCGAGGTCGGCGAAAAAAATGCGCTGCGTGTGCGGCGGATCCATGTAGGCCGGGCCGAGCAAGATGTCGCGCGCGATGAAGGGGGAGGAGTCGCCGTTCGAATTCGCGTACAAGCTGAAGTTCGTATTCGCGCCGGAAATTTCCGGGATGAGGAGAAAATTGAGAAAAAATTCCGCCGTATAGCGCCGCTTCGACGTCAGCGGGATCACGAAGGAATCGACTTGCACGAATTTCTTCCCCTGCGGGAGCACGAAGCGGACGTTGGGATTTTGGCGGGCGGCGACGGCGGCCGCGCCGCTCCAGTTCACCGCGAGCATGATTTCGTCGTTGATCATGCGTTCGGGCAGCGCGCTGGCCATGAATTGAATGCCGAGCGTCGTGGTGTCCTTGATCAATCGATCCGCGGTCTTGGCCAGTTGTTCGTCGGTCGGCGCATTGGGGTCGACGCCATCGTCGAGCAAGGCGGCGGAGAGCGAGACGCGCGGTTCGTCGAGCAGCGCCCGATAACCGTAAAGCAGCAGGTTTTCGCTCGCGCTGCTTCCGCGCAGGGTGAAGTCGCGCGGGATGTGCTGCAGCTTGCGGAAATTGAAGGTGATCCCGAGGCAGCTGTGGAACATCGGCACCGAGTACACGAGTTCCGGGTCGTAGGGAGAACGGAAGAGCACCTGTTTGATGTGCCCCATGTTCGGGATGTTCTCCTTTTCAAGCGGCGCGAGCAGCTTGCCCTCCTTGATGTAGCGTTCGACGACGTAGTCGGACGGCATGAGGAGATCGAAGTCGTCCGGGTGTTCCTTGAACACCTGCTTCAGCTCGGCGTTGTTTTCGAAGAACGTGATCTGAAGCCGGACGTTGTAGCGCTTTTCGAAGAACTCGAGGATGTGCGGATCGAAATAATCCCGCCAGATGAGCAACCGAAGCGCGGGCGCGAGCCGTTGTTTCGGCACGGGCCAATCGGTAATATGCTCCCAATGTTCATAACGCGGCCGCGAGCCGGTGCGCTCCTTGTAGCCGCAGCCGGCGAGCAGCAGAACCGCCAGCAGGCCGAGCGCGCCCGCCCACCAGGCGCACGGCGAGCGGGGGCGGAGTGCGGTCACTCCGACTTTCGTCATGGCTTGCCGGGTTTCGTCCCGGGACTCGACTGAGACGTGTCCGGCGCCCGGTTGGGCGGAGGCGTGTTCGGCGCCGCTTCTTGGGTCGGCGCGGGCGCCGCGGGAGGATTCGGAGAGACGGGGGTGGACGCTCCCGGCTCAGCCGACGTTTCCGGACCAGGGCTTGGGGCGGCCGAAGTCTCGGCCACGTTGCTGCGCGGCGCGGTCGGGTCGGCGCGCGGGAGATTCAAGGCGGACGGCGTGGAGGTGCCCCGCGGGGGCATTGGAGCATTGTGATTCGAGGGCGGAGTGCCGGCGCGATTCGAATCGTCCGGCATATTGAGGATGACCGGGAGGCCGTCGGAATTGCCCATCAAGACCATCTTCGCGTTGTTGGAACGCGCGAGATCGACCGTGGCTTGGATGCCCGCATAGCGCAGATAGTCCTGGAAGGAACCGGCCGAAGCCACCTGCTGTTGGAACTTCAGGATACCGGAGCCCTCGATCGCCTTGCGTTTCGCTTCCTGCTCCGCCTGGGCGATGAGATACGTGTATTCGAAGAGCCGTTGTTCCTGGATCAACTTGGACTCGATGGCTTCCGCAATCTTCGGCGGGAGAATGATCCGTTTGATCAGCAGATCGTCGAGGGCAATATAGCGTTCGGCGATCTCGCTCTGCGCGCCCTGGACGATGAGATTCAGAATATAACCCTCGGACGTGTATAATTCCGCCGGCTCGAATTGCGAAACGACGGCGCGGACGTGGGCCTCGATTTCGGGTTTGATGACGACATTGACGTAATCCGGACCGACGACCGTATGAAGCAGCGGCAGCTTGCCATCGAGGGGGCGATGACGGATCGAGACCTCGAGCTCGACCGGAAGGCCGTTTTTGCACAGTGCAACGATCTTGTGCGGGGTCTGCTGCAGTCGGACGTTATATACGTACATCCGATTCCACGGCATGACGAAGTGGAATCCCTCGCGATAGGTGTAGTTGAGATTCGTGCCGCCGAAAAACCGTTCCCAGAGCACACCGGCTTCGCCGGGGCGAAGACTCATGAACACGCGGTCGTTGAGATAGGGCCAAAAATAGACCGTCAGAAACGCAAGCAACAGCCCGAGGACGATGAAGTAATTCCGGATGAGGCGATAACGCCGACGCCACCATAGCCGGAAGGCCAGCCATTGACGACGAGGGTAGGCGAAGAGCTTTTGCACGCTTAAGTGTAAAGGGAGCAGGAAGTTTGTTGTCCGTGCTCCGGCTGACACAAGCCAAACTTAGCCAGACGCAGGCAGTAAAAACCGCGGACTGAGCGAAACGAGATCGACGAACGACAAATCATCGCGGTGTAAAGCCCCGCCGACCCCATAGCTCGATCGGCAACCACAAATCGAGACCAAGGGAAACCATCTCCCTCTTCCGGCGATTTATCCGCGGGCATCCGTGATATCCGCGGAGAAATCGGTCGATCCAAAGTGGGCCAATCGGACTTTCCGCGGATGATGCGGATCGGCGCAGATTCCAAGGAGAGCGCCTTGAACGGTGGGAGCTTTACGGTCCGTCGGATCGATCTCAGAGCATCGACAGCGAACGATGTCGAACCGCGGCGAGGGGCTGGAGCCGGTGCGGAGTCGGACTACCAAGTCCAGGCGATCGACGCGCCGAACCAGTTTTCCAGATCGTGGCCGACGGCGGCGTGATCCGTGTTGTTGGTGGAGCGTACGCCGACCGCGAGCTTCGTCCGCGCGTTGAGCGTATAGATCAAGTCCGCGCGCACGGTCGCATAGTACCAAATGGCATGCCAGTCGGGCCGGCGGAATCCGGCGTGACCTTCGACGACCAGCGAGGCCTTTTCCGACAACTTGAACGGGTGCGAAACCATGAGCTCCCCGATCCAATTTTTGATCACGCAATCGTAATAGAGCTTCAGCTTGGGGCTGAGCGGAGTGTCGAAGTTGACCCAGAAGAAGCCTTCGAGGGTGGTCGAATCGACATCCGCGCGCGGGTAGTGATACATCGTCGCGCCGACGTCGAAGGACACCACCTTGTTCAGGTGCAGCGTGCGGCCACCGAAGAAGTCCCATTCGCCCTCAAACGACTTTTGTGTGTGGGTCGGAATGTAACCCCAGATGCCGGCGTAGTAATCGCCTTGGGACACATCGAGCATCGGCACCCATGTTTCGTCGGCGAACTTGGTGCCGTAGCTGACGTATTTCGACTCGAAGCCGAGCTTCGTGGACACGTCCACGGCATGGGCGCGCGGAGCGAGCGTCAGCAAGAGAGCGAGGACCGGGAGGGGAAGGAAGCGTTTCATGGAGAGCGAGGAAGCCTGAAGGTTGTTTGGTGCGGCTTAGACGGTCGAACTGACGAGCGAGGGCGAGTTGACAGGGGTGTTCCGGCTGGCGACTAAACTCGCCGCGACGCAGCTGCCGTGAACGTTGAGCGTGGTGGTGATGGGATCGATGAACGGATCGATCGCCATGATGAGAATGACGGCGGCGCCGACCGGCAGCCCGAGCGGCTCGAGCAGAATCGAGATCACGCCGATCGCGGCCGCACTAGGGAGCGCGCTGCCCGCGACCGCCGCGAGCACGCCGCCGACCAGGAGAATGATCAGGGAGGAAGCGGGGAACGACACCCCGTAAAGCTGGGCGATGAAGATCGCGCTCAACGTATAGTAGTGGACGTTCCCGAGCGGATTCAGGCTGACGCTCAGCGGAATCACGAGTTCGGTGACGCTCTTCGTCATGCCGAGCCGCTGCATGCCGCTCATCGCGGACGGAATAGCGGCGAAACTGCTCTTGGTGGCGAAGGCGATCAGCAGGGAATCGACCAGTTGGCGCAGCACGGTGAAGTAAGGCTGCCCCGTGCGCCGCGCGATAATGAGGTTGCCGCCAAGGAGCGACAGCAGCGCGGCGGCGTTGACGAGCAGAATCAGCTTCAGCATCGCGAGCAACACGCCGAAACCGACCTCCGCGATCTGCGGCGCGAGCAGCGAGATCAGCCCGATCGGCAGGAGCACGAGCAACCACTCGATCAAGGTGATCAACGCGTCGAACGTCGCTTCGAAAACCTGGATCGCCTGGTGGCATTTGTCCGAGTTCGTGAAGCCGAGCGCGATGCCGAGCAGGATCGAAAAGAACAGAATCGGCAACTGGCTGCCCTGGCTCAGCGCCTGGAAAATATTACGCGGCACCGCCCCGGCCAGGAAATCGAAGAAGGAAATCGGCTTGTGCTCCATGTTCGCGGTGACGCCCTGGATTTCCGATTGCGAGAGCAAACGACCGAGCGTTTCGCTCGCGGTGGCGCTGAGGCCGGAACCGGGACGTATGACCATGCCGAGGACGACGGCGAGGGTCGCGGTGAGGAAAAGCCCGGCGCCGACGACGGCGACGAGACGCCCGAGATACCGGTTCGACTCACCGTCCCACAGAATGCGGCCGATGCTCGAAACCACGCCGCAGATGACGAGCGGCAGCGAGCACATCTGCAGCAGCGCAAGATAGACTCCGCCGAGCGGTTTGACCGCGATCGCCACGTGAGGCAGCCACAGGCCAAGGGCCACCGCCAGGACGAGCGCCACGGCCGTCGCCCACGGGGTGACAATCAGCCCGACGAGGCGGGAGATCACTGAAGATCTTTTTTCCATAGGTCGTTTTCGATGTATTTGGCGTGGAGCTGGCGCAGAGATCCGTCGCGGTCTTTGAGCATCAGAAGGTGATTGAGCCAATACAGGAGGTGATGGTCTGCGCGATGCACGGCGATCCCCATCGTGTCCGGCGGGCCCTGTCGAATTACAGTCTCCACGGCGATCGCGCCCTCGGGATGGGCGGTCTGCCAGCTCTTCG
>CBINOT010000201.1:0-11058 GCA_966252355.1 uncultured Opitutus sp. | reverse complement strand
GCGTGGAGCCCGCGCTGATCACCGGCACCTGGAGGTGCAGCCCGCTCTCGGCATCGCGATACAGGAACAAGCCCTGTTCCTTGCGGTTCGACTTGTCGAAGATGACGAAGCGACCGGTCGTCTTGACGGGTTCGACCTTCGGCGCGCCGGAGGGCATCTGCACGGTCTTCGCGAGACGCGACCACTGGCAGAGATAACGCGCGGCGTCGAAATTCGCCATGCGCGTCGTATGATGCGCGTACGCGGTGCGTTCCTCATCGCGCAAATCCAGGAAACCATGCTCTTGGTCGAGGTAGGTTTCGTAGAAGAAGATGAAGAGACGGCGGAGAATATCGAAGTACTTCGGCTTTTGGTCGTCCGGAATCCAACCGTCGCGCAGGCCCTGCAGGATGAGGCTGATGCAGTGCATCTGGCCGTAAGCGCCGGCGGCGCGGCCAAACGCCCAGCCTAGGCCGTCGGACCGCACGAGATCCGGCATCATCTTGATGTATTTTTCGGCGTAGGTGCGCAGCGTCGGTAGCTTGCGGTCGCGAACGCCGCTGTTGGCGTGCAGCTGCAGCGCCGAGCGCGTGAAGACAAAGGTCATCACGCCGTAGAGATTGAAGTTGCCGCCGAGGCCGTGCGTCGCGTCGTCGAAGAACCCGGCCGAGCTGGTCTGGTTGATGCGGTCGACCATGCGCTCGATGAGCCGCGAGGTCTCGTCTTTCTTCGAGAGGCCCAGGCTGAAGCGCGCAACCGCCTTGGCGATGTTGAATGCCTGCCAATGATTATCGTAGTCGCTGCGATGCAGCAGCGCTTTGTCGATGCGTTGCTGCGTTTCTTCGACGAGCCGTTCCCAAACGGGATTGCGCTCTTTCGACGGACCGAACGCGAGCAAGCCGAGCGCGGCGTAGGCGAGGCCGTTTTCGGCCGCCGGCTCCGTGAACATTTGCGCCGTGATGCAACGCGCGGCCAGGTCGATCAGGTCGTGGCCTTTCAGCGTGGTCTCGCCAGTCGCACGATAGAATTCTCCGAGCGCGAACGCCACGTGACCGGGCTCGTCCGGGCGCGATTGTTCGCCGGGAGCGGGAAGGACGGTGCCGTCGGCTTGAATGGAGTCGAGATTATGGCCCAACATCGAACGGGCCATGTCGAGGCATTGCTCGGAAAAACTATGCATGCTTGGTTGGCTGGTGACTGAAATGCGGACGTGCGGCGGACACGAAGAAAGGGGTGACTCTCAAGAGTTTTCAGAGGGGGGCAAGAGGAAACACGGCAAAAGCTCCGTCGCTCGCGCGAATCGCGTCGAAAGGAGATCGGTCTGCTTGGGCAAACCGGTTTCCAATCGCTCGGCGAAACATTTGCCGATCGAAGCCCTGTTATTGGCGGAAGCGGCAGAAATCGACTGCCGACCGAGGTCGAAGCCGCTTAGCGCGCGATGAGCTTCAGGAATTCGGCGTTTGTCTTCGTTTTCGACAAACGGGCGATCATCGTTTCGCACGCTTCCTCGATCTTCTGCTGCACGAGCGCCCGACGGAAGAAGTGAATTCCCTCGAGCGTCTTCGCGTCGATCAGCAGTTCTTCTTTTCGCGTGCCGCTCGCGGCGATGTTGATCGCTGGCCAGAGGCGCATCTCGGCGCACTTGCGGTCGAGTACGAGCTCCATGTTGCCCGTGCCTTTGAACTCCTGGAAAATGACATCGTCCATGCGGCTGCCGGTTTCGACAAGCACGGACGCAACGATCGTGAGCGAGCCGCCTTCTTCCGTCTTGCGCGCGGTGGCGAAGAGTTGACGCGGCTTTTCGAGCGCGCGCACGTCGAGACCGCCCGAGCCGGTGCGGCCTGAGTTGCGCGCGGTGTTGTGCGCGCGGGAGAGCCGGGTGATCGAGTCGACGAACAGCACGACATCGCGGCCGGTTTCGACGAGGCGCTTGGCGCGCTCGATGCAAAGGTCCGCGATGCGAATGTGATTCTCGATCTGTTCGTCGTTCGAGGATGCCCAGATTTCCGCGGCGGGCACGCTGCGCTTGAAGTCCGTGACTTCCTCGGGGCGCTCGTCGACGAGCAGGATCATGACGTGGCACTCGGAATTGTTTTCGAGGACGCCCAGCGCCATGTCGCGCAAGAGGGTGGTTTTGCCCGTGCGGGGCGGCGCGACGATCAGGCCGCGGGTGCCTTTGCCGATGGGGCAGAACAAGTCCACGGCGCGCGTCGTCATCCGGCCATCCTTCATCTCCATCTTGAGATGTTGATTCGGCGAGATCGTCGTCAGCGTGGTGAATTCGGGCTTCGTGCGACGAGCGTCGAGCGCCACGCCGTCGACCGACTCGATGAATTTCATCTTCGGGTTCGGGAAGCGGCCGTCGGGCGGAAACGCGGTGCCGCCGACCATCATGCCGGACTTCAGCTTGAACCGCCGAATGAGTTCCTTGGGCACGAAAGGATCGGTCGACCGGCGCTTGCCGCCTTTGCCGATGTCGATCAGGAGGCCGTTGCCGCCTCGCTGAAGATCGATGTCGAGGACTCCCTCGACACGGATCGTGTTATCTACGGCCGGGGCAGGGGCGGCGTTCGGATTGTCCGCAGTGGCGGCGGGCGCAGTGGCTGCAGCTGATTCAGCTGCGGCAGTGGCCGGGGTGGCGGACTCGCGTTTCTTTTCCATACAAGTATGAGGGCAGGACACGTCCCCGTGCTTGACGCTCGAAACTTACGGCAGGATAAGAGCCGCAGTTTTGCGTTCTTAATCCTTTAATCGACACCCACGTGCCAGATCAGACGATTACCTCAGTATCCCGGGAACACCGGAAATTCGGGCCTTCGGCCGAGTTCAAAGCCCAAGCTAATGTTGGGAGTGATACGGCTTACAAAAGGCTCTACACGGAGTCTGTCAACTCCCCAGAAAAGTTCTGGGATCGACAGGCCAAAGAACATCTTGTGTGGCGGAAGCCCTACAAGAAGGTGCTCGATTGGAAGCCACCCCACGCGAAATGGTTTGTTGGCGGCAAGCTCAACGTCTCCGAAAACTGCCTCGACCGCCACTTGGGCACGTATCGCGAAAACAAGGCGGCGCTGATCTTCGAGGGCGAGCCAGGTGACGTTCGCACAATCACTTACAAGCAGCTGCATTTCCATGTGTGCCGTTGGGCGCATATCTTCGAGAATATGGGGATTGCACAGGGAGATCGCGTTGCGATCTACATGCCGATGATTCCCGAGGCGGTGATCGCGATGCTCGCCTGCGCGCGGGTCGGCGCGATTCACACCGTGGTTTTCGGCGGGTTCAGCCCGGAAGCGCTCAAAGACCGGATCAACGACTGCAAAGCCAAGCTCGTCATTACCGCCGATGGCGGCTGGCGCCGTGGCAAGGTCATCGAGCTAAAAGCCAACGTCGACAAGGCCATCGAGGGCACGCCGAGCGTGCAAAGCGTCATCGTCGTCAAGCGTTGCGGGAATCCCGTCAACATGGTCGAGGGGCGCGATACGTGGTGGCGCGAAGCATGGGAAGGCGCGCCCAATTACCACAAAGCGAAGGCGTTCGATGCGGAGCATCCGCTCTTTATTCTTTATACCTCAGGCTCGACCGGAAAACCGAAAGGCGTGCTGCACACCAGCGCCGGCTACCTGCTCGGCTGTAAACTCAGCTCGCAATACGTTTTCGATCTCAAGGAAAACGACCGCTATTTCTGCTCCGCCGATATTGGCTGGGTCACCGGCCACAGTTATGTCGTTTACGGGCTGCTTTCCAATGGCGCGACGGTGTTCCTCTACGAGGGAGCGCCGAACCATCCGGAGCCGGACCGTTTCTGGCAGATGATCGATCGGCACGGGCTCACGATTCTCTATACGGCGCCGACCGCGATCCGCGCCTTCATGCGTTGGGGCGACAATTATGTGCTTCGCCACCGGCTCGATTCGCTGCGCCTCCTCGGTTCCGTCGGCGAGCCGATCAATCCCGAGGCGTGGATGTGGTATTACACCATGATCGGCAAGAAACGCTGTCCGATCGTGGACACGTGGTGGCAGACCGAAACCGGCGCCATCATGATCGCGCCGTTACCGGGTGTGACTCCGCTCAAGCCGGGTTCCGCCACGCGGCCGTTCTTCGGGGTTCTGCCGAAGGTGGTCGATGAGCAGGGCAACGAAGTCCCGCGCAACAGCGGCGGCAAACTCGTCATCACGCAGCCCTGGCCTTCGATGCTGCGGACACTATGGGGCGACGACGACCGTTACCGGCGCCAATATTTCAGCGAGTTTCCGGCGCATCCCGAGTTCTACTTCACCGGCGATGGCGCGCGCCAGGACAAGGATGGTTACTTCTGGATCGTGGGCCGCATCGACGACGTGCTCAACGTCTCGGGCCACCGCATCGGCACCGCCGAGGTGGAGAGCGCGTTGGTCTCGCATCCGTCGGTCGCGGAAGCGGCCGCGGTGGGGCGTCCGGACGAACTGAAAGGCCAGGCGTTGGTCGTCTTCGTCACCCTCAAGTCGGGGGTCGAGGCATCGGATCCGCTCAAGGAACAGTTGCGCAATCACGTCGGCAAAGAAATCGGCTCGCTGGCGAAGCCCGACACGATCCGGTTTGCGGCCGGCCTGCCGAAGACGCGCAGCGGAAAAATCATGCGGCGCATTCTGAAAGAAATCGCCGCGGGCGGTGAAGTGAAGGGCGACACCTCGACCCTCGAATACTTCAGCGTCGTCGCGTCGCTGCAATCGGACGAGTAGCGCGTACAAGCCGGGCCGGCGTCAGCCGGCCCGGCTTTGCGGCATTTGTGGTCGAGGTTGGGTGAGCGTCCCACCGAGCCGCGGCTCCCGGGGCGCGGTTCGCCCTGCCGCCACGAGCCGAAAACAAAAGAGCGCGCCATCCTCGGCGCGCTCTCGAATTTACGGGGTACTACAACGGCCCTTATGGGACCTCGTAGACCTCGACCATCGCTTCGCCGGTGCCGCCGGTCGCGCCTCTGACAAGCACCGTATAATTCGGCGGCGGATTCCCCGCGGCGAGATCGACGACGAGCGCCGCGTCCGCACTGCCGGCTCGAAGATCGAATGCGCCCACGGCATGAAAGGTCGCGGTCAGACTGGCGTTCCACGTGTCGTTTTCCGCGATCTTCGTTTGGCCGCTGTATACCTCCAGCTTTGGATCCGCGAGCACGCCCGTGACGCCGTAGTCGAGCAGCGTCGGCCCAATCGCGCGGATGAGGAGCTTCTTTGTCCCACTGCCGCGAATGGCGAAGCCTTCGATCAGAATGTCGTCGCCCGTGCCCACGCGATTGCGCGCGGAGATGTTGGTCAGGCGCGGCGAGCCGACGCTCGGATTCGCGTCGTACGCCTCGACCATCACGATGCCGTTGCCCGTGGCCAATTCCCAGATGCTGTAGCCGCCGTTCAATGACTGCACGAAGGCTGCATCCTTATTGCTGCTGCCGAACGAAAACGCGCCAAGAGCTTCGAATGTGGCGCTTAACGACGAATCCCAGTCGTTGTTCGAGTAGGTCGCCGTCTGGCTGCCTTGGGGATACAGCTGTAGCTGCGGATCTGGCATCGGATTCGTCACGCCGTAGGGCGTCAGTGCGGGGCCCACACCGCGCACGAGGATGCTTTTCGAGCCATTCGTCGTCACGCCGACGATCAGCGGGCCCTGGCCGGAGGTCATGGCGGTGCGCACCGATAGATTGACGAGCCAGGCGGTCGGACCGGCGGGGCCGGTGGAATTCACGGTGATCGTCGCGGCGTTGCTGATCGCGCTGCCGGCGGTATTGGTTGCCATCAGCGTGTAGCTGCCCGCATCGCTCGTGGTGACCCCCGTGAGGGTGAGCGTCGTGGTGGTCGCACCGGAAACGACCCCGCCATTCGTGAGCGGATTGCCGTCTTTCCGCCACTGATACGTCGGGCTCGGTGAGCCGGAGGCGGCGCCGGTCAACGTCACCGTGGCGCCCTCATTCACGGTTTGAGAGCTCGGATGGGTCGTGATCGCAGGCGCGGTTGTCGTGCCCGATGTCACCAGCAGGTTTGCACTCGTGGTCGAAACGATGCTCGAGCCGTCCGTAATGGTGACCGCGTATGCCGCGGAGTCTGACACCTGCGCCGATGCGATCGTGTACGACGCATTCGTCGCACCGAGAATGTTCACGCCGTTCTTCGTCCATTGATAGGTCAGCGGCTGAGCCGACGCGGCCTCGACGGTGAAGGTCGCACTCTGGCCGGCCGTAACGGAAACGTCCGCGGGCTGGCTGACGAGCGTGACGCTCGGGACCGGCGTGCCTTGTGCGAAGACCTGCAGCAGGGTTTGGCCGCTCGTATAGGTCACGACGCCGCTCGTGGCGGTTACGGTGTAGTTTCCCGCGTTGGCCGCCGTGACGGCGCTCAGTGTGAGCGTCGAGTTCGTCGCGCCGCCGATGGCGACGCCGTCTTTGCTCCACTGATAGGACGGGGACGGAGTGCCGGTCGCGGCGACTTTCAAGGTCACGTTCGAGGTCGCGGTGGTCTGAACGAGCGTCGGCGGCACCGCGGTGATCTGAAGCGAACCGGAGCCGGACGCGGTCACACCGAGACGGATCGTGTTGTTATTTGTGTCGGCGATATAGACGGCGCCGGAACTGGAGACCGTGATGCCATAAGGTTCGAGGAAACGGGCGGACGTTCCGGTACCGTCTGCGCTGCCGCTGACGCCCTTCGAGCCGGCTATCGTCGTCACCGTGCCCGAGGGCGAAATCTTGCGGATCGCGTGATTTTTCGTGTCCGCGACGTATACGTAACCGTTGGCGTCGATCGCAATGCCGTAAGGCTCGCGAAATTGGGCCTGGGTCCCGGTGCCATCGGCGTTGCCCGCGTGACCCGCCGTGCCGGCAAAGGTCGTGACCACGCCGCCGGGGGTGATCTTGCGGATCGTATGATTGCCGGTGTCCGTCACGTAAAGCGTGCCGCCCGCGTCGACCGCGATGCCGGACGGGTTGGTAAAGCGGGCGCTCGTGCCGATGCCATCCGTGCTGCCGAATTGACGTTCTGCGCCGGCGATCGTCGATACCACGCCGGCGGGCGTGATCTTGCGGATCGTGTTGTTCGAGCTGTCCGCCACGTAAATATTCCCGGAGCTGTCGACCGCGACGCCGCCCGGCGTGAAGAACTGGGCCGACGTGCCCGTGCCGTCGCCGCCGCCCTGGCCGCCATTGCCGGCGATCGTGGTCACGGTGCCGGTCGGGGAGATTTTACGGATGGTGTTGTTGTTCGTGTCGGCGAAATAGACGTTGCCGCTGCTGTCGATGCCAAGGGTGAACGAGCCGGGACTCACGTAGATCGGCTCACCGTAAGTTCCGCCCGACGACAACGAGTCGCCGATATGGAATCGTGCGGCTGACGCGCTGCCGTCGGTGTTGCCGATGTTGATCGGCAATGTGTCCGGATCGATGGGCGAACCGGAAAAGATCGTGACGTTGCCAGCCGGAGTGATCTTTCGAAACAGATTATTGGCCGTATCGGCGACGATCAGATTGCCCGAAGCGTCGAGCACCAGGCCGGCGGGCGCATAAAAGCGCGCGGACGTCCCGTTGCCGTTGGTCACTTGGCGCGCGCCGGCGAGTCCCGCGAAGGTCGTGACCGTAAGCGGCGCACTTACGCTTTGCGCAGCCATCGGCAATGCCGCCGCAAGCAGCAGCGCTGCGCTACACGACACAATACGGGTGAGGGGATGATTCAGCATAGTAGGGAGAGAGACAATCGAGCTTACACGAAACCGTACCGAGAACTTCAACATTCTCTTTGGGCGCTGAGACGAAACCCTGCCCAGGTGCTTTGTTCCGCAATTTTGGAATTCACCAAGCTTTGACGTGTACATCCAGGCGTGCGGCCCGCACCACCGCCACTATGACGACTGCTGCTCAGAGTGCGTCGTCGAGCTGCTTCACGATCGTTTTCAGAATCTCGATGCGCGCGTATTTCTTGTCGTTGCCCGCAACGACCTTCCACGGCGCGAACTCCGTGCTGCATTTTGCAATCGTCTCATCGACGGCGCGCTGATACGCCGGCCATTTTGCCCGGTTCCGCCAGTCCTCCTCGGTGATCTTGTAGCGTTTATATGCTACGGTCTCCCTTTCTTTGAAGCGGCGGAGCTGTTCCTCCTGGTCGATGTGGATCCAGAATTTCAAAAGCATGATGCCATGCTCTTCCAACTGCTCCTCGAACTCGTTGATTTCGTGGTACGCTCGGCGCCATTCGTCTTCGCGCGCAAAACCCTCGACGCGTTCCACGAGCACACGGCCGTACCACGAGCGATCGAAGATCGTCATGAAGCCTGCACGCGGCAAATGCCGCCAAAAGCGCCACAGATAGTGTTGCTCGCGTTCCTCTTCCGTCGGCGCGCCGATGCCCACCACGTGGTACAGTCGCGGATCGATCGCCTGCGTCACGCGACGAATCGCGCTGCCTTTGCCCGCGGCGTCCCAGCCTTCGAACAGCATGACGGTCGAACGTCCCTTTTGCTGTGCGGCCCAAGCGAGCTTGCTCAGCTTGGTTTGGAATTTATCGAGCAACGCGTCGTAGTCTGAGCGTGAAAGACGCGGGGTGAGGTCGACGTGCGCGAGGATGGAATCGTCGCGCCGTACGGCCGTCTTGGGCTTCCGGCGCACGGGTTTGGCGCCGGCGCGGTCGAGTTGTTGCTGCATGGCTTGCAGCAGCACGGTGCCCGCGGTGATTTCGCGATAGCGCCGGTCGGTCGCTTCGATCACGTGCCAGGGCGCAAACACCGTGTCGGTGCGGCGCAACGCCCGTTCTGCGACCTTGGCGAATTTTCGATACAGGCGGAAATGCTTCCAGTCGTCCGGCGCGATGCGTCCTTCCTTCTCTAAATGCTTCAGTCGCTTTTTCTGCTCCGGTTTCGAGAGGTGGAGCCACAACTTCACGAGCACCGCTCCGTCGTCGGTCAACATCTGTTCGAACGCGGCGATTCGATCGATCGCGGTGTCGAAGGCGTTCGCTTTGCAATCGGCGTACACGCGGCGCACGATCGGTTCGGTGTACCACGAGCCGAAGAAAATGCCGATGCGGCCGCGTCCCGGCATCGCCCGCCAAAATTGCCAGTAACGCGGCCGCTCGCGCTCCTCGTCGCTGGGCGACCAGAACGCATGGGTCTGCACGCTGCGCGGATCGAGCCATTCGTTCAACCGGTGCACGAGCTCGCCTTTGCCTGAGCCGTCGGCGCCCGAGACGATGACGATCACGGGAAAGCGTGCCTCGCGCAGCGCCAGTTGGGCTTTAAGCAAACCGGCGCGGAGCTTTGGCAACGCGGCGTCGTAGTGTTTGGCGGATAACGTGTGACCGAGCTCGACGGCTTCAAACATGTTCAGCGGGTAGGGGAAAAGGCGTTACACGACGCGAGGCGCCCTCGAGATGACTCTGCCCGCGGCCACCGTTTCGGTGAGTCAACGGGCTATGTTCTCGGAACGGGAGGACGTCGCGCACGTCGACCTAGACCGCCGCCTGGCCAGGGCGTTGCAAGGCGTTGAGGAATTCCCCAGCTCCGCACGGCTGCGTCGGCGCAAGCGCGAGGCGAGCGCACGGCGCGCAATCAATGTCTCAACGCGAAATAAAGCCCCGCCACCGTAGCGCCAAGGAGGACGAGCGCGGCCGTGAAATAGAGGAAACAGCCCCGGCGCACATCGCGCTCGAGATCCGCCGATCCGATCCGCGCTTCCGCCATCACCGCTTCAGCCTTCGCTTCGAGTTCCAGCGCTGACGCCGTAGGCTCGGGCGTGTCGCCATGCGCCATGATCGAGCCGGGAGAGCGGTCTTCGTCGAGCACGTCAGTGTCGGGCGACCCGAGGCGCCGCGTGACGAGAGGGGAGGGCGCCGCGGCGTTTTCGGCGTCTGCGATCTCGCGGTCTAACCACGCGAGATGCTCCTGGATCAGCGCGCGTTGCCGACGAAGTTCGGCGGAGCGGTCGGGATCTGGCATAGGATCGAAGCTAATGGCGGCCGTCCCAACCGCCACCTCAGAAATTTAGCACGGACGCCGTCGTACCGTATGCGCGTTTTGAGTGGCACGGGCATCTTGCCCATGGCGTAGCATGGGCATCCCATGTCCGCGGCGCGGAGCGCCGTCCACGGGCGAGACGCCCGTGCCACCGCGCAGACGCCCCCCCTACATGGCTCGACCAGGCGCCGCGCCGCGGGCTCTCGCCCTCAAACGCGGGCACAAAAAAACGCAGCCCGTTTGGACTGCGTTTGGAAGCGATTTGGATTTGCGCGACTCAGCTCGTCACGACGGACACCGAACGGTGCGCCTTGTCGAACTTCAGCGTCCCGTCGGCGAGCGCGAAGAGCGTCCAATCGCGACCGGTGCCCACATTCTTGCCCGCGTGCAATTTGCTGCCGCGTTGACGGACGATGATGTTGCCGGCGATGACCTTTTGGCCGCCAAACATCTTGATGCCGAGCCGCTGCGAATGGCTCTCGCGACCGTTGGTGGATGTTCCCTGACCTTTCTTGTGCGCCATGACGTGATGTCTCCTTAAGCGTTAATCGAATTGATCTTGATGACCGAGAGCTCTTGGCGATGGCCGCGTTTGCGCTCCATGCCCTTGCGCTTCTTCTTCTTGAAAATGATCACCTTCTCGCCGCGCTTGTTCTCCAGCACCGTCGCCGAGACCGAGGCTCCGGACAGAGTCGGCTTGCCGACTTTGAAGCTCTCACCTTCGCCCGCCGCGAGCACGTCCTTGATTTCGATGGTCGAGCCCTTCTCGGTGCCGGGATAGCGGTTTACGGTCAAAATGTCTCCCTCGGACACAGTGAACTGCTGGCCTTGGGTGCGGATGGTCGCTTTCATAAATAAAACGGCGGAATAAGCGGTTTCACGCAACCGAACGCAAGGATTATTTGTAAATTCCTGATGCGGGATCGGGGAATTCCGCAACTCCCGGATGCGCAGCGTTCGCGGCGGCGTAGGGCAAAGCGAATGTCACGGCTTCGCGCAACGGTTTCCGTTGCCGAAAAAGCGCGTCGATCAAGCACGCCAACATCACGTCGCCGGAGCCGGTGTCGCCGCCGGTTTCGATGGAACGCTCGCAAGAGACGGTCGCTGCGACCAGCG
>CBINOT010000200.1:0-11109 GCA_966252355.1 uncultured Opitutus sp. | reverse complement strand
GAAACCATGCGTCTGCGGCACGTGCGCGCCGCAGCTCTCCATCCAATCGATCGTGTCGGTGTAATGACTGATCACGACGTCCGGCCGGTAGCGGCGAAACCAGCGAGTAAACGTCTGCCGCTTCAAATCGTCGGTGAACAGCGGCGGAACCGGGGTCGTGGTGCCGACGCTTTCGTGAAACGCGTGAAAAGCGGCGCCCCACCGATGGTGGATGCGATCGTTCCGCTGACGCTCGAGGAAAAGTCCGGGGCGTCTGTATCCGCGTTCCAACAACAGCGCGAGCGTCACCATCATCGAGCGGTAGTGATTGCAGCACACGGTGTGGAGCACCGGCCGGCCGACGTTGTAATCGGTGTATACGCCGGCGTACCGCGTCCAGTCGAGCTGAGTCCAGTCCGGCTCGTTCCACGAGGGGAGCAGCACGATGCCATGAATCCCCCGCGCGCGCAGCACGAGATCGAGCCGCGGCACGCTCAGCCCGCTGGCGCCGATGGCGAACTCCGTCAGCTCGAACCCGAGCTGGGCGGCGCGCATCCGCGCACCGATCACGAGCTCGCAATGGAAGATTCCATGGGGCGAACGGCTGGGCTCCAGGAGTTCCACCGCTGCGAGCACGCCGCGAAACGTATCGTTCCGCGAGCGGCGCAGCTCGGCCATGAGATTGGCCATGAGTGGATTTTGGCGATAGCCGGCGGCTTCGGCTGCGGCGCGCACGCGCTCCGCCGTCTCGGGCGAGACGCGTCCGCGTCCACTCAAGGCGTTTGAAACTGTTGCAGGCGAAAGCCGGAGCTGACGTGCGATGGATCGCACCGTAATCATCGGGGTAGGGGTGTTGCGGTCGGATTGAACATCGTATTCGTCGCCCGGGTGCAACTGCGAATGATGACGTAAGACACTGAGCCGGCGTCGGGTCTCACGTCGTAGGCGTTCGCGGGTTTTCGCGGGCAAATCTCCTAGGCTGCATTAAGATCTTTTTGCTGAACGGTTCGCCAAAGCGGTCGCTTGCGAGATCGACGGCGTCCGGTTCGCTCGACCGATACGCGGCTGGAATCGATCGTTGTGTTGTCCGGCTGCGTGCTCTTTCGAGTTTCAACCCCCCGGCTGCTGCGAACGGCCTCAACCCCTCGACACCAACCATGTCCCCCCATCCATCCCGTGCGGACGCGGCATCACCCCGCGTGCGATGGGGTCGTCGTATACGGCGCGCGAGCACGTCCCTCGCGTCGAGGGAAACGTTTGGTTTTTGCCGGCAGAGCGGATGATCGCGTATCGTGTGCGCCCCTTTTCGCTTCACGCCGAGCGCTATCATCGGCTCGAACCGTGCCGGTGCACAGCGGTCTGTCCGCCGCGCACCGCCGAGCCGGCGCTCCAACACCTAGGCCCAAAACCCCGGCTTGCGTGACGTGTCCGGCTGCGCGGCGCGTCACGTAGGGAACGCAGAACGACCAACCCCGCGATCCCGTCGATCCCGCCCCGCAAGGGGCGGGATCCTTGGGGCCAACGCGCGGCAATCTCTTTGCGAAGTCTCAGCATTGGCTTGCAGGCGAATCATTCTTTCAGCGGCGGAACTTCCGCGGTGGTGCGGGCCGTGCCGTCTGCGCGAAGCACCTCGCGTCGTCATGCTTGATGGCTGCCTCACCGTCGAGTCACGCCGCGAAGAGCGCGTGCCTTACGCCATCGTTCAGCCGGTCTGAAGCATCGAATAGGGGGATCGCGGTGCGTAGTGCTACACCTGGTACGTGGAACTACCTACGCACTCGGCCGAACACGGATAAGTGCATCATATTCTGCATTTCTCGCGGGCGGGGGTGCTCGCGGGAATCCCTTTTGGTAAACGGTTCAGCAGCGGGCGCATTTGCCGGTCGGGATGCTCTCCGTTGCATACGCGCGTCCCCGCTTTCTTCGCAAACTTTCCGATCACGTGCGCGGCATTTCCGCGTCTGTGAAATCGGCGTCTGTTCGTTACTCCCCCATGAAACTACTCCCCCGTACACTCCGCGGGCTCATTGTCATTATGAGCGCGCTCGCTTCAGCGGCCTTTCTCCACGCAGCCTACCAAATGGAGAATCTCGGTCGTGGCGTCATCGCCATGCGCACCGGCACAAGTTCGGTTTACATCGGCTGGCGCCTGCTCGGACTCGATCCGTCGGGCATCGGCTTCAACGTCTACCGTGGGTCCACCAAGATCAATGCGTCCGTCATCACGGCATCGACGAATCTGGTCGATACGGGTGCGGATTTGACCGTCGCCAATACGTACACGGTTCGTCCGGTGATCAACGGCGTCGAGCAAGCGGCGAGCGCCGGCTACACGCTGGCGGCGAACGCGCCGACGCAGCAGTATCTCAATGTGCCGTTACAAATTCCGGCCGGCGGAACCACGCCGGACGGTGTCGCTTACACCTACAGCGCGGGCGACTGCAGCGTCGCGGACCTCGATGGCGACGGCGAGTATGAGATCATCGTGAAATGGGACCCCTCGAACGCGAAGGATAATTCGCAGAGCGGTTACACCGGCAATGTCTTCATCGACGGTTACAAGCTGAACGGCACGCGCCTGTGGCGCATCGATCTCGGCCGCAACATCCGCGCCGGCGCGCACTACACTCAATTCATGGTGTATGACTTCGACGGCGACGGCAAAGCCGAGATGATGTGCAAGACCGCCGACGGCACGAAGGACGGCAAAGGCACGATCATCGGCAGCTCGACCGCCGATTACCGCAGCACGGCCGGCTACGTTCTGACCGGCCCGGAGTTTCTCACCGTCTTCAACGGCCAAACCGGCGCCGCCATGGCGACGACGAATTATGTTCCGGCCCGCGGCACCGTCGGCGACTGGGGCGACACCTATGGCAATCGCGTCGATCGTTTCACGGCTTGCGTGGCGTATCTCGACGGCAGCCGTCCTTCCGCCGTTTTCGGTCGCGGTTACTACACGCGGCTCGTGCGAGTCGCGTGGGATTGGCGCAACGGCGTCCTCAGCCAACGCTGGGTGTTCGACAGCAACGCCAGCGGCAACAGCGCGTATTTTGGCCAGGGCAATCACCAGTTGACGGTTGGCGATGTCGATGCCGACGGCAAAGACGAGGTCTGCAACGGCGCGAGCGCGATCAACGACGCGGGCACGGGACTGTATGCCAACGGCCTCGGCCATGGCGACGCCTTGCACATGTCGGTCTTCGATCCTTCCCGCGGCGGCCAGCAGGTCTGGCAATGCCATGAAGACCCGGGCTCCTACGGCTCCTTCGGCGAGGAATTCCGCGATGCGCGCACCGGCACGCCGATCTGGGGTTACACCGGCACCGGCGGCGACATTGGCCGTTGCGGCGCGGGCGACATCGACCCGACACACGCGGGCGCCGAAGTGTGGGGTCCGCGCGGCGGGCTCTTCGACAACAAGGGTAATTTGCTCAGCTCCACGACGCCCCCGGTGAACTTCATGATTTGGTGGGACGCCGACCTGCTCCGCGAGGGGCTGGATGGCACGACGATCTCGAAGTACGACTACACGAACCACGTGAACAATTCGATCTTCGCGCCCTCCGGCGTGTCGTCGATCAACAGCACGAAAGCAAACCCGTGCGTGAGCGCGGATATCTTCGGCGACTGGCGTGAGGAAGTCGTGTGGCGCACGACCGACAGCAGCGCGTTGCGCATCTACACGACGACGATCGTGGCGAGCAACCGGCTCTACACGCTGATGCACGATCACCAATATCGCGTGGCGATTGCCTGGCAGAACTGCGCGTACAACCAACCGCCGTGGCCCGGCTTTTTCCTCGGCAACGGGATGGCGGCGCAACCCGCGGCTAACATCACTTACGCCGGAGCCGCCGCACCGACCTCCGATACATATCAGGCTGAGAGCGCCACGCTCGGCGGTGGCACGATTACCGAGACGACGAACGCGGGCTTCAACGGCTCGGCGTACGTCAACTTCCCGACGACTGGCGGCACGTGCACGTTCAATAACGTGGACGGCAACGGCGGCGGAGCGAAGACGCTCGCCATTCGCTATGCCAACGGCTCGACGGCCTCGCGTACCGGCAATCTCATCGTGAACGGCACGACCATCAGCGTGACGTTTCCCGTCACCGGCGCATGGACCACGTGGCAGACACTGAACGTTTCGATCACGCTGAATAACAACACCACGAATACGATTCAACTCGCCTCGACCGGCGGAGATTTGGGCAACGTCGATCAAATCACCGTCCCGTAATCGGGATCACTCTGACTCCAACCCCCCAAAAAACGAGGCGCGGCCGCAAGGCCGCGCCTTTTTGTCGGCCCCCGCCTCACATCGGCGAGAAAGCCGCGCCTCTGAGCAATCGGTGCAAGCCTCGGGCATCCGATGAGCGAGCATCGCGAAGGCGCCATAGCAGCAGCGAATTTGACTTGAAGCACTGGAGTCGCGCCCTGTAGCTCGGCTCCGCTGCGTTTGCTTTCCGCGACCCGATGAAAATCTCCGCCGTTCTAAGCCATGTCGTAAGTTTCACCGCCCTCGCGGCGACGGCGCTTGCGCATGATCCCTACGAGATCACCACCGAAGCATGGTTGCGCCCCACCGCGCTCGAACTCGACACGACCATGGCGCGTTCGACGGCCATGGACGTGTTGGAGGGGAAGACGGACGCGATTCCCTTCGATCCGGCGAAGTTCGAGGAGCTGCGCGCTAAATTTGAAACGCGCGGGCTCACCTTGTTCACGTTGACGGCGAATGACACGTCACTACCGGCACCAACGGTGAAAGCGGAGCTGACGATCGAGAACGACCTGGCACTCCACATTGTGTACCCGCGCCCACCGGCGGGTACACTGCGCTTCGATGCGCCGCATGTCGCGAAGTTGGGTTACGGCTACGGCAATGTCCTGACCGTGCACGGAGACCAAGGCGCATTGCTGGGGCAGAAAATGCTGACCGCGAACGAGGCAACGCTCGACGTCACTGTTGGCCCAGCGCCGGCGCCTGCAAAAGCTGCGGCGCCGACAGCTGCGCCGAAGACCGACCCCACGCCATCGCAGACGGCAACCTCCGAGCGCAAGTTTCGACCCGGCGTGGCGGTCGCCGCCATCGTTTGCGCCGCCATCGTAGCGTTTTTGCTCCGGAAACGCGTTCGGCCAACGCCGACCAAGTAACCGCTGCGCAGTGCCGCCGACGGAAGCTTGGAGCATTACGGCCAATGCGAGCTTGCCTCGCGGGTAGATCGCGACAGCGTCGCTAACCTGGTCGCCGGACGGTCCGGCGAACTCTTAGTCGCTCTGCCGAAGCGGCGCATACCAAGATTTGGGTACCGAGAAATCGGTACGCCTTTTCCCCTTCGGCGTTCTTTCCGGCTACCCCTTCGATTTGCCGGATACTCTAGACCCTAAGTAACCCGTATGAAACTACCCTCAGCTATGCATTCGCTGCGTCCAGCCGCGAAGCTGTTCGCATTCGTCCTTGGTTTTCTGTTGGCGATCTCGTTCGTCCAAGCGCAAACCAACGGAACTGGCACTGTAACGGGCCGCGTCCTGAATAAAGGCACCGGCGAATATCTTCGCAACGCGACGATTACGGTTACCGGCACGAATTTGGCCGTCGTCGCGGAAGCCGGCGGCAACTTCGTGCTCAACGGTGTCCCCGCTGGCATGCAAACGTTGCAGGTCACGTACGCTGGCCTGGACGCTCAGGATGAGAAGGTGAACGTCGTTGCAGGCCAGACGACGAATGTCGAAGTCGTCATGACGAGCGGCGTGTATTCCGATGTCGTGAAACTCGGAAAAGTCGTCGTCGGCGGCGAGCGCGAGGGCAATGCCAAGATGATCATGGAGCAGAAGAACTCCATCGAAGCGAAACAGGTGATCGCCTCGGACACGTTCGGATCGATTTCCGAAGGTAATGTCGGCGAGTTTCTGAAATACCTGCCGGGTGTGATGATCGACTACACCGAAGCGGACGCACGTTCGGTCAGCCTAGGCGGGCTTGATACCAAATACACCGCCGTAACCATGGACGGAAATCCGGTGGCGAGTTCCGGTCTCGCCGCGGCTAACGGCACCGGCGCAAGTCGCGGTTTCGAGTTCGAGCAAATCTCGATCAACAGCATCGAGAGCGTCGAGGTGATGCGGACGCCACAACCGATGAATCCCGGCACGGCGATGGCAGGTATCGTCAATCTCCGCAGCAAAGGCGCGTTCGACCGCGCCGGTCGCCTGATCCGGCTGAATGCGGGTCTCGCGGCAAATTCGCTCAGCGGTAATCCTTTCAAGAAACAGCCGGGCTGGGATGACGAAGATCACTACCGCATTCAGCCCAACTTTGGCGCCGAGTATTCCGACGTCTTCCTCGGCAAGCGACTCGGCATTCTAGCGGGCTACAATTATTCGTACACGTTCGCCGAGCAAAAGGCTGAAACTCTCTCTTACTCGTTCGACAGCAATCTGACCAACAATGACACCGAGGTCCCGCGGCTCACCTCAGTCAGCTTCCGCGATTCGCCCAAGCCAACGATCCGTTATAACGCGAATCTCCGCGTCGACTACAAAGTTACTCGGGACTTCTGGGTGGGCGCACGAGCGGAATACAATCGGTATAATGCGAAATTCTTCAGCCGCGATCTGGGCTTTAACTTCACGACGACGACCAACGCCCCGGGCACCACGCAGGTTGCGGGAGTCGAGTATTCGCTGAACAGCCAGACCGCCAGCGCCGCAAATGTGAGCGTAAATCAAGGTGGCGGCGGCACCAATAAATATGGCGCCACGTCGAATTTTTCGACCGAGGCGCATTACCGGCATGGCGACTTTCGCGCCGATTTCTCGTTCGGTTATTCGCTCTCGAAAACGTGGTACAAAAACCTCGATTTCGGATTCTTCTGGTCGATCAATCCCAGCTCGCTCAGCGGGCTTGCGTTCCAATGGAATCGGAACGGCCCGGCCGATCCCAAAATCCAAATCAACCAAACCGGTGGACCGAGTTGGCGCGATCTCGCGAATTACCCGAAGGGGTTTTCGGCGACGATCAACGATCGCAAAGGCCAAGACCAGCGATACATCGGCCGAGCCGACATGCAGTACAATTGGCGCACTGCCAAGCTGCGGTCACCCGTGACCTTCAACTTCGGTTGGCAGACGAACGAATGGAGCAACAAATCGCGCCGGCCAGTCAACGGCAACACGATCACTCGTAGTGGGGCCGACAAAACCGCGGCTTCGGCCGACGAGGCGCTCAACCTCTGGGCGGAGCCAAGCTACCGGATGAATTTCGACTTCGGCACCAACATCGACGGCATGGTCAACGTGGATCGCTGGGCCCTCTACAAAGATTATGCCGCCCATCCCGACTATTGGAGCGCCATAAGCAACGCGTCTCGCCTGCAAAACGAATTCCAGCAGTCCCGCGATGCAAAGGAGCAGGTTGATGCGCTCTACGATCAAACGGTATTTCATATCGGTCGGTTGACCCTCGCGCCGGGCATCCGCGTCGAGCACACTCGGGGTGTCGCATACGGCCCGACTGATCTTGGCGATCGCGAGACCCGTCGCCGCCTCACCGGCAGTATCACGGGCACCGTGGTGACCTCGAGCAACGAGTACGTAATGACGCGCTATGGTGGCGGCCGCGCCGGTGCGATGCAGGATTACAACACGTGGCTGCGCTATCTTCATACTACGTTCAGGCTGACGGAAAATCTTCAGGCGAAAGCTTCGTACAACCAATCGATCTCGCGGCCCGACATGAATCGATTGATCGGCGGCTTGGTGGTGACGAACGACGATCCTACCGACCCGGGCCTCAACCGCGCCAACGCAGGCAATGCAGGCCTCAAACCCGAAACGTCCGAAACGCTCAATCTGACGCTTGAGTATTATTTCAAGAAGCTCGGCTTGTTCTCGGTTTCGGGATACCGTCGCGACTTTAAGAATTTGATCCGTAGTCGCACTTATCAAGTCCCCGCCGGAAGTTCTTGGAATGGGGAACCATTGCCGGCGACCGTCTCCAGCGAAGACTGGCTGATCAACACCGTGGACAATGTTGACCGCGATCATATGAGCTCCGTTGAAGTGTCGCTGACCCGCCAGCTCGATTTCCTGCCTTATGATTTCAAGGGCACGATCATTCGGACGAACTATACGAAGGTGTGGTACGGGACGTATGATAACTTCTTCCGGGCCGAGAACACTGCCAACGCTTCGATCACAATTCCGTTCAGAAAGGCCAAGTTGACGTGGAACACGAATTGGCGGCCCGGCTATCGCGTCGAAACACTCACGAGTTCGAATGGTTTTCCGAAGTGGGTGTCGGAAAGCTTTACGCATACGCTGGACTTCAACTGGCGGATTCGCCGCGACACGACGTTCTTCCTCACGGCCCGCAACATCTTCAACGGCATCCAATCGGGTGACGAGTACCGCGGGCGATCCGACTTGCGCACGCGTTTCCTGCAGACCGGGGCGATCTGGACGACCGGCGTAACGATCACATTTCAGTAACAATCTCTGATCGTCCTTTTTCCAACGCGCCTGCACTTCGGTGCAGGCGCGTTTTGCTTTTCGTCGGCCCTGTCCTCCTCATAACCGTCTCTGTGGCTCCGCGCCTTTCCGTCATCATTCCCGTCTACAACGAAGCGGCGACGATCGCTGAAATCGTTCGGCGCGTCGCCGCGACGGGCGTCGTCGACGAAATCGTGGCCGTCGACGACGGGTCGCAGGACGGAAGCGCGGATCGCCTCACCGCCCTGGTGGCGACGACACCAGTCGCGCTGCGTGTCCTGCGTCACGCGCGCAATCGTGGCAAAGGCGCCGCGGTCCGGACTGGAATCGCTGCGGCGACCGGCGATTTGGTGCTGATTCAGGATGCGGATCTCGAGTATAGCCCAAGCGATTATCCGGCCTTGCTCGCGCCCTTCGCCGATCCGGCGGTGGACGCAGTGTTCGGCTCCCGCAACTTGCAAGCGAACCCGAAGTCGTCGTTCGCATTTTATTGGGGCGGTCGGTGGCTGAGCTGGTTCACCAACACTTTGTACGGCAGTTCCGTGAGTGACATGACGACCGGCTACAAGGTCGTGCGCACCGCTCTGCTGCGGGAGTTGGCATTGCGATGCGACGGCTTCGAGTTCTGTCCGGAACTCACCGCGTGCTTGCTCCGGCGCGGCATTCGCATTCGCGAAGTGCCGATTTCGTATCAACCCCGCTCCCGCGCCGCGGGGAAAAAAATTCGCGCCCGTGACGGACTGCACGCGATGTGGACGCTTTT
This sequence comes from uncultured Opitutus sp., assembly GCA_966252355.1. Taxonomy (GTDB): domain Bacteria; phylum Verrucomicrobiota; class Verrucomicrobiia; order Opitutales; family Opitutaceae; genus ER46. The sequence goes on along the minus strand of CBINOT010000200.1, from coordinate 1,868 downwards.
GCGTTATCGTTGGACCAAGTCTCCGATTCCCACTCGCTGGCGCCCGTAGCTACGAGCGCCAGCGAGTGGAAAGAAGCGGCCGTGGCGGAAAGCGTGAGCTTTTCGTCCGTGCGCGGGTCGAACGCCCCGAAAACCTGACGGTTTCCGCTACATTGATGTGAGCCGCCCAATGACTCGCGTTTGCACCCACTCGCTCGTGCTCGGACCAGCGAGTGGATTTGCGCGAAACATGTCCTGCCTACGAGCTACGGCGGCTGCGGTGGCGTCACCGGCCAAACATCTCTTGCGCCATCCTCGCCCGCGCGAGCGCTTCCTGTCCGTGCGGATAAGCGGGCTGAATGCGCAACGCGGCTTCGTAATGCACAACGGCTTCAGCCCAGCGCCGCAGCTGCACAAGCGTGGTTGCCAGGTTGAAATGTGCATCGGCGAAATCGGGCCGCAGTTGCAATGCGGCTTCGTAGTGTGGAATCGCTTCGGCGAGCCGCCCCGTTTGCGCGAGCACGTTGGCGAGATTGGCGTGCGCATCGACAAGGTCCGGCCGAAGCCGCAGCGCCGTTTCATAATGCGCCGCCGCCTCCGTGAACGCTCCGCGTTGGGCGAGCAAATTGCCCAAGTTGTTGTGCGCATCGGCGAAATCCGGCCGCATCTGCAGAGCGGCTTCGTAGTGTTGACGCGCTGCATCGGGTTGGCGCGCTCGAAGGAGAACATTCGCCAAATTATTGTGTGCTTGCGCCGACGGCGCGAGGTGCAGCGCCGCTTCGTAATGCTCGATCGCGCCAGCCATGTCGCCACGCTGAGTGAGGATGTTCGCGAGGTCGTTGTGCGCCGGAGCGGACCGTGCGTCGAGCTGGAGCGCGAGGCGATGCTCGGCGATCGCCGCATCGGGCTTTCCGGCGGCGGCGAGAGCAGTGCCCAGCGTATAATGCGCGCGGACGTTATCCGGTTGCTTCAACGTCGTATCGAGCCAGAGCGCGATTTCGCTGCGGTAATCTCGGTTCCGTCGCATGGTCATCGCGACCAGCGGTATGATGAACAAGAGCAGCAGCCACGCCCAACGCCGGGCGATGGACTGCAGCCCGCACACCGCGAGCGTGATGATGATGGCCGATGCAAGGTACATCCGATGTTCGAACATCGTGTCGGCTACAGGCACGAAGCTCGACGTGGGGGCGAGGATGGCGAAAAACATTGTCCCGGCGAAGCCCAGCACTGGCCGTCGCACCAGCGCCCAGCTCGTTGCACCGAGCATCGCGACGATCGCCAAGGCTTGGGGCGCCACGCCCAACGGATGATCGATCAAGCGGGTGCCGCCATAATCGAAGACGAGCGGCGCCGGCCATGCCACAAGGCGTAGATAGTGCACCAGCGCGTCGCATTGTTTCACGGCATAAGCGAACGGCGTGATGCCGAGCCCAAATCCCGCGGTGCCGGCGCGACCGCCGCTGCGTGCCATGATCCACCCCAACAGCAGCCACGACGCGGCGATCACGAGATAGAACCAACGCCGTCGTTGCCACGCTTCGCGAAAATTGCCCGCACCGAAGGTCCGGTCGTACAGCAAGACCATGAGTGGCGCCGAAACCATCACTTCCTTCGTCGCCATGCCGCACCAACACGCAATCGCCGCTACGAGGAGCCATCCGCGACAAGTCGCCGTTGCGAGCGCGCGGGCGAAGGCGTACAGCGTGAGCAGATAACAGCACGTCATCAGCAACTCCGTACGTTGTGAAATGTAGCTGACCGCTGCCGTGCCGAGCGGATGTACCGCCCAGGCCAACGATACGGTCCACGCTATCGCTGTCGCACGTGGCGCGAATCGGCCAGTGGCGGACGAGCGCGCGAAGGTGCACAGCAAGTTGCGTCGAACC
>CBINOT010000199.1:0-11239 GCA_966252355.1 uncultured Opitutus sp. | reverse complement strand
TGTTCGGTGACCGGCCGGGAGAAGGCCGTCTCGAACTCCTGCCCGAGCTTCGGCAGCTCGATGCGGTCCTGCGGCCGTTTCGGGCCGGCGACGCTGGGCAAGACGCTCGCGAGATCGAGCTCGAGCTCGACCGAGTAATCGATGCTGCCGCGCTTCGGCACGCCCCAGAGGCCTTGGGCTTTATAGTAGGCTTCGTAGAGCGCGACGTGCTCTTCGTCGCGGCCCGTGGCGCGCAAGTACGTGCTGCACTCGCCGTCGATCGGGAAGAAACCCATCGTCGCGCCGTACTCCGGCGCCATGTTGGCGATCGTGGCGCGATCGACGACCGGCAGCGCTTCCGCGCCCGGGCCGAAGAATTCCACGAATTTGCCGACGACCTTGGCCTTGCGCAGCATCTGCGTGACCGTGAGCGCAAGATCGGTGGCGGTGACACCTTCGCGCAACGCGCCGGTGAGATGCACGCCGACGACGTCGGGCGTGAGGAAATACACCGGCTGGCCGAGCATGCCGGCCTCGGCTTCGATGCCGCCGACGCCCCAGCCCACGATGCCGATGCCGTTGATCATCGTCGTATGCGAGTCCGTGCCGACAAGCGTGTCCGGATAAATGACCCCGGAAGCGTCGTCCCGCAGCACGCCCTTGGCGAGGTACTCGAGATTGACTTGGTGCACGATGCCGATGCCCGGCGGCACGACCTTGAAGGTCTTGAACGCCTGCATGCCCCATTTGAGGAATTGGTAACGCTCCCGATTGCGCGAGAACTCCAGCTCGAGATTTTTCTTCAGCGCGTCGGCCGAACCGGCGAAGTCCACCTGGACCGAGTGATCGACGACGAGGTCAACGGGCACCAACGGCTCGATGATCTTCGGATCCTTGTTGAGCCGCGCCACCGCGGAACGCATTGCCGCCAAATCCACGAGCAACGGCACGCCGGTGAAGTCTTGCAGCACGATGCGCGCGACGACAAACGGCACCTCTTCCGTGCGCTCCGCCTTCGGCTGCCAGCTCGCGAGGTCGCGGACCGCGCCGTCTTGGACGCGCTTGCCGTCGCAATTGCGCAACAGCGATTCGAGCACGAGGCGGATCGACACCGGCAAACGCGACACCTTGAAGCCCGATTGCTCCAGCGCGGGCAAAGAGTAGAAACGGTGCGACGCACCGTTCGCGGTGAACGTTTGCAGCGTATGAAACGGGTTCGGAAGACTCATGGATGGGAAAAAACTGCGGGGCTAAAGAACGACAGGGCTGAACGATTCGGTCGGCGATCTCTGCGCCGACCGCAGCCGGGCGGTCGTTCCGCCTTTATTTCGCGAGCGCGGCTTTGACGGCTTGGAAATTGGGGAGGTCTTTCGGCGTCGCGGTCTGCTCGGCGTATTTCACCACGCCGTCTTTGCCGATGACGAACGCGGCGCGCGCCGCGGTGTCGCCCACTCCGGCCAGCATCGGGAAGACCACGTCGTACGCCTTGACCGTCGTCTTGTTCAGATCGGAAAGCAGCGTGATTCCGATCTTGTTCGCCTTCGCCCACGCTTCTTGGGCGAACGGGCTATCGACGCTGATGCCGTACACCGTCGCGCCGAGCTTCTCGTATTCGCCGAGACCGCCGGTTTGATCGCACATTTCCTGGGTGCAAACGCCGGTGAAAGCCAACGGGAAGAACAGCAGCACCGTGGCCTTGTTGCCGAAGTTGTCGCTGAGCTTGATGTCCTTCAGGCCGTCGGCCGTCTTGGTCTTGAGGGTGAAATCGGGAGCGCGCGTACCAACAGTGATGGGCATGGGAATATGGGATGAGTTGAATCTCTCCACAGCGACCTTCGCCGGGACAGAAACCGTGACGTTGAGCCCCTGCCCCTTCCGCCGCAAATCGTTTTTCCGGCTAGCAGCGTGGATTCTGAACGACATGCGTTCGCCATTAGCGCGGCCAATGCGCGTGCCAGAGGTCCACGCCCCGTCCGCCCCCGGCAAGCTCGCCCTTGACGCTGCTCGCGACGCCGCCGTTTACTGCCGTGTTTTCCCCATGACGCTCATCGAAGACCTACAATGGCGCGGCCTGCTGGCCGACTGCACCGACCTCGACGCGCTCGCGAAGCGCCTGAGCGAAGGGCCCATCGCCTTGTATTGCGGCTTCGATCCGACCGGCGATGCGCTGCACGTCGGCCATTTGATGGGCCAACTCACGCTCCGGCGGTTTCAGTTGGCAGGCCACCATCCGATCGCGCTCGCGGGCGGAGCCACGGGCATGATCGGCGATCCGTCGGGCAAATCGGCCGAACGCAATCTCCTGACGCGCGAGCAACTCGCCCACAATGTTGCGTGCATCAAGGAACAGCTCGCGCGCCTGCTCGACTTCAACGCTCCGGCCAACCCCGCGCGCCTCGTCGACAACGCCGATTGGACGGCGCCGCTGAGCTACCTGGATTTTCTGCGCGACGTCGGAAAGTTTTTTTCGCTGAACGCCATGCTCGCGAAGGATTCCGTGAAATCGCGCATGGAGGGCGACAACGGAATCAGCTACACGGAATTCAGTTATCAGCTGCTCCAGGCGCACGACTTTTATCACCTGCGGAAAGCGCTCAATTGCGAGCTGCAGATCGGCGGTTCGGATCAATGGGGCAACATCACCGCGGGCACGGATCTCATCCGCAAGAAGCTCGGCGCCTCGGCGTGGGGCTGGACTTTCCCGCTCATCACGAAGGCTGATGGCACGAAATTCGGCAAAACCGAGGGCGGCGCGGTGTGGCTCGATCCGAAGAAGACGAGCCCGTACAAGCTATACCAGTTCTTCGTGAACACCGAGGACGCCAAGGTCTCGGAATATCTGCGAAAGTTCACGTTTTTGGCGCGACCCGAGATCGAAGACCTCGAAGCGAAGCACGCCGCCAACCCCGGGGCCCGCGAAGCGCACAAGGCGCTGGCGCGCGAAGTCACGCGTCTCGTGCACGGCCAGGGCGCCCTGGATGGCGCCTTGAAAGCGAGCGACATTCTGTTCGGCGCCGAAATTGGCGATACGCCGGAGGAAGTATTTCGCGATGTCGTCGGCGAAGTGCCCACGAAGGAGATCGAGCGGACGAAACTCGAGGCAGCCGGCACGCCGATCGTCGATGTCTTGGTCACCAGCGGGCTGGCGCCGTCGAAAGGCCAGGCGCGCAAGGACGTCGAGGGCGGCGGAATCTATTTGAACAACGTGCGCATCGGCGAAGTCGCGCGCGCGGTGTCCACGAACGATCTGCTCTTCGGCAAATACCTCCTCCTGCGCAAAGGCAAAAGGACGTACACCGTGCTGACGGTGAAGTGATCTCGGAGCCGGTCAGTTTGATCGGATCGTTCTCGTTCTCCTTTCTTCCCTGCGCATAGAGTCACGATCGATTCCGGACCGAGAGAAAGAGAAATAGCGGTAGGGCCCGATCTCCGAGCGGGCCGCTTCAGCGTCAACGGTCGCCGGCGGCCCGCCCGGAGGTCGAGCCCTAGCGGGAATCGTACGCCGCCCGGCGCAGTTCCTAAAAGGTAGGGGCATCCTCCGAGATGCCCTGAGTTCCAAGGTTCGCCGCGACTTTGACGTGCGGCGTGTAAGTAATGCCAAACTCAATGCGCCTCGGAGAGGCGCCCCTACCCTCTGGCACCGTCGCACAATCTCGGCGTCTAAAAAAACATCGCTTCGCTGAGCGCGGCTTCGGGACTCAACAGGCTCACTGCGGCAGGCAATTTGGTCGTCGCGCCGCCATACGTCGCTTCGAACAAGGCGTGCTGCGTCGCGAGATCTCCCGTCCAGCGGAACGACTTCCCGGCGTCCGTATACGAAAATTGCAGACCGAGTCCGCGGGCGGGCTGCGTCATGGGCTTCAGCGCGAACGGCACCTCATCGCCAACCCCACACGCTTTCAGCCGCTGGTGCAGCCAGCGGGTCAATGCCCGCGCTTCGGCGACCAAATCCGCACTGTACGTGATCGTCACCTCGCGCAAACCGGCCGCAAGCGCGTCGGGAGAATAAGCGGCGAGAAATTGTCCCAGCGATTGGCGCACGGGCAGCAAGCGCGCATAAGCGAGGTCGCGCAGCGCCTCCGGTTGCGGCCACGGATACGTCAGGGCTCCCTCCGGCGCCACGCCGCTATCGATGAGCACGCGCTTGGCGCGACCAAGGAGGTAGCGATAGTCGGCGAGCTTGCCCGTCTCGGAAAACCGATGCGCCCAATAATACATGGGCAGGTCGGTGGAGAGGCAGATCGAAACTTGATCCTCGAGGAAGCGTCGCGCGGCTTGCGGGTAGCTCAGCAGCACAAACTCCACGCAGCGCTTGTCGGCCTTCGATTTGCCCAGAAAACACTCGCCGTAGATTTTCGCCCGCATCTCCAGCTTTTCGCCGGCCTCGTTCGGAATCGGACAAAGCACCACGATCCGGCTGGGATAACGCTGGGAGAAGCGCACCGCGGTCTGAAACTGCTTCGCGGCATCCTCGGGATCGGTGCGAAATCCGAGGTGCAGGACGAAGTTGACCTGCGTCGCTTTCGCATCGTCGACCGCCGGCGCGGCATTGCCGCTCGCCGCTGCATCGACCCACATCGCCGCGAGCCGCTGGTTGATCTCGCCGACCGGGACCTCGAGTCCCGGCAGAGCATCGAAAATAGCAGACATGACTGCGGATCAGGGCTGTCTCCAGACGTTGCCGCGCGCGTCGAGCAGCGCCTCGGCGCTGCTCGGTCCCCATGAGCCCGCGGCATAGGCGTCCATACCGGCACGACCGGCCGCCGCCCACGCTTCGAGCACGGGCGTGTAAAGCTTCCACGAGGCCAGCGCTTCGTCGCCGCGAATGAAGAGCGTGCTGTCGCCGATCATCGCGTCGAGCACGAGGCGCTCGTACGCCTCCGGCGTGTTCGAGCCGAAGGTGGTGGCGTAACGAAAATTCATCTTCACCGGCTGCGTCCGCGTTTCGAGCCCGGGAATCTTCGTGTTGAGCACCATGCTCAACCCTTCGTCGGGCTGGATTTGAAACGACAGCGTATTCGCCGCGAGGTCGAAGCGGCCTTCCTCGTTGAACAAGGTTCCGGGGGGCCGCTTGAAGTTGATCGCGATCTCCGTCACGCGGCGCGCCATGCGCTTGCCGGAACGCAGATAGAACGGCACGCCCTGCCAGCGCCAGTTATTGATCCACAGGCGAATCGCGGCGTACGTCTCGGTCTTCGATTCGGCGTTGATGCCTTCTTCTTGAAGGTAACCTTTGACCGCCTTGCCGCCGATCATGCCCGGCGCGTATTGCGCGCGAGCGACATCGCCGCCCGGCCCGAGCGCGAGCGGCTGGATGGCGCGGAGCAGCTTCACTTTCTCGTCGCGGATCGCCTCGGCTTCGAGCGACACCGGCGGTTCCATGGCCGTCAGCGCGACGAGCTGCATCGTGTGATTCTGGATCATGTCGCGCAGCGCGCCGGCTTGCTCGTAGTACCCCCCGCGCGAACCGACGCCGACTTCCTCGGCCACCGTGATCTGCACGCTGTCGATGAAATTGCGGTTCCAGAGCGGCTCGAAAATCGCGTTCGCGAAACGCTGCACCAACAGATCCTGCACGGTCTCTTTGCCGAGGTAGTGGTCGATGCGATAAACCTGATGTTCCTCGAACTCCGAACGGATGGTCTCGTTGAGCGACTGCGCCGACGCAAGGTCGCGACCGAACGGTTTCTCGATGATCACCTTCGAGTGCAGCGGATGGCTCAGGTGACGCGTGGCGAGTCCGCTGGCGCCAAGTCCCTTGAGGATCGGCGCGAAGACCGAGGGCGGCGTGGAAATGTAGAACAAGACCTGCAACTCGCGGCCGAGCTGCTTCTCGATCCCGTCGATGTGCGCCGCGAGGCGATCGAACGCCGCCTTGTCGTCGTAGGCCCCGGCAACGTACGTCGTGTTGCGCGCCACGCGGTCCCAAACGTCCGGCTGCAGCTCGCGCCGCGAAAACTCCTTGATCGCCCCCGCCGCGAGTTTCCGAAACTCGTCGTCGGGAATCGCGGTGCGGCCGTAGCCGACCAAGAAAAAATCGGCGGGCAGCAGATTATCGCAGGCGAGATTGTAGACGGCGGGAATGAGCTTGCGGGCGGTAAGATCGCCGGACGCGCCGAAAATCACGACGACGGTCGGCGGTGCGCCGCGATGCTTGCTGAGCCCCTGCAGGAACGGATGACGCTCGGAAACTGGCATGTGGAAAAGTACGTTTCGTTGGTGCGCGCGGCTGTAGCAAGGGAAATGCCGATTATGACGATGCGAGAAAGAGGGGCACAGCATGAACAGCATTCATGCATCGGCAAATTTGTCCGGAGCTTCCGACGCGGACGTAGCATGGGCATCTTGCCCGTGTCGGGTGTCTCGCGTGTCGTATCGTGGGCGGCCACCGATGCGCGCACCGCGAAGCGCGCTCCACGGGCGAGACGCCCGTGCCACGTCAAACCGCCGAGCGCGGCTAACCGCGAAACGACTTCGAGAAGAGCGGCACGTTTTCGAAGTGCCGAATCTCGAATTCGGCGGCGGCTTCGGCTTTGTCCGTCGCATTCGCCAAGCGCACGGACGGCACGGGATGCAGGCTCACTTCGACGATATCCAGCCGGAACGTCCGCGGCTTCGGATGCAGACGCGCCAAATAAGCGCGCGTCGCGCGCAGCAGCACGCGTTTCTTCCGCGCATCGACGGCGTAATAGCCCGGCACCAGCGCCCCCGCGGCCCGCGCCTTCACTTCGACGAACACCAGCACGTCGCCGTCGCGGCAAACGAGGTCGAGTTCCTCGCGCTGATCGCGCGGATTACGCCAGTTCGACACCAGCACGAGGAAGCCCCGCTCGCGTTTCAACCATGCCGCGGCAGCCGCTTCGGCGCGCACCCCGACGTCCGGCGCGCGCTCGCCGCGATGCAGCAGCCTTTGGAGAAAATGGAGCATCGAATTTGCAGGTCGCAGGGGCTGAACGTCACCCGCGACGCCGGAGATTTCTCATTGCGGCACCGTTCGCGGTTCATGACAATCCCGGAGGTTTCCCCCTAACTTCGGTTTCGCTCATGGCTTCTTCCAACATCGCGGGCACGCTTCGCCGCTCGCTGCTCATCAAGGTTATTTCCAAGCCGGCACCGAGCCGCGAAGACGTCGCGTCGGTCATTGAGCTCACCGCCTCCAAAGTCGTCGAAGCTCTCCAAGCGCAGTCGATGACGTTCTACCTCGTCGAGGGAAACGAGATCGCGTTCAAGCAGGTGTACTACTCGCCCACCCTTTGGGCGTCCGATCCAGCGAAGGAGAAGAAATTTCAGGAAACCGCGTCCAAGCTCCTCGCGCTCAAAATTCCGCTCGGCAAAGGCATCGTCGGAAAGGTGATCGAAACCGCGGAGCCGGTGTTTTACCGGAGCAACGACAGCCAGGCGCCGACAATGCAGTCGATGACGCAAACGACCGGGTTCGAGGTGCGTTCGATGCTCACGGTGCCGTTGAAGACGACGATCACGCTCGGCGCGATCCAGGTGCTCAACAAGGAGCTTTCGGCGGGCACGGGCGGCGAGTTCACGGAGAAGGACCTGGCGCTGCTGAAAGAGGTCGCGGAATATTCGTCGGCGCTGATCCACCGCATGGTGGACCCGAAATTCGTGCCGAACGCGGAAGACACCGCGCGTTTCGTTTCGAAACTGACCGAGCTGCCCTTGGTGTCGAAAGTCGAGGAAATCGAGGTCGACGACAAACTGATCGAGGTCGTCGGCGACGCCGTCATCCGTCGCGAAGGCATTTTCCCACACAAGCGACTCAGCCCGAACTCCGTCGCCGTGCTGATGACCAACCCGCTCGATTACGGCAAACGCGAGTCGTTCAGCCAGGCTACGGAGCTGGGGATCGAAGAAGTCAGCGTCGTCTCCGCGACTTTTTTCGAGACGCTGCTGAAAAAGTTCTTCAAGGAAACGAAATCCGCGCTGCCGGGTGCCGAAGACATCGATATCGGTTCAGTGGCCGAGGTGATCAGCAGTGCCTACAGCGCGGACGGCACGGAAGTCACGGCCGCCGACCTCGAGAGCGAAGAGTCGGCGCCCATCGTTCAGCTCGCGAACCGGATCATCGAGGACGCGTATATTTCCGGCGCCTCGGACGTTCACATCGAGCCGATGGAAAAGGATCTGTTGGTTCGGTACCGGATCGACGGTCTTTGCCAGGAGAAGCTGCGACTGCCGAAGCAGGTTTCCAATTCGCTGACCACGCGCCTGAAGATCATGTGCAACCTCGACATCTCGGAGCGCCGGTTGCCGCAAGACGGACGCATCATTTTCAAGAAGTACACGAAGAAGAACATCGATATCGACCTTCGCGTCGCCACGGGTCCGATGAGCCACGGCGAAAAGGTCGTCATGCGTATTCTGGACAAGCAGAAGAGCACGCTCCCGCTCCCGGCGCTCGGCTTTTCCGACGAGAATCTCGAGCGCTATCGCGAATGCATTCGCCAGCCGTACGGCATGATTCTCCACTGCGGGCCGACCGGCTCAGGCAAGTCGATGACGCTCTACTCCGCGCTCGGCGAAGTGAACACGCCGGATGTCAACATCCAGACGGCCGAGGATCCGATCGAGTACACGCTCGCGGGCATCAACCAAATGCAGATGAACCGGCAAATCGGGCTCACGTTCGCCCGGGCGTTGCGGTGTTACCTGCGCATGGACCCGGACATCATCCTCGTCGGCGAAATCCGCGACGAAGAAACCGCGGGCATCGCCGTCGAGGCGGCGCTGACGGGGCACTTGCTCGTATCGACGCTGCACACCAACGATGCGCCTTCGACGGTGACCCGCATGGTCGAGATGGGCATCGAGCCGTTTAACATTTCCGCTTCGCTGGTCTGCGTCTGCGCGCAACGTCTGCTGCGGCGCGTGTGCAAGAACTGCAAAGTGCCGTACGAGCCGCAAGGCCGCGAGAAAGGCATCATGGAGAAAGCGCTCGGCTGGAGCGGCCAGATTTTCAAAGCGAACCCGCAAGGCTGCCCGACGTGCGGCGGCACCGGTTACAAAGGCCGCGTCGGCATCCACGAGCTGATGACCAACAGCGAGGCGCTGACCGAGGGCATCAACAAGGAAATCGAAGTCGCCGAATTGAAACGCATCGCGATGAAAAACGGCATGAAGACGCTTCACCAAGATTCGATGCTCAAGGTGAAGATGGGCACGACGACGATCGAAGAGGCGTTGGCGAACGTCCCGCCGGATTTGATTCTGTAGCCGAGCACGCATCGAGAGTGCGCGAACGGCGAAAGGTTTCGGCGTCCACGGTGCGAACGGCCGGGTTCGGAGCCCCGCCCTAACATCAAGGATAGCGTTTGAGTTGTAGGCCGGGGTCTCAGAACCCCGCCGCCGCCAACCCCACGCTCTCAACTCGCCCTCGGTCGTTCATGCACCACCGCCACTACGAGGCCGGCCGCGAATCCGACGCGCGCGATCGACGGCGGCAGAGGCGGAAAATCGCTCCGCTTGAGCGCGACCGCAGCCATTCCCTCTTCGCCCAACGTCACCGCGACACCCTTGAATTCCAGCCAAGCGTCGGTGAGCGGGTGTTGGAATTTGTAGAACGCTTCTTTCAGGGCGAACAGCGTCGTCGCCGCTCGCAACGGATCGGGACGAGCGCGCACCAGGGCGATTTCGTCGTCGTCCAGAATTTGTCCCCACAGTTCCTCGGTGACGGCCTGTCCCGCTTCGATGTCGATGCCCACCGAAACGGTCGTGGATTTCGGCGCGACGACCGCAACGGCCATGTCGTTCGTATGGGAAATGCTGCCGACGACCCCCTGGGGCCAACATGGCTGGCCGTTGGGCGACCGCGGGATTTCGCAAGCGGCGTTGCCGAGCTGTACGAGCGCAGCGCGCGCGGCGATGCGACCAGCCGCGAACTGATGCTTTCGTTTCGCGACGGCCTGCGCTACGGCCCGCGCTTCGATTTCCGGCAAGGGATCGTAGCGATCGCCCACCCGTACCACGCCGATGCCGCACCGGATCGAAACGAGCGAGCGAACGCGTGCGGCCAGCTCCGCTTCGGCCGACGCGACATTTCCGGGCAACGATTCTAGACCCTCGCTCATAAACAGACGCTTGCAGCGATCACGGCCATCCGCAGTCGGTCAGAACAGCGAGTAAATGAATGGCGCCACACCGGTGCCACCCAGGACGACGAGCAGCCCGGCGAGGAGCAGCACCACGAGGATCGGCGTGAGCCACCACTTCTTGTGGTGCGCGACGAAGTCGAAAAATTCGGACAAGACCCCGCGTTGTTTGCCGCCGGCATGCTCGCGAAACGAAGTTTCCTCGTCGGATGTTTTCAATTGCCGTTTGGTTTAACGTCCGACCACGGCGAATCGACACGAATCCGTGTCGCGATGCAGTCTTCACCCCTTCCGTCGAGTGGCTCGCTGTAGCTGACCGCCCAGAGGCCGGCGGTTTTGCGCCCCCGCGACCGACCGATCGACCGGCGAGTGTGCTACGGGAGGCGCAACGCCCCGGTCCAACCATCAGGATTGGCGGAAATAGCGCGCGGCGGATTTCGATCCGGAGCGCGGCAGCCAATAGCTCGAAGCGCCCCGTTCGAATCGGCGTTGCAGGGGATCGCGGCCCAGCGCGCGCAGCGTCAGGCCGATCGGCGCAAAGACGCCGTAATACAACGCGGCCAGCACGAGGTGTGAGAGCGTCCAGCCGATCGGATAAGTCGCATACGTCATGGCGAGGTACGCCCCTCGCGCCATCGGTTGCGCCACCAGCGCGGCCAACGGCATCACGATTGCCCCAGCGCCCAGTATCGCAGCCAAGCCATCGCGCCCCTTCAGGTGCGCGGCGACCGCAAGACTGCCGCACGCGACGCACCACGCCGCAGCGAAGACGAGGAGCTGCGCTCGGGACGGATTCCGCTCGATGCGAATCAAAGTCATGGCTCAGTCGTTGCCATATCGTGCCAGCAACGCCGCCGTTTCGGGGGCGCCGGGTACGGGTTGGGCCGTTTTCTCGAGGACGTAGTCGCCGACAACCAGTACGTCCATGTCCGTCGCCATGAAGCAGCGGTACGCATCGGCCGGCGTGCAGACGATCGGTTCGCCGCGAATATTGAAGCTCGTGTTGATCATCACCGGGCACCCCGTTTGCGCCGCGAAGGCCTCGAGCAGCCGATGCAGCCGGGGATTCCGAGGCGCGTCCACCGTTTGCAGGCGGGCGCTATAATCGACGTGCGTCGCCGCCGTGTAATCGCCCCATTTGCCGCCGAGCGTCGAGC
>CBINOT010000198.1:0-11314 GCA_966252355.1 uncultured Opitutus sp. | reverse complement strand
GGTTGAGTAAAAGCCACAAGGTGACTTTGAGAGAAAGCGGGAACGAGACTTTCATTCGGACCGGGGCGCTGACGGGTGTGACGGATATGCGAGCCGTGAGGAAAAAGCGGTAACGTTTACGCGGCCTTAATAAATTTCCGGCGCTCCCTCACATCGCCTTAATGCCCGTCCAGCTTAATCGCGGTGTTCCCACATGAAATCCGTTTACCCGCTCCTCGGCGGCGTACTGGCTTTTGCCGTCATTGCGCGCGCTCAATCCGTCACCGATCCGCACATCACCAGCTGGCTGACGACACGCTCGGCGCAGTATGCGCGCGTGTACGAGACGACGAGTGATAAGACGAGCGGCAACGCCGTGAGCACCTGGCCGCGTTCCGGCCTGACGAACGGCGGTGGCGGCCAGGCGACCGCAGCATATTCGGATATTCAGCGCGTGGCCTACTCGACGAACTACGTGTATATCTACACGACCGGCCTGCCGAGCTACACGATGGGCAATTGGCTGACGCCGACCGGTTCGACGTACACCTCATGGCCGACGAATCGCGCGGCGATCCATCGCATCCCGCGGAATCCGAGCATTCCGACCACCAAGCAAAAATCGAACGGCAATGGCGGCGTCCTCGTTAATGGCGTGTTCGTGTGGGAAAACGGCGACGCGCAATCGTACACCACGAGCAGCGGCACGGTCAGTATGAGCGGGCAGGGCATCTGGAACCGGTTGGCCGGCGTCGCCGAAGCTTTCAACTTCGACCCGGGGTATGGCCATCAACCCAATAGCGGAGCGTACCACAATCACATCAACCCGATCGCGCTGCGCTATCAGCTCGGGGACAACGTTGCGTACAACTCATCGACAAAGACCTACAGCGAATCCGGCACGCCGACCCGGCATTCGCCGATCCTCGGTTGGGCGAACGATGGCCTGCCCATTTACGGGCCGTACGGCTATTCGTCCGCTCTCGACGCGACGAGCAGCATTCGTCGGATGGTCTCCGGCTTTCAAAAGCGAGATGGCACGAATGGTACGACGAATCTGGCTTCGACCGGTCGCACCACGCTGCCGAAGTGGGCGGCGGAAGTGCAGGGCAAGAGCCAGACGCTCGCTTCGACCGAATATGGTCCGTCGACGACGCAGACGTACACGGTCGCGCCCGGCGTAACCGGAACCTACACGCTGGGCATCTTTGCGGAAGATTACGAATACCTCGGTGACGTCGGAAAGACGCAGGGCGTCGATTTCGACCTGAACCGACAAAACGTCCGCTATTGCGTGACGCCCGAGTACCCAAGCGGTACCTACGCCTACTTCGTTTGTATCGATAGTTCGGGCAACACGGTCTTCCCGGACATCATCAACCAGGAGTTTTTCGGCACCGCGGCGGCCGGGCAGGGCACAGTCACCAGTATCAGCGAATCGGTGACCGAGTATCAGGACGTTGGCCCCGCCGCAGCGATTGCGGTCGCGGCCAGCGCTTCGGGCAGTGGAGTCGCGCTGAGCTGGAATTCAGCGGAGGGCGCCACGTACAAGGTCGAGTCTTCGTCTGACAACAGCACGTGGACGACGGTATCATCTGCCGTGACGAGCGGCGGATTGACGACGAACTACACGGCAACCGCGAGCGCGACGTATTTCAAAGTTACGCTCACCGCGATCGCGACCTACGATACCGGTGGCACCTACGGTACGGCCGTCGGCAAAACAGGCACCGTGCAGTACGGCACGGTTATCCCCGCGCCGAACATCACGACGCAGCCCTCGAATCTCACCGTGACTGCTGGAAGCAGTGCTACCTTTACCATCGTCGCCAGCGGTACCGCGCCGCTGACGTATCAATGGAAAAAGGCCGGCAGTGCCATCAGTGGCGCGACGAATGCGAGCTACACGATCGCGAGCACGACCACGGCCGATGCCGGATCGTATACGTGCGTCGTGACGAATAGCGGCGGCTCGACGACTTCGAATGCGGCGACGTTGACCGTCAACTCCGGCACCGTCGCGCCTTCGATTTCCACGCAGCCGAGCAACGTCACCGTCACGGCTGGCGCGAGGGCGACGTTGTCCGTGGTCGCGACGGGCACCGCGCCGCTCACCTATCAATGGAAGAAGAGCAGTCAGGCGATTAGCGGGGCCACCGACTCCAGCTATACGATCGCCGTCACCCAAACGACCGACTCGGGCTCGTATACGTGCACGGTGACGAATTCCGCCGGATCCGCCACGAGCAACGCCGCGACGCTCACGGTGAATGCGGCAGTTGTGGCGCCAAGCATCACAGCTCAGCCGTCGAGCACGTCGGTCAGCGTCGGATCGAGCGCGTCATTCTCCGTCACCGCGAGCGGCACGGCGCCATTGAGCTATCGCTGGTACAAGGGCGTCATCGCGATTTCCGGCGCCGTTTCGTCCACCTTCACAATCGCGAGCGCGCAGACGACCGATGCGGGAAGTTACACGTGCGTCGTGACGAATTCGGCCGGATCGGCAACGAGCAACGCGGCAACGTTGACGGTGAACACGCCGGTTGTTGTGCCGACGATCACCACCCATCCCGCCAGCACCAGCGCCTCGGTCGGCGGCAATGTGACTTTTTCCGTGGCGGCGAGCGGCACCGCGCCTTTGAGCTACCAGTTGAAAAAGGGCGGCACCGCGATCTCAGGCGCGACGAACGCGACGTTTGCGATCACGAATGTCCAGACGAGCGACGCCGGCACGTTTACCTGCACGGTGTCCAATTCTGGCGGTTCCGCCACCAGCAACGGCGCGACGCTCACCGTGTCTGCCCTCTCGGTTGCGCCGACAATCGCGTCCTCGCCGGCGAGCGCGACAGTGACGGCGGGCAATAGCGCCAGTTTCAGCGTCGTTGCGAACGGCACGGCGCCGCTGGCGTACCAATGGTTGAAAAACGGTAGCGCGATTTCCGGCGCGTCCAGCGCTACCTATACGATCGCGAGCGCCCAAACATCGGACGCGGCGAATTACTCCTGCACCGTGACGAATTCGGTCGGTTCCGCGACGAGCGCTGCGGCGACCTTGACGGTTTCGACTGCCGTCGTCGCGCCGACGATCACGCAGCAGCCGAGCGATGTGACGGTGACCGAAGGAAGCGCGGCGAGCTTTGCCATCACGGCCACGGGCACGGTACCGCTCAGCTACCAATGGTACAAAGGCGTCGACGCGATCGTGGGAGCGACGAGCGCCACGTACACCATTGCCGCAACCGCGTTGACCGATGCTGGCAGCTTCACGTGCGTCGTGACGAACTCCGCGGGCCAAGCCACGTCGACCGCCAGCACCCTGGTCGTCAATGCGAAGACGAGCACCGGAGGAAACGGCGGTTCGTCCGGCGGCAGCGGCTCGAATCCGGCGCGCATCATCAATCTCGGCGTTCGTACGCAGATCGGCGGCGCGGCAGGTACGCCGGCGGTCGGATTTGTGCTGCGCGGCAGCGGTGCCAGCAAACGCGTCATATTGCGCGCCGTGGGGCCGACGCTCGTGGACTACGGCGTGACCAACGCATTACTCGATCCGCAGCTGCAATTGTGGACCAACGGAGCGATGATCGCCTCGAACGATAATTGGCAGCTCGCGGATCTCACGTCGTTCACTTCGGTCGGTGCATTTCCGCTGACAATTGGGAGTGCGGACGCCGGGATCGTGATGAATCTGGCGGGAGGAAACTACAGCACCCCGATCGTTGCACCGAACGGCACGAGCGGAGTGGTGTTGATCGAGTGCTACGATGGCGCGTCGAACGACACCTCGATGCAATTCGTCAACGCCTCCGCCCTGGCGCTGGTAGGGACGGGCGACAATGTGTTGATTCCCGGGTTTGTGATCACCGGTGAAGGCACGGTGCGGCTGCTCGTCCGCGCCGTCGGACCGCAGCTACGCGATTACGGCGTCGGGAACCTACTGGCCGATCCCCAGTTCAAGCTGTACCACGACGGAGCGGTCATTGCAGAAAACGACAATTGGAGCGATAGCGCCAACGCGCAGGAAATCGAGACGACGGCCACGCAGGTCGGCGCGTTTGGACTGTTACCCGGGAGCAAAGACGCGGCATTTCTAGTGACCCTACCGGCCGGATTGTATTCCGCCGTGTGCTCAGGCGTCGGTGGCACGACCGGCCAGGCGTTGGTGGAAGTTTACGTCGTGCCCTGATTTCGGGTTCAACGGTGGGAGGGCCTTATGCGCCGACTGAATCAGACTGGAAGTGGCGCCGGCCTCCGACGGCGCCTCGATTCCAAAATCCCGAATCCAAAATCGAAAATCCGCTCAGCTTTCCGGCGCCGCCAGCATATAACCCGCCGAACGAAACGTCCGAATGAACCGCGGATTCTTCGCGTCGTCTTTCAGTTTCTTGCGGAGCGAAGAAATGTGCACGTCGATCGAGCGGTCGAACACGTCGTAGTCCCGGTCGCGAATCTCGTCGAGCAACGCCTCGCGGCTTTTCACGCGACCGCGCGCTTTCGCGAGACTGGCGAGCAAATCGAACTCGACCGGCGTCAGCGGGAGCGGCTCGGCATCGAGCACCGCGGAACGCGCATCGACGTTGATCCGCAACGGCCCGACCACGAGCTCGGTCGGCGGCTCCGCGTTGGCGGCGGGTGCGCTGGCGAGAGCGCTCCGACGTAAGACGGCGCGCAGTCGAGCGAGCAGTTCGCGCGTGGAAAACGTCTTGGGCAGATAATCGTCCGCGCCGACTTCGAGGCCGACAATCCGGTCCATTTCGTCGCCGCGTGCGGTTAACATGAGCACGGGCACGTGGCTTTTCGCGCGAATCCGCCGCAGCACGTCAAAGCCGTCCATGCCCGGCAGCATCACGTCGAGAATCACCGCGTGCCAGGGCGCCGCTTCCGCGGTCGCGCGCTCGACGCCCTCCGGTCCGGTATGCACGGGCGTCACGTCGAAACCGAGCGGCTCAAGATACGTCGCTACCAGCCGGCACAGCTTTTTGTCGTCGTCGATCATCAAGAGCCGCGTACGGCCGCTGGTGGGATCAGGCGCGCTCATGTGGACGTGTCGTTGTGAAGGAAAGAAACCGCTCGTGCAACCACGCGCTCACCCCGCTGATACGAGCGTGGTCGGACCGTTCGACGCTATCTTCTCCGCCCTATTCTCGTCGTCTTGAGTCGTCCTCCCTAAGCCAAGTTTGTCACGTATTACGTGACAAACCCCGAGTGTCTCGCGAGGTACGACGCCCAAACTTGTCACGTAATACGTGACAAACGAGCGAAGCGGAACGCGGTCGACGCCGCGCGCTTGGGCTTCTCGTGCGCCGCAACCGGCGTTGATCCGGCAGGTTAACGCGGCACCTTGCGGCGGTCCTGATTTCGGGGCGGATGTTCAGGCGCGCAAGCCGCACGGCCGGGGCGGGCGATCTTAATACCGGCTTAACAAAATCCGCGCATTGCATCATTGGCCGTTAACGTCTGTTCGCCACTCTACCGCGCATGCGCCTCGCATTGCTCCTGCTTCTGCTGACGGTCCGCACTGTTGCCGCGGACGTCACGCTGGCGTTTGAACTGCGCTGGGCAGGCAAAGCGATCGAGGTGCCCTCGACTGAGTTGCGCACGGCGCATGCGCAATCGCTTCGGCTTACTCGCTTCTCGGCGCTCGTATCGGGGGTTACGCTGACGCGCAGCGACGGCAGCACCGTCGCCCTGAACGGCCAATACGGGCTGCTCGATGCAGCGAGCGGCCGGGGCGCGGTCTTTTTTCAGAACGTGCCAGACGGCGACTATACGGGCATTGGGTTTCAATTGGGACTTCCGGCGACGATCAATCATGGCGATTCGAGCCGCTGGCCGGCGGCGCATCCCCTCAATCCGCTGACGAATCACCTGCACTGGAGCTGGCAGGGCGAGTACATTTTCGCCGCCTTCGAAGGGCGTTGGACCGATGCGCACGAGGGCGGCACGATCGAGCGTGGCTTTTCGTACCACATCGTAGGCGACGATCATCTGATGCCGTTGCGCTTCGCCACGACGTTCAAGATCGTCGGGCCCACGACGCTCCGGTTCGCGCTCGAGTTGTCCAAGCCGCTGGGTGCGCAGGCACTCGCCTCTGACGATGGCAGCGATTCGACGCACTCCGCCGCGAATGATCCGGTCGTCACCCGGATGGTGAGCGCGCTGCAGCGCTCTTTCTTTTGGCTGATGGCGGAGGCGACGCCAGCGTCGGTCAATCCGGGCGAGACTCGGTTACCCGTGGTGGCGAATGGAGCGGCGGACGCGGAACCGCTGCCATTTCATGTGCCGGCCGGATTCCCGGCGCCGAGTTTGCCGGAGGACAATCCGCTGACCGGGGCCGGCGTTGCGCTGGGCGAAGCGCTGTTTATCGACCGACGACTTTCAGGCAACAGCACCCAAGCCTGCGTCGATTGTCACTCATCGAAACGCGCGTTCAGCGATCGGCTGCCCTTGAGCCGCGGTGCGGACGGCAAGCCGGGAACGCGAAATGCGATGCCACTCTTTAATTTGGCGTGGTCGCCCAGCTATGCCTGGGACGGCAGCAAGCCCCGGATTCGCGATCAGGCGATCGCCGCAATGACGAATCCGCTCGAGATGCACGCCGATCCGGCCACGGTCGTCGCACGCTTGGCCGCCGATTCGGCCGTGGCAGAAAAATTCCGCGCCGCCTTCGGCTCGACCGCCATCACGATCGAGCGGATCGGACTGGCGCTGGAGCAGACGTTGCTCGCGACCGTGTCCGCCAACTCGAAGTTTGACCGGGCCATTCGCGGAGCGGGCGCGCTCACCGAAGAAGAAAAAGAAGGTTTCGCGCTATTCATGACGGAGTTCGATCCGGCGCGGGGCCGGCGCGGCGCCGATTGTTTCCATTGTCATGGCGGTCCGCTGTTCACCGACTACGATTTCAAGAACAATGGCCTCGACGCGACCAACATGGATCGCGCGCGCGCCGCAGTGACTGCGCGACCCGACGACGTCGGCAAGTTCAAGACGCCCTCGCTCCGCAATATTGCCGTGACCGCGCCCTACATGCACGACGGCCGGTTCGCCACGCTCGAAGAGGTCGTCGCGCATTACGATCACGCCGTCCAGCGCACGTCCACCCTGGACCCGAATTTGGCCAAGCACCCCGTCGAGGGATTGAAGCTAAGCGCGGACGAACAGCGCGCGCTCGTGGCATTTTTGCGGACGTTAACCGACGCGCGTTGGGACACTCCCGAGCGGGTCGCGGCTCGCAGTAGCGCCGGTCTCTGATCGGCGCTTCGCAGCGAGCAGGACATCCGCGAAGGAAACAGCGCCGATCAAAGACCGCGGCGTTACCTACAATCTCCGCGCGACACGCGTACCCTCCGTTTGGCATTCCGCAATCCGCAGTTCCAGAATCCGAACTCCGGAATCCAAAATCCAGAATCCCAAATCCAAAATCTGGTCATTCTTGCCAAGCCGTCACGCCGGCGACCGGAACTTCGCGGGTGCCGAAGAGGAGCTTGGCGTTATCGCCGAGCGGGGCGCGTTGCGGCTTGTCCGTGAAGTTTGTGGCAATCCAGATGCCGTCGCGCCAGTCGACCAAGAAGCCATCGGCCAAATCGCTGGTGGCGACCTTCGCCCGAGCGAAGACATCGCGAACCAATTGGGCTTCGACTTCGCCGTCCTGTGAATCGACGCCGATGTACGTGACCGTGCCTTTGCCGAGCTGGCGCGTGATCGCCGCGGTGCCGCCGGCGTAGAACTGATCGGAATACGTGGCGAGCGACTCTACGCCTGCGCCGTCGCGCGGCACCAACACATCGCCCCAGGTCGACCACGCATATTCGGCGGTGCCCACTTTCACGTGCGCGACGTTGGGTGCCGGCAACGTGTCGTAGAATTTGATGCTCGCGCCGATGAGATCGAGGATCGGCGCCGCCCACCGGCCTTCCCAGAGATGGCCGCGGCGATCCTTTTGTCCGGTGCGGCACGAGAGCACCAAGTGGCCGCCGTTTTCCACGTAGTTTTTCCACCGCGTGACGAGTTTCTCATCGACGAGCTGATAGGCCGGCGCCACGAGAAACCCATACGTGGCGAAGTCTTTGTCCTCGGTGATGACATCGACTGGCGCGCCGACCCGTTTGAGAGCGGCGTAATATTTCAGCAAGTGGCCGTACGAGTCCCAGGCCTTGTTTTGTTTGTGATTATCGAGATCCCAGCGGTTGTCGTACGTATAGAGGACTGCGCTACGCCGCGCGGCATAGGCGGCAGGCAACGGGGAGCCCACTTGCGCCACTTTTCGCAACTGCGCCACTTCCCGAGCGGCTTGGGCGTACTGCTCGCCGCCAATCGTCGGCGTGACTCCATCGGTGCCGGCGAGTCCGTAATGATACATTTCCGCTCCGGCGAGCAGTTCGCGATAGCGATAGGTGCA
The DNA here is from genome assembly GCA_966252355.1 of uncultured Opitutus sp. Lineage (GTDB taxonomy): Bacteria > Verrucomicrobiota > Verrucomicrobiia > Opitutales > Opitutaceae > ER46. The sequence continues at coordinate 2,940 of CBINOT010000198.1, read as the reverse complement.
GGCGAGACGGGAGCCTGTCGCGAACACGCGCATCAGCCACAGGTGGACCGCGCCCGGATACGGCATCGGGTTGACGTCGCCCCAGTTCACTTGGCCGGGCTGCAGTTCCATGATGCCCGCCTGGCCATTGATGGTGCGCATGAAATCTCCCGCGAACGACATCACATAAGGATCGCCCATCCGGAAACCGAGCGGACCGCGATTGGGATTTCCGTGCACGGGATAATGCGTCCACGTCGTGAGGTCGAAATCGCCGCCGCTGAGCGTGGGATTCACCGCGCCGAAATCGTGCATGAAGTTAGTCGTCACCCACTGGTTGTGACCGCAGTGCTGCCGCAGAATATTCGTCTGAAAACGCAGATAATCGGCTGCCTCGTCGGCGAACCAGCGCTGCGCATCGAGCATGTGGTGCGGATTGAATTGCGCGACGTACTCCTTTTCATTCGGCAAGCGGACCTGGTCGAAGCGCTGATACATCTGCGACCAGAAGGCGTTGCCCCAATCGCGATTCAGGGCATCGATTGTGCCGTATTTGCGCAGTAGCCAGGCTTGGAATTTTTTCTGTGCCGCGGTGCTGAAATCCGGCTCTTTGCCGTAGTGAGATAGCTCGTTGTCGAGCTGCCAGCCCCACACGCGTTTGTCTTGGCCGTAGCGGCGTCCCAGCTGCCCGACGATCTTGGCTACATATTGCCGGTAGACGTCGGAACTCCACGTGGCGTGCTGACGTGTGCCGTGCACCATCGTCCGGCCTGCCGCATCGACCATCAAGATTTCGGGGTGGGCTTCGGCGAGCCAGACGGGCGGCGCCGGCGTCGGGGTGCACAGGACCACCTTCAAGCCGTTGTCGGCGGCGAGCTGAATCGCCCGATCGAGCCAGCCGAAGTCGAACTTGCCTTCGGTCGGCTCCATGAAAGCCCAGGCGAATTCGCCCATGTGCACGAACTCCATCCCAAGCTTCTTGATATTGGCCATGTCGCGTGGCCATTGCTCCATGGGCCATGCTTCGGGGTAGTAATATACGCCGATGTTCATGAGGTCGGCTGGCGCGAAGGTGTACCGCGACGCCGAGCTCGATTCGGACCGTCCCGTCGTGGCTGATGCGACGAACGCGAGGCTGAGGAGCAAGGATAGGAGAAGACGCATGGTGAGAAGGATCGGGCTATGATTCGCCGATATCCGCGAGTGTAAGCGGACGGGGTCGAAACGCGACGTTATGACAAAAACGGCGCGATGATCCAGCTCGGGACTTGTGCTTCCCGAAGATTGCTCCGCGCCCACAGTTCGTCACCTCGGGCGCATTATTAATGCGGCCACTTACGGCTGAAATTCTCCGCCGGGTAGCGGTAGTCGCAATTCACGAACCGCCGCGGCGAAGAGCAATCGGCGTTGCTCGGGAGAAAGCCCCGGTTCGAACACGGCCGTTCGGTACTCGCGATAGGGGGCGGGATCGTCCTCTTCTTGCAGCGCTTCGATCGCGTGTTTCCACCACTCGTCGGTGGACCGGCCGCCCAGCGTTTGCGGGTGGGTGGCGGCATGCGCCGCAATCTCGGCCCGTAGCGATTCCGCTTCGCGTTTGAGCGTGACCGTTCGCTGGGCCGACTCGCGGTTGAACGCCGCGACGGTCGCTTGAATCCGGTACTTGATTTCCTCGGACATGGCTGACGGCCGAATTTTCGCCCGGAGGGTGATCGTGCTGGAGACGTTGTCCGGCTCGCGGATGAAGTTTACGGCTTCGAAGCCATAGCTCCGATTGATCTCGGCGAGCTTACTCGCGATTGCCTCCTGCATCGTGCGCCAATCGTGCTGCCAAGCAACGACCCGAGCGGCGAGTTCGCGCGGCAATTGGGTGAGCGCGCTTTCTCGCGTTTCGAGCACGGCGAGTTCGCGGCGAATTTGTTCAGCCATTTCCTCCAGCGCTTGAATCCGGGGCTCCTGGGCAACGGCGAGCTTTCGCAGCGTCGCTGCGCGAGATGGGGCAGCGGCGGCGTCCTGCTGGATCAGGGCGTCGCGCAACTCGTCCTTCAGCGCCGATTTTTCGCGCGTATACCCGGCGATGCGGGTCGCGAGTTCGGGACTGAGATTTTCCGGCATTCGGATGCGTGCCGTCTCCGGCGAGAAGAACGTTAGCAAAGCGTCCGCGCCGGTTTCGCTCGGCATGTCCACGCGTTCGAATGCTTGCACCTGCACCTCCATGGCTATTTCGCGCACGAGTCGCCGCTGAGCGGGAGAGATTCCCTCCTGATAAAACACCGCCGCGCGTAACACTTGAAACGCACGCCGCAGGGACTCGGGGTCGCGCGCCGCAACTCCGCCGGCGCTCAGGCGCCAATTACGATGCTCGTTCCAATCGCCGGAGCCCCAGAATGCGCCGATCAGCCCGCCGCGCCGCAGATCGATCCGAAGCTGCTCCGCCTCGCGCTCCAGCGCGGCAATACGAGGCGTCTGCTCGTGTGCGAACGCCTCCAGTTCACGCAGGCGGCGGTCGGGTTGGCTCGCGGCAAGGTTAGCCAGACGATTCTGCAATTCAGATTCGAGCGCGGTTCTCGCGGCGACGTACGCGTCGAGCCGTTTGCGCAGGACGATGGTTAGATTCCGTTTCGCCAGTCGCGAACTGAGCGGAGCATAAAAGGGATCGGCGACATGCGCGCTGAGCTCGGCGGGCGCGACGAGGGAAGGAGACACCGGCGGCGGTGGGGGGATGGGGCTACCAAGCGGCGGGGCATCCGGTGGGAAGAAGACCGGCAGCCGATCGGTTTTGGAGCGGCCGCTCGATTCGTACCGGCGTCGAGACGGAGAGGGTTCTTCCTCGACGCGCCCGAAACCATCGCGGAACGGTGAGTAATAATAACCGCCCCAATAATAATACCGGCCGCCATAGTAATAGCACCCGCCCCAATAATCGTCGTAGTAGCGATCCCGGCCATAGCCCCCGCCGCCACC
>CBINOT010000197.1:0-11448 GCA_966252355.1 uncultured Opitutus sp. | reverse complement strand
ATCTCCTGCAGGTGCAGGTCACGTTCTCCGTGCCGCGGCTTCAGGTGGCCGATATCGGCGGCATTTTGCAGACGATCACGGTCAATACCGAAGAGCTGCAGTACGGGTTGATGATCCACACGCGGTTCCAATTGCGGGCCAGTAATGTGACCGGCTACATGGTGATCGTCCTTGGCATCACCTCGCTCGACCGAATGGTGCGCGAACTGGACAATTGGGAAATGCGCCAGGCGCAATGAGGACGTCAGCGCATTCGGAGTCCGCCGCGGACGAAAAACCGCGCCCGCCGCTCGACACGCAGGATGCGATGCTGAGCTGGGTCCGCGACATCGCCCCGTATGGGATTTTCACGACCGATGGCAATTTGGTGATCCGCGAATGGAATCAATGGCTCGCCACCCATAGCGGGCTTTCCGCGGCCCAGGTCGTGGGCCGCTCCTTGCTCGAGCTTTTTCCCGAGGTCGCGGCGCGCAACCTCGACGATCACTTTCATCGCGCCCTCCATGGCGAGATTTCGGTGCTGGCGACCGCGCTGCACAAGCATCTGCTGAAGCTGCCGGCGCCGATTCGCGATTGCGGCGTCGAACACATGCTGCAAACGGCGCGCATCGGACCGTTGCCGTCCGACGGCCGGATTGTCGGCACCATCACGATCATCGAGGACGTTACGCAGCGCGAATGCCATGCCGCGGTCTTGCGCCGACAACAGGAATACGACCGCCTGCTTTCCGAAGCGCTCTCCCTGCTGCTGCGGTCAAAACATCCGGCGGACAGCGTGGCGGAAATTTTTCCGCGGATCGCGGGTCCGCTGAAGCTGGACGCGTATTTCGAATACTTGTTCACGCGGGAGACGAACGAACTGCGCTTGCAAGCCGCGGGCGGGGTCGCGCCCGTCGTCCACAAGGCGCTGGCGACGTTGCCGCTCGGCGTCAGTTTGTGCGGCGAAGTCGCGCTCAACCGGACCTTCGCGGTGGAGGCGAACATCCAGTCCAGCACGAGTCCGGCGCTCGAAAATGCGCGGCGGCTCGGGCTGCAAAGTTGCGTGGTCTTTCCGCTGGTCATGGGCGAGCGCCTGCTCGGCACGCTTTCATTCGGCAGCTACGATCGCGAACGCATCGCGCCCGACGAGGTGGAGTTTTTGAACAAGCTGACGCAATACGTCACGATCACGCTCGACCGGGCGCAGCGCGAGCTGGCGCTGACCGACGCGCAAAACCGGCTGAGCCGCCACGCCACCGAGCTCGAGGTGAAGATCGCCGAGCGCACGGCCAAGCTGCACGAGACGATCATCCACCTGGAGAGTTTTGCATATACCATCGCGCACGATCTCCGGGCGCCGATTCGATCGCTCACCGGCTACACGGACATCCTGCTGAGCGATTTCGGCGCGAGCGTGCCCGAAGCGGCGCAAGATCTTTTGCGCCGGCTCCAGCGCGCGAGCCTGCGGCTCGATGCACTGACGCGCGATCTGCTTCGGTTCAGCCGCGTGACCCGCGAAGACATTCAACTCGAGGTGTTGAGCATCGACGACCTCGTGCACGAACTCCGGGCCGCCACGCCGGCGCTGCAAGGCGACGTGCTGACGGTCGAGGGCCCGCTGGGAACGGTGTGGGCTCAACGCACGCTGCTGCAACAATCGCTCGCGAACTTGTTCGACAACGCCGTCAAGTTTGCCCGACCCGGCACGACGCCACGCATCATCGTTCGAGCCGAGCGGCACGCGGCAACCAACGAGCAGGGCGAGTCGACTCCGACTTCAGGCACCCGCGTGCGGATCAACGTCATCGATCACGGCATCGGCATCCCGCCCGAGTCGCACACTCGGATTTTTGGGATTTTCGAACGGCTCCAAGGGTCGGAAGGCATCGAAGGCACCGGCATCGGTTTAGCCATCGTCGAACGTGCCATCCAACGCATGGGCGGCACTTGCGGCGTCGACTCGCAGCCCGGTCACGGCAGTCGATTTTGGCTCGAGCTGAGCGACGGCAACGCCCCGCGGCCGCCGCAGCTCGCGGCGCGATGAATCGCGAAATGCTCCGAGTTGCGCGCAAATTCGCGGGCACCTCCGCTACACGACGACGATATCCGAAGTTTTCCGATGCCGAGTCCGGAAAGTAATGCCCTCGACTCCCGCCTCCGGGACAGGAAACCTTGATCCATCGACCAGCCGAGCGGCGAACGTTCGCCTCGGCGCATCCTATTAATCATGTCCGCTTCGTCGTCCGTTCGAATTCTGCTGGTCGAAGACTCCGAAGACGACGCATTCTTTTTCCGCTGGACGCTGAAGAAGCTGGGACTGGCCTGCGAGGTGGTCCACGTCATCGACGGCGCGGCGGCGGTGACGTATCTGGACGGCGTGCACGGCGGCAGCGTGGCGAAGCCGGATATCGTTTTCCTCGATCTGAAGCTGCCAAAATTCAGCGGCTTCGACGTGCTGAATTGGATTCTCCGACACCCCTTCGAGCCGAAGCTGAACGTCATCATGTTGAGCGGCTCCGAACACGCGAGCGATCTGCAGCGAGCCGAAGATCTCGGTGCGGCCGGATACTGCGTGAAGCCCATTTCGGTGGAGCAATTGCGAGCCCGACTTGCGCCCCCGAATTCAGGATCGTCGCCGGGGAGCGAGGTCATGAAGCTCCAGTGTTCGGTCTAATCGGCGCCAATCGCGGACGCTAAGCGGTCGCTCGCGCGAAAAGCCGGCGCCGTGCAGGGGCACGGCGGCGCGTGCACTCCGCGCTTGATTTCCCGGCGGTCAGCCGGACACTTGCTCGTTTTCCACTAACCGAGACACCTTCGTGAGCAAGAAAACGAGTGCCACTGCCGAGAAAAATGCCGAGCCGACCAAAGGTTCATCGCACGGCCGCGCGCCGATCAATGCCAAGCTAACGCGCGAGCAAAAGATCGAACTCCACCAGAAGATGGTCCGGGTTCGGCGCTTCGAAGAACGCAGCTTGCGCGCCTATCAAGCGAAGAAGATCGGCGGCTTTCTTCATCTTTACATCGGCCAAGAGGCGGTCGCCGTCGGCTGCTGCTCCTTGATGTCCCCGAACGATCATGTGATCACCGCGTATCGCGATCACGGTCATGCGATCGCCGTCGGCATGGACATGAAGCCGCTCATGGCCGAGCTCTACGGCAAAGCGACCGGGTGTTCGAAAGGCAAAGGCGGCTCGATGCACTACTTCGATCCGTCGCGTAATTTCTGGGGCGGGCACGGCATCGTCGGCGGTCAAATTCCCCTCGGTGTCGGCCTCGCGTACGCGCTGAAATACAAAGGCATCAAGGGCGCCGCGATGGCGTTCATGGGCGATGGCGCCGTCAACCAGGGCGCGGTTCACGAAGCTTACAATCTCGCCTCGCTTTGGGATCTGCCGGTCGTGTTCGTGATCGAGAACAACGGGTACTCCATGGGCACCAGCCAGGCGCGTTCGTCGGCCGGCGAACTCGCGCAGCGCGCGGCCGGTTACAACATGGAATGGGGCCAATGCCAGGGCCACGACTTGTACGAAGTGCGCGCGACGATGGACAAGTTCCTGACGATCGCCCGCGAAAAGTCGCGGCCGAGCACGGTCGAAATCGATACTTATCGCTACCGCGGCCATTCCGTCGCCGATCCCGACAACACCTACCGCAGCAAGTCGGAAATCGAGGAATACCGCCGGACGAAAGACCCGATTCAACTCTTCCAGAACCAGCTCGTGAGCGAAGGCGTGCTCGATGAGGCCCTGATCGAAAAGATCGACGGCGAGGCGCGGGCCGAAGCCGAGAACGCCGCCGACTTCGCCGAAGCGAGCCCGTTCCCCACCCCGGACGACATCCAGAAGGATGTGTACTGGGAAGCCGACAATCCGTCCGAACGGCGATCGCAAGGCCGGCTCTTTTTCGACTGAGAGCTCGCGCGACCCTCCGCTTTCAACTCTCCGCTCTAGACCGTCCCACATGCCTGTCATCACTTACCGCGAAGCCGTCCGTCACGCCCTCGCCGAAGAGCTCCAGCGCGATAAGAACGTCGTCGTGCTCGGCGAAGAAGTCGGCCAATTCAACGGCGCCTACAAAGTCACCGAAGGCCTGCTGGCAAAATTCGGCCCGCAACGGATCGTCGACACGCCGATCAGCGAAGCGGGTTTCATCGGCATGGGCATCGGCGCCTCGATGCTCGGCATCCGGCCGGTGATGGAGCTGATGTTCTGGTCGTTCTACTCGGTGGCTTTCGACCAAATCCTGAACAATGCGGCGAATGTCCGCTATATGAGCGGCGGCCAGATTTCCTGCCCGATCGTGATTCGCGGCCCCGCCAACGGCGGCACGAACGTCGGCGCCACCCATTCGCACACGCCGGAAAACGTGCTCGCGAATCACCCTGGCGTGAAGGTGGTCGTGCCCGCGACGCCCTACGATGCCAAGGGCCTGCTGAAGGCGTCGATCCGCGACAACGATCCCGTTTTCTTCCTCGAGAACACGATCCTTTACGGCGAAAAGGGCGAAGTCCCGACCGAGGAATACGTGTTGCCGCTCGGCAAAGCCGACGTGAAACGCGCGGGCACCGACCTGACGATCGTCACGTACGGCCGCAGCGTGCTGCACTCGCTCGCCGCTGCGGCGATCCTCGAAAAGGAGCACGATGTTTCGGTCGAGATCGTCGACCTCCGTTCGATCCGCCCGCTCGATATCGACACCGTGCTCGCTTCCGTGGCTAAGACGCATCGCGTGTTGATCGTCGAGGAGCAAAAGCCGTTCTGCTCGGTTGGTTCGCAACTGGCGTACATGATTCAACGCGAAGCCTTCGATGAACTCGACGGCCCGATCCACAAGCTGGCCACCGTCGACGCGCCGGCGATCTACAGCCCGCCGGTGGAAGTCGAGCAGTTGCCGAACCCGCAACGCGTCCTCAAAGCCGTCCTCGCCGCGCTCGAATGAGCGGATGTCGTCGGCGAATCACGCCCATGCGCGCGAGTTCGACGGCTCAATGATGCGCCGCGGTTCGCGTCGTTCGCGGGTCGCTCCCCCTTTTCGCAGCGTTAGATAATCAGCTACCAACTTACGGTCATGGCCAACATCATCGAAATGCCGAAACTCAGCGACACCATGACGGTGGGCACGCTGGTCAAGTGGTTGAAGAAGGAAGGCGACGCCGTGAAGAGCGGCGACATGCTTGCCGAGGTTGAAACCGACAAGGCGACGATGGAGCTCGAGTGCTTTTTCGATGGCACGCTCCTCAAAATTTTCTCCGGGCCCGGCTCCCAGGTAGCGATCGGCGCTCCGCTCTGCGCGATCGGCAAGGCGGGTGAGAAGGTGGATGCCCCGGCGACGAAAACGCCGGCCTCCGCAGCTCCAGCCGCGCAACCGGCCAACGCCGCCGCGCCGGCTGCAATGCAAAAGTCCGACGAGACGAAGGTGACGCCGCCCGGCGCATCGACGACGTCGAAATCGGAAGTGGAAGCGCGGCCCGCCACGGAGCCGAAAACGGCCACGAGCATCCCCGCCGTCAGCCATGCCCAACCCGCGGCCACCCCGTCGAGCGATGGACGCGTCAAAATTTCTCCGCTCGCGCGGAAGCTCGCCACGGAAAAAGGCATCGATCCTTCGCGGCTCGCAGGCTCCGGACCCGGCGGAAGAATTGTCCGCGCGGACGTGCTCGCCGCCGAAAAGAACGGCGGCGCGCAGGGCGCAGGTGGCAGTGCCCGCCCGGCTTCGAATGCGAAGCTTCCTTCCGGACCCAGCGCCTTCGCGAAGGGACCCATTCAAGAAGAACGCGTCGCCGCCGTGTCGAACATGCGCGGCGCCATTGCGCGTCGGCTCGTCGAGTCGAAGACGCAACTCCCCCATTTCTACGTCGAAATCGAAATCGACGCCGCTCCCCTGCTCGCTCTGCGCGAGCAACTGAACGGCGGACTCGAGCAGGATGGCGTGAAGCTTTCGGTCAACGACTTCATTTTGAAGGCCAGCGCCGAGGCGTTGCGCCGCGTTCCCCAGGTCAACGCGTCCTGGGAAGGCTCGCAGATCCATTACTTCGCCGCCGCCCATGTCTCGTTCGCCGTGGCGATCGAAGACGGCTTGATCACCCCAGTCATCCGGGACGCGCATCAGAAGAGCGTCTTCCAGATCAGCACCGAGGCGAAGTCTCTCGGCAAGCTCGCGAAGGACAAGAAGCTCAAGCCCGAGCAATTCACGGGCGGAACGTTCTGCGTCTCCAATCTCGGCATGATGGGCATTCCGCGTTTCTCCGCGATCATCAACCCGCCGAACGCGGCGATTCTCGCCGTGGGAACGACGGTCAAGAAACCGGTCGTGAAGCACGATCAGATCGTCATCGGCCAGACGATGACGCTGACTCTCTCGTGCGATCATCGCGTGGTGGACGGTGCCGTCGGCGCCCAGTACCTCAACGCCCTGAAGCAGCTGCTGGAATCGCCGGCGTTGCTGCTGGTGTGACGATCCGCCGACGGGTCGCCGCGAGTGGGACTGAATTGTCCGGTTAAGGCGGCTTAATCCCTGTACGGCGGGTTCTCCTGAATCCGCCGTTTGGGACTTCGCAACGATCTAGCGTCGCCGCTCGGTCGCTTCTCTTCCACCCGCTTACGCGGTTTCTGGCGCAGCCGGACGCGAGAGATACTTGGCGATCGCCTGCGAACGCGAGCGGACGTGGAGCTTTTCGTAAATCCGGCGAATGTGGGTTGCGACCGTGGGCACGCTGACGCCGAGCGATTCGGCGATTTCTTTGTACAAATACCCCTTGGTCAGCAGCGCGAGCACCGATTGCTCGCGCGGCGACAGCGTCTCCAGCGGGTTCGGTTCGCGGGCACCTTGCGCGAAGGACTGCACCACTTTGCGGGCGATACCGAGCGTCATGGGCGAGCCGCCGGCGACGATCTGTTCGATTGCAGCCACCAGTTCCTCGCGACGCGTGCTTTTCAACAAATACCCGGTAGCGCCAGCGGCTAGGGCCGCGAACACGTGGTCCGTCGATTCGTACACCGTCAGCATGAGGAACTGTGTCTGCGGCATCTGCGGCTTGAGCTGGCGCACACACTCCACGCCGTTCGGCGCCGGCATGTTGATATCCATCAAAACGACATCCGGTCGATCGGCGGGCAATCGCTCGAGCGCTTTCGCCGTGACACCATAGTCGGAGATCAATTCGAGCGTCCGCACCTGCTGCACCACTTCGGTCAGAATGCGACGCGTGGGTTCGTCGTCTTCAACAATGGATACGCGGGTTTTCATGGGAGCGACAGGGAACTGGCCTCGAGTGGAATCTCCAAAGTGATCGTGGTGCCGCCCGGATCGTTCTGGCCAATGGAACAAGTGCCGCCCAGCGACGCCATCCGCTGACGCATATTGTTCAGGCCGTTCCCGCCCGCGACGCGGTCCGTGTCGACGCGCGGCTCGGCGCGGCTGAAACCGCGGCCGTTGTCGGCAATCACGACCACCACCTGCGACGCCTCCACGGCAAGGCGAAGGATGACCTCGTTCGCTTGGGCGTGCTTGACGATATTGTTCAGCGCTTCGCGCGCGCAGAGGAAAAGGTCGTGGCGCAATTGACTGTTCACGGGCAGCGGCGGCACGTCGTCGGGAACGTCGAGGCGGCAGCGAATGCCTGCGACACTGAGAAACTTCTGCGCGTAGTCGGCAAGGTAGCCGGCAAAACTCTCGAGCGTATCGTACTGTGGGTTCACGGCCCATACGATCTCGTCGAGCGAACGCGTGATTTCGCGGGTGGTCTCGTAGATCCGATTGAGATTCTCCGACTGCGCAGCGCTCTCCGGAATCGTCGCCTGCGTCAGCAGGCTGATGCGGGTGAGGCTCGCGCCGACATCGTCGTGAATGTTTTGCGCGATGCGCGCCCGCTCCCGGGCGATCGCGGTTTCGCGCGCGAGTTTGTCCAGGCGTCGACGCAGCCGACGATGCGACCACGCACGCACAATCGTCGCGACGACGGCCACCAAGCCGACCAGCGCTCCCGCCTCGAACCAGCCCGACTGCCACCAACGCGGCGGGACCACGAACGTGAGACTCTCGACTTTGGGCGTCGCCGCCGAATCGCCGAAGCTGGCCCAAATCGAGAAGCGGTATTCGCCAGGCGGGAGGCGCGGGTACGCCGCGACATGTTCCGGACCCGCCAATACCCATTCGGGATCGAAGCCATCGAGACGGTAGCGCGTTTGCACGCGCGTCGGCGCGGAGAGGCACAACACCGAGAACTCGATCTCGAGCTTGCGAGTCGTGCTCGGGACCTGGAACGGGCCGCTCACCGCGTGCGTAACGCCGTCGCAACGCAATGCCTCGATGGCGACGCGCGGCGGGGCGGGCGCCAGGACGGACGCCGCGGGATCGATCGCAAGCACGCCTTGACGGGTCGCGAACCAGATCCGGCCGTCCCGGCTGCGCGTGGCGCCCGGGCCGTAGATTCCGATGCAGGTGACCGTTCGCAGGCCTTCATCCTTGCCCAATCGAAGCGCCGTGACTGCGGCCGTCTGCTGTCGTGCGAACCGCGTGACCTCCGCGTGGCTGAGACGAAAGACCCCGCGGTCCGTGCCGCACCAGACGTAGCCGTGCCGGTCCGCGATAATCTGCGTCACGTTGTCGCCAGGCAGACCGTGCGCGGCATCCAGCATGATCGTCCGAGATCCGGAAAAAATGACGATGCCCGCCGTCGCGGTGCCGAGCCAAACGTCGTCCCCGTCGCCGAAGTAGACGGAGTTAATGCCGCCCGTCGGTTTGCTCGCAGCAAAGGCGATCCGCTCGAAGCGCTCGTTATCGAAGCGAAACAAGCCGCCGTCGGACGTGCCCAGCCAAATCCGTCCGTGCGCATCCTCGGCGATCGCCCGCAAATCGCGACCGACGAAGCCGTCCCTGCCGCCGAAAGTCTCGAAACGGTCCCCGCGCAGCCGGCCGACACGATCAGGGTCCACGGAAAGCCAGACATCTCCGTTGCGCGCGGTGAACGCCACGCGTCGCACGCCGCTCGCGGGCACACGCGGAAAATGCACCAGATCGGCCGGGCTCCGGCGCAAGCGGAAGATTCCCGGGGCGCCGGCGAGCCAAACGCCGCCGTCGAGCGCCGGCGTGACTGCAACCGTGCCGAAGATCCGCGAAGCGTGCCACGTCACTTCCGACTCGAGATGCGTCCCATGAAGCCGGGCGACGCCACCATCGCCGTTGGCAAACCACAGATCGCCATCGCGATCTTCGCAGAGCGAAAAGGTTGCGTTCTCCAGCAGACCGCTCGCCTTGTTATAGAGCCGATAAATTTTCGGCGAGATGACATCGAGCCCGCCGCTGTTCGTGCCGACCCACAAGTTTCCCTCGGTATCTCCGAGCAGCGCGAAGATTTCGTCGTGCGACGTCGGCACGTGCCGATGCCCCGCGCGCGTGATCTCGTGGACGCCCTGCGAACGGGTGCCGATCCAAAGCTTGCCCTGGGCGTCTTCAAACGTCGCGGCGACATAATGCGCTCCCAGGAGCGGCGGAACCTCGGCAATTTTCTCGGCCCGTCCCGCATCATCGAGCTTCAGCACCTCACTGCTCGTGATGACCCAAGGCCCGCCGTGCCGCGTGGAACCGATGCGAAGTTCGGAATTGTTCGTGTCCAGGCCGGTACGAACCAGCCGGCCGTTTTCGTACCAGCCGAGAAACGTGTCGCTCGCCAGCCAGGTACGCCCCTTCCCATCCGCGGCGAAACGCGTCCACTGTTGCGGGCTGATGCCGTGTTCCGGCGTGAAGACTTGGAAATCGGTGGCGGTCCGCCGCAGCACCGCGCCGACCAGCCCATACCATTGGGCGCCGTCGGCCGCGAGAAACGAAGTGATGATCGGCTGCTGAGCATACGGTGGAGGCAACGGCTCGGCGGTGACGGTGCCGTGCGCGAAGCGCAGCGGATCGCCAGCGCGCGGCGAGAGCAAGAGACTGCCGTCGGATGCTTCCGCCAAGCCAAGGAACGTCGTGCGCCCAACGGTCGCCACCGGCGTCATGAAGCGACTGCCGTCAAAGCGCGCGAGGCCCCCGCGCGTCGCCACCCACAAATACCCCTGCCGGTCTTGTAGCAATTGCGTGACATCCTCGCTCGGGAGCCCGTCGTCGATGTGCCATTCCCGGACCGTATAGTCCGCGGCCAGCGATTGATCGCCCGCGGCGAGGGCCGATCGTGGAAACGCGGCGCACAACACGGCGAAAACGACGCGGCGGTAAGACTGAAAGAGGGGCGTCAAACAGGTCGGGCAGACTGCTTCAGGCGCCGAAGCCTGAACAGAAAAAATGCCGCCGATTCATCTATTCTGATGACATGACGATGGCTGCGGTTCCTGGCAGACTGAGAGCCTCGTCGTGCTCCACATGGCGGGACACGCGCGTCGACCTGGCCGTGAAACCAATTTCTAGCCCCCCGGCTCGTGGGTTGGTGCTAGGCTCAGAGCTACTGCCTCTGAGTGCGATGTAGGCGAACGGAGCCTGGTTGTTGTTGTTCCAGGCTCCGTTTTTTCCTGCGGCTTCGTGACCGATCCGCGCAAGACCGCGGCCGTGTCATCATTTTATCATCAACGCGCTGCCTTGCTCGGCAGCCATGGCGCCTTTGGTTAGCACCGCGCCGCCGCTCCCCTGCGGCGCTGAACCCCTGAACCGACGTTTTGTCCGCTGCCGACCGATGACCGACTTTGTCGCGCCTTTCTATCGGACATTGGAGAAGGACAACCCGCGCTTCATCCGCCTTTGGTCAGTAACACACCCAACCCCCGATGAATAAACTATCCATCCTGTTAGTCGCAGCCGCCAGCATGCCGGCTGCTTTTGCCACCACGCGCAGCGTACCGTCCCAATATTCGACCATCAACGCCGCGATCAATGCGGCGGTGAGCGGCGACATAATATCGATCGCTTCGGGCAACTTCAACCAGGCCGTCGTCGTTCCCTCGACGAAGACGAATCTCACGATCACCGGCGCGGGCAAAACCGCGACGCGCATTTACGTCGGAGCCAATCAAGACGCCATGCAAGTGCTCGGCACGAACATCTTGGTGAAGAACCTCACGCTCGAGAACACCGCCGGCGCGGCCGGTGCGCAGCAACAAGCGCTCTACACCCAGGGCAAGCAGCTTAGCTTCAACAACTGCCTGATCAAAGGATGGCAGGACACCCTGCAGATGAAGACCGGTTCCCAACAATATTTCTACAACTGCGAGATCTGGGGCAGCGTCGACTTCATTTACGACGGTGGCACGGCCTTCCTCGATCAGTGCACGATCCGGGAGGTTCGCGACGTCGGCGGTCCGATCTGTGCGCCGGCGACTCCCGCCGGCGTGCGCGGCATCATCTTTTCCAGTTGCTACATCGCACGCGCCAGCAGCGTGGTGAAAGACAGCAGCTCGACGCTTTGCCGGGTATGGAAGAGCCCCGGCGAGTGCGCCTATATCAACTGCTCGATGGATCATTTGATCACCGCCAAAGGCTGGCTCG
>CBINOT010000196.1:0-11454 GCA_966252355.1 uncultured Opitutus sp. | reverse complement strand
GCCTGGTGGACATGGCGGGGAACGTAGCGGAATGGTGCGCCGATTGGTACGGACGTTACCCGCGGGTAGGCGATGCCAAGGATCCGACGGGCGCCGCGACCGGTGACTCGCGGGTGGTGCGAGGAGGAGCGTGGGGCGACGACCCGTCGCTGATGCGTTGTGCGTACCGCAATGCCAACGGCCCCGACGGTGCAACCGACGGCATCGGCTTCCGCTGTGCGATCAGGTAGGCCCTACTATCTCGGCTCCTCGTTCGAACCGCCCGCCCGCGAATGACGCGAATCTACGCGGATCAATTGCCGCAGTACAGAGGTAGGGCGCGGTATCCTTAACGCGCCGTGGATTGGGGCACGAAACACACGAATCACACAATAACATCAGTGGAGCTCGGCCGCCCCCGGCCGTTCAGCGCCTCGGCAAACCCGAACCACAGACGTTGAACAGAAGATCGCAAAGGGAACAAAGGCGCGGGCGACGTTCCGGCCTTCGTTTCCTCACGTCTTCGCTTCCACTCAAACGCCCTGTCATCCTGAGCAACGCGTAGGATCCATCCGACCTCTCCGTTCCGCTCGCCACACTCCGCTGATTTCTTCCGCGTCATCCACGTGCTCCGCGGGAAACGGCCTTTTTCCTTTCGTGCGTTTCGTGTGTTTCGTGGGCTACGTTATCGACTCCGTTTCCGATGCTGATTCGCCTCGCCGTCTTTCTCACGGGCATTTCTCCGACGCTTCGCCGGCTGCTTTGGCGTTGGTGGTACGGCCGGCTGGCACGGCGGTTCCAGACGAGCGTGTGGACCTTCATGAACTACGGGTTTGTGACGCCCGACGGTGTCGCCCCGAAACTCGAGGCGAAGGATGAACCTGACCGACTTTGCATCCAACTCTATGATCGCGTCGTATCGGAGGTCGATCTTCGGGGCGCGCAGGTGCTCGAGGTCGGTTCTGGCCGCGGCGGTGGCGCGAGCTATATTGCCCGCTATCACGGCGCAGCGCAGGTCACGGGCGTCGATTTTTCGGCTCCGGCGGTGGCGTGGTGTCGGCGTCAGCACCGCGCGGTGCCGAACCTCGCGTTTGTCGTAGGTGACGCGGAGAAACTGCCCTTTGCCGACGCGAGTTTCGACGCCGTGGTGAACGTCGAGAGCAGTCATTGCTACGGGAACATCGAAACGTTTTTCCGCGAGGCGGCGCGGGTGCTCCGTCCCGGCGGACATTTCATCTACACCGATTTCCGTCCGCAGGCGGAAATGCCAGCGCTGGAAGCGAAGCTCACCGCTATGGGCCTATGGCGGCAAATTGCCCGTGAGGATATCACCGAGGGCGTGTTAGCCGCGCTCGCGGCCGACGATGTGCGGAAACGCCGCCTGATCGAAGAGAGCATGCCGGCACGGGCACGCGAGACGTTCGGAGAATTCGCTGGGCTGGCCGGCAGCGAAATGTTCGAAGGCTTTCGCAAGCGTGCGCTGCTGTATTACCGTTTCGTTTATCGACGGGGATGAGTCGATCGGCGTAGCGGAACGCGTGAGCGTTTCGGCTCGCGCTAGGCGCAGGATCTTGGGTCGGGGATCTCGGGGCGTCCAATCCGACGCTTGTCATCCTGAGCAACGCGAAGGATCCATTCCGACCTCTGCGTCCCGCCCCCCCCGCACGCCGCTCACCTGATTCTTCCATGTCATCCGGTGTGATCCGCGGGAAAACGTCGCCTTCAGTTCAAAGCGTGGCCGCATTCCACGGCTGAGCTTTCAGCCGCCCTACGGTTGCTTGGGCTTTTTCGGCGTCGCTGGTTTCGCGGCGGGTTTGATGAACTTCGATTGCGTCCGTTGTTTCTGCTGAAAGCGCTGCCCGGCTTTGATGTCCTTGATCGAGGGAACGTATTTGGAGCCCATGCGCCAAGGCGAAGGAAACGCGGTGCTGGAGCAACTCGAAATCGAACTTTAGCCACGGAGTGCACGAAGCCCGACACAGAAGGGCACCGAGCAACGCTGCATGCTTGGTAGCTGCGAGAGGATTGATCCTCGATTTTGGAATAGGACCAAATTGCCAAATCGGAAGAAACCGCGGATGGACACGAATACGGATCCGAGTGCGGTAGCCCGGCGTCTCCGACCGGCGTCTGTGGATTCCTGTAGGCGTCTGTCTTGCAGACGCCGTCCCGCGCCTGCGTGAGCAGCGACGAGCGGCCCGCTCCGTCCGCCCTGAGGTTTTTCTGAACAGACGTTAACGAAGAGAACGAAGGCCCCGAACCTTGCGCGCGAGTTGGACGCAAGATGAACCCGCTCTATAGACCGGAAGTTTCTACATCATGACACCGTCGGATCTTTTCCAACGGCTTCGGCCGACAATCGCACCACGCTGCGCCACAGGTACCAGTAGATTGATACCGCGAGTACGAAGGTAACCACTTGCGTCACGGTAACGCCGCCGAACAGCCGCGCGACGAACCACGCGGTCGATTCCACCAAGCCGAGGGCGAGCACGACCTTGATCGTGGTGGGCTGCAATAGCAGCGCCGGAAAGCGGACTACGATGTAAATAAACAATACCGCGGTGACGACCGTCTCCCAAAATGAAAACGTCAGCAACGAGGCGGTCCCCCCGCTTATCATTCCGATCAGGGCGAGAATTTGCAGCCCGGCCACGAGCCCGAAGTATTGGCGTAACGAACGAGGGGTTTCCTTGAGCAGTGCCATGGGAGTATCTGCCGCGCACCCTGTGTGCTCGACGGTATTACGACATCAAACCTACCGCCTCGTAGTGCCGCGGCCAATATTCTACGGCCGCTAATCACGTTTTTATATTAATGTCTGGAGCCCGGAGGCTCCGACTCGCTCACTACCCAGCGTCGACATGAAACTCATCTTCCGGAATGGTGCTTTCCTCGTGATCGATGTGGTCGCCTTCAACCGCGGCCGTACGAATCTCGATCGGGTTGCGATTCGTGAGCAGCTTCGTGCGATCAAGCGCGCGGTTCTCACGCGGCTGGCGCCCCGCGAACGTAGTCAGACGCTCATCGGCGGCACGGGAGACGGGGAGCTTTTCGTGTTTCCGTCCACGCTGGATTTCGGCCGGCTGCTGCAGGAAATCCTTCCGCTGATCGAACAACATCTCGTGCGTCACAACCGCAACGCGAGCGCCGGAGAAACCATCGTGCTCAGAGCCGCGATCCACTGCGGCCGCTATGCCGAAGAGCGTTCCGACGATACCCGGGTGGAGGGTGCTTCGGGCAAGGATATCAACCACGCGTTTCGCTTGCTGGAAAGCGATGAGCTGCGCCATGCCGCCCGACGGCTTACCCGCGCCGAGGCGCCGGTGGCTTTGCTGATTTCCGATACCTACTACCGCGATATCGTCGAACAGGAGCTGCCGCGATTCGCCGACCGCTTCTCGCCGGTTACGCTCAAGACCAAGGAAGGACATACCAGCGGATATTTGCGTCAGAGCGTCAAACTGGCCAAGGTGCGTTCGAAGCGTTGGCTCGATGGATATGAATCTCACGCGGGAACCGTGGGCGCCAACGATGCTCCCGTCTATCACGCCGAGTTTCCGCGCGCTAAACTGGGAACCGCGATACGCGCCGCCCAACGAGAGATTCTCATTCTCCAAACCTGGATCTCGGACTGGAACCTGTTTTGCCAAGACTTTCTCAAGGCGTTACGCGCGGAATCTCCGGCCAGGATGAGCTCCCGGTTGAGCATTCGCATCATCCTCATCGATCCTGATTCAGATGCGTGTGAATTGCGTGGGGTGCACAGTGGCGGCGTTCCGAAAGAGGCGGCGCGACACGCCCGCGAGGTGATCGCGCAGTTCCGCAAGCTCCAGGCCGATCACGCGCTGACTAATGCTCAGTTTGAGGTTCGTCTATCCCGTGAATTGCCGACGTTCGCGATGTTCCGCGCCGATTCGACGACGTTTTTGACGCCCTATCTCAGGCAGCGAAACACCTATCAGTCGCCGGCCTTCGAATTTGCCGGGGATGACTGCGGCTTTCCGGTCGAATTGAGAAAACACTTCGACCAACTCTGGGAAACGCTGGCTCCGAAAGCGGATTCTCGGGCGCGTATGCGAAAGACCGGATCGCGAACGGCTGCCTAGCGCGCGTCGTCCTCGTCAATGCGAGCCGTGCATCGGATCGTCATTATTGGCGCTGGAAGCACCGGCGCCAATGCAGCCTCGCTGCTGGCCCGGCGTGGATTCGCCGTTACGTTGATCGAGTCGGCGCCCGACATTCTGCACGGCACGCCGCAGGCGTCCTTTGTCACGCATGCCGATGGCCTCGAGTACTACAAACGCGATCATCGGCTGACCGGTGAGCATTGCGTGGACGGGTCGATCGTAAAACATCTTCTCTATCCCGCCGACGTGTTCAGCACCCGTGTTGCTACGGCCGATTTGCCAACGCGCTTTCTCGTGGCCGAATCGGCCTTGGATGCCGACGGGTTGTCGGAAACGAGTTTCATCGAAAACGCACGGCATATGCAGGGCTATTTTCGCCGGAGGTTCGAGCAAATCAGCCGAGTTCGAAATAGCGAGGTCACGGCCGCCCTCCTGCGCCGGACGCCGGAGACATTTTGCCGGGTATTGAGCCGAGATGAATGTCGGAATGCGTCGGAATTCAGGGGCATCGCGTGTGGCCTCGCTGGATCGAGCGTCGGCATAAACATGGCTCGCTACTACGCTCTGCTTTGCGCCGGATTGAGACACAGTGGCGTCGTCACTCGGTTCAACGCGGCGATCGAGAGTATCGCCAAGCGAGGCGACGAGTATGTCGTCCAACTCGGGAACGAAACAATCGCCGCGGATTACGTGATCGTCGCGGCCGGTCATGAGACGCCGACGATTTGTCGGCGGGTGGCGGGGGGACGCTCTTCGCGCCGTGGGGTCTATCTGCTCAATGCGATGACCTTCCTGCGGCTGCCCGCCTTGGCGGAGCGCGCCACCCTCCGCTACGCGTCACGCATCAATTTTGTTCTGCAGCAGCAATATGGTGGCATGTTCGCCTGCGTTATACCGCCTACGGTCGAGCATGATGGACTGGCCGCGGTTTACTTTCCCTCCCGCGACGGCTGCCAGATCGACGAATGTCCCGCGATGGCGGCCGATCAAGGCCTCCCGGACGCTTGGCGGACGCTGCTCGCCGCCGGGCTGTCGAACGACCATCCTCGCGTGACGCGGACGATGGCGCATGTCGGGAAAATCTATCCGTTTCTCGAAGGCTATGCGGAAGTGCGAAATGCCCTCTGCGGTGTCGTCTTCAACGCCGAGGCCGCGGATAACGTGGGAGGGAAGGATCGTCGCATTCGCTGCATTGTGCCGCCTGACTACCTGACCGACGACCGCCGCGTCGTCGCCTACCGCAGCCCCAAATGGACGACGGCAGAACTTGTCGCCCTTATGGCGCTGGATGAGGCGCTGTTTGTGCTGCGCAGCGAACGGTTGCCGCGACACGAAATGGGATACGGGCCGTCAAACCTGGAGGTCGAAAAGATCACGCGCGAACTGCACTTCCACGCCCTGGCATGGACCGTACAGGACGCGCGGAATTATGTGACACGTTACCGGCTGCCGGAGCACTTGGTCGTCGCTTGACTCAGGCACTCCGGCTGGCAGCGCAGGGGGGCGCGTTGCGCGCAGGGTCTGGCGGTTGGCGCCGCACGGGCTAGGGTCTGGGATCTGGGGGCTAAGCCGGAAGCGGACGAGCGCATCCGGGCCCCGTCGGCAGGACCGAAACGGCTCACGGCACGGGTGTTCGACAGACTTAGGCCCAGGTAACTTCGGCGATTCGTTGGCGCTCCTCGGTGCGTAGTGAGGCGGCCATGATAAATGGCACGATAGAGACTTTGCTAAGCCGTATTAATGTCATATGGTCCTAATAAATAATACTTTAACTATACAGATGGCCAGTATGATGGCCACCCCTATGGCCAAGGTGGAGGCCATGCGAGTGGCTAACAGGGCGGCCAGTGTTACGGCGCTGACAAAGGCATACTGCTCCCTTGCCTAGCCCGACTTGTGGTCGACGATTGAGGCGGTGTCCGGCTTCGTCTCGAACGAACTTCGGCGCGGCAAGTAAGGCGACTCCCGTGACGCTGCGTACGGCACGGTTTCGCGCACGATGTGGCCGTTAGCTCCCCCCTCGAGCGATCGTCGTCGGGGCGTTTGCTCTCCCGGTTGCTCCCGGGTTTTACTCCCGTGGTCGGCGTCGTTCCTGGACGCTTTCCTCCTGCTGCCGAGAGGCCGTCCGAGCGGTCGCCGCGACGGCGTTAGCTCCCACTCCGTGGAGGCGTCGTGGACGCCTTTTACTGCCGCGATTTGCTTCGCCTGAATGCTCGTTGGTGGCGTACTTGGTCGCCGCGTTTGCTCCTGTGTTTTGCTGCCGTCGTCGGACGCTCCCTTGGTCGCTTTGCTGCCGACCCGAAGGCCCGTTGGAATGGTCGTCGAAGGGCCCGGTAGCTCCCAGGTTCGTGGTGGGGTCATGGACGATTTTACTCCCCCGGATTGCTTCCCGTGAACGGTCGTCCGTAGCGTCCTTGGTACCTGAGCTTGCTCCTGGGTTTTACTTCCGCTGATCGGACGATGGGCGGGCGTTTTGCTCGCGTCCGAAAGACCGTCAGAACGCTTGTCGACGCGCCGTGTGCCTCCCGGTTTCGTGGAGGGGCGGTGGATGCTTTACTCGTGCGCCGAAAGCCGTCGGAGCGGTCGCCGCAACTGCGTTAGCTCCCGGTCCACGGAGGGGTGGTCGAGGCTTTTGCTCTCGCCGTTTGCTCCTCCCGGATGGCGTCGTGGGGGCGTCGGTCGCGGGGCTTGGTCCCGCGTTTACTCCCCCCGTTGGACGCATTCGTGAGCGCTTTGCTCCGAGCTTAAAACGCCGTGGGGACAGGGCATCGAAGCGCCGTTAGCTCCCGAGGGACGTGTGGCGGTCGTGGAGGCTTTTACTCCCGCCCTTGCTCTCGGCGAACGGCGTCGTTCGGCCGATTGGTTGGGCGGTTGAAGAATGTGGTGAGTGCTCCCCTGTCGCCGCCTGGTGGCGGTCATTGGCCCCCGGGCGGTGCCGGTCGTTCCCCTTCGCGCCTTGGCGTCCTTTGCGTGAGGAATTAATGCCGGGCCTCGCGCGAAAGGCGTGGAGGGCGCAAAGGCGTGGGCGCGAGCGTAACGCTGAAACTCAGGGGGGCACCGTGCCACCCCTACCGGGCGATGCCGCGATTGTCCGCTCGCCCGTTCGACGGGCGCAGGGCCCCCGAGCCTGTCGATGGGCTGGCGCTCGCAACTACGTTGGCCCAATCCATTGAGGGTCCAAACCTGCAAACCAAAGCGGACGGTCGGAGACCCTCGCTCTGCAGAGTTCTGGCTCAGTGTGTGCGGCGGGTTATTTTCCGATTGCAAGGGGCAGGGCGCACGGAAGCCTGCATGACTCCAGCTCATCGGTCATGATTCGCGGTTTAGTCATCGGTAAGTTTTGCCCGCTGCATGAAGGGCATCAGTTCCTCATCGAATCGGCCCTCGCCCAAGTCGACGAATTGCACATCTGGAGCTGGAGCGTGCCCGAATTTCCGGAGTATCCGCCGTCGTTGCGCGAATATTGGCTTCGCACGCTTTATCCTGATGCCCGCGTCCGCGTTATTACCGCGGAATCAGTTCAGCAATGGGGTGTCGCCGGCCAACTTCCGGATAACTCCGCATCGGATAGCATGCAGCAGGAGTTTGTCGCCGTCGCGTGGCAGCACTGCATCGGGGATCCATTGCACCTGGTCTTCACCAGTGAAGCGTATGGCGACTCGTTCGCGGCGACACTCACGCGACGACTCCAACAAACATCGGCCGTGCGACACGTGATAATCGATCAGGCGCGTCGGCACTTCCCCATCTCCGGCGGGGCATTGCGGGCACGTTGGCAGCCGCACGCGGTGGCGGAGATCGTGGCTTCCACGGCCACTCGTCGCGTGGTTTTTCTCGGGGCAGAATCGACCGGCAAGACGACGCTTTCGACTTGGGCCGCGCAGGCGATCGGCGGTGTCGTCATCCCCGAATACGGCCGGACGCTTTGGATGGAACGGCGAGGCCGGCTGACGCGCGACGATATGCTGCTCATCGCTCGTACGCAGATTTGGCTGGAGGACGACGCCGCCCATCCCTGGGCGTTTTGCGATACCTCGCCGCTCACGACGTTGTTTTACAGCGAAATACTTTTCGGCAGCGCTGACGACGAACTGCGCACGTTGAGCCGCCGGGAATACGATCTGACGTTTCTTTGCGCGCCGGATTTTCCGCTCGTGCAGGATGGCACGCGGCAGAATGCGGCGTTTCGGGTCGCGCAACACGCGTGGTATCGGCGCGTGCTGGCCGAGCGCCGCATCGCGTTTATCGAGCTGACCGGCGATCTGTCGCAGCGCCAGCATTCGATACGCACCCATTTCCATGAGATCCCTTTCGTTCGCCATCTTGGCCGTACTGACGTTTTCTCTGCAGGCGCAGGACCGGGTGGAACTGCCGCCGTATGACGTGCGCGGCGAGCGAGTAGGCATCGTTCCGGACGAAACCATCGATCCCCACGTCTTCGGCGGTGGGCATTCGCTGGCCGACACCCCCCGGGCGGTGACGTACCTCGGCAAGACCCTGCTCGATGAGAGTGGTATTCACACATTCGAGCGGCTGGCGACGCTGGTCCCCAATCTTCAGATGCCAGCGAGCTTCGGCCATGCCGCGACGCCGAATCTTCGAGGCGACCTGACGGAAATTCTGACCAACGGTCAACGGCGCACCGCGAATGCGTTTGGATTCAAGCCGTCGTTTAATGCGCTGGAAGACCTTGTCGTCGTCCGTGGGCCAGCACCCGTCGTTGTGGGACCTGGATTTTACAGCGGCGGTTATCTGAACTTCCTCACCAAGACGCCCGATACGTCCGACGATTTTGCTTCCGTTGCCTGGGAGTTGGGAACGTGGTCGCCGAGCACGCATTCATGGACCACGACCCGAGTGCAGTGGGACCAAAACCACGTGCTCTCTCACTCGACGGCGATGCGGTTGTCGGTCGAAGGCCAACGCGACGAAACCTGGTATCGTGCGAACGGCGGAAGAGATGACGCCACCGATATCTATTTGGCCTTGCGCCGCATTTTTCCCGCCGGTCACTGGATTTTCATTCTGCAGCACCAATGGCAGGCCGCCCCGGAAACGGTCGGTGTGAACCGGGTCACGCAGGAACTGCTCACGAATCGTTTGTATCGGCGCGGGACAGTGGTGGATCCGAGGGACTTCACTGTCATGCCATCGGGTCCGACCGTGCCGTGGGAGCGCCGCAACACGGTCATGTCTCGCGGCGACTTCAGCAATGCCGATGTGTATTTCGCCCAGAGCCTGTTGTCACTGCGCGTGGCTGAGGGGGATTTGACGAACAGCACGTTTTTCGAGGCGGTCAACCGGCGGCGCTACAACCAGTGGGAGTATTCGGAATACGCGGATCAATTGACCTACGAAAATCGGACTGCCTGGAGCCGCAAGACGGCGGACGGAAACACGGTGTTCGGCGCGACGGCGCGGTACGAATGGCGCCGCGCCTACACGAATTATACGAATATCTTTTTCAACGCGTTCGACATCCTCGACGGCACCCATCGTTATAGCGCTCCGATGGAGTTTCCCGCGGCGATCGTACCGGGCTGGCCCGGGCCGGGCGGGCGTTTGTACTTCGGACCGACCAATGGCGTGCCGGAGACGAGTGAATCGACGTTGTGGAACGCGGCCGGATTTGCGGAGTGGATGTGGCGTTGGGGTGCCTTCGAGATCTTAGGCGGCGCTCGCGGCGACTATTATGGGGTGGGGGCGCACGATCCGTTGCTCGGTGCCGTGCGCGATCAAGCGCAGTTCGGCGCCGGCAGCGCGAACATGAGTTTGCTTTGGCATCCGGCGACGCAATGGACCGCGTTCGCAACGGCCAATCGCACGTCGGCGGTGAACGCCAGCGTGAGCGGCGAGGCCATCACGCTCGACCCATACGATCGATTTCGAATCGCAGCGGCGAACTTCCACAGCACGAGCGATCTTTTTGAACTTGGCGTGCGCAACGTGGCCCCCGACCGGCAGGTTTCGGTTGTCGGATTTTGGCAATTCCGCCAGCAGAATAATTTCTATACCAACGCGCCGAGCGATATCGCGGTGCGCGGGATCGAGGCGGAGGCGACATGGACGGGACGGCGGTTGTACGCCGCATCGAATGTCACGTTCGCGGAGGGCAACTACCGCAATTCATGGCCGTTCGAGTATCCCGGCCTTGGGGCGAGCACGGTCGCCGCGCCCGGCAATTATCGGATGCCGGGGCTTTCGCGCTGGTACGCGAACGCGACGGTCGGCGGCAGAGTGGCGTCCGCTTGGCACGTTCAGGTTCAGCTGCGCACGCAATCGCGGCAGACCGGCGACCTTACCGCCGAACTGTCGATCCCTGGCCAGTATTCCGTGGACGCGAGCCTCGCGTACCGTAGGCCCGGCTTGGCGGTACAGTTGATGGTCATGAATCTGACCGACCAACGCAATTGGGTGCACAATGGCGATCCCTATGCGGACAATCTTTTCGTGGGGGAAGAATTGCCGCTGCGCGCGGTCCTTCGCATGACGCGCTCGTTCCGATGAGCTTCACGGAGCCGATCATTTGGAGCGCATTGCCCAAGTGGATGCAGGCTTCGCCCTGCGAAATCGTCGCGGCGCTTTTTGGATTCGTGAGCGTTTACCTTACGATCCGGAACAGCGTGTGGCTCTGGCCGACGGGCATCGTCAGCGTCGTGGCGTATGCCTGGCTATTTCGTGCGGTCAGGCTGTATCCCGACATGGTCCTCCAGCTGATTTTTTTCGCGCTGTCCGTGAAAGGATGGCTGCGGTGGCGAGACGAAGCGGATCCGGACGCGGCGATTCGGCAGTTGTCGTCACGACAGTGGGGACGGGGAGCAGCGTGCGTTGCGATCTGTTATGGTGCCGTCGGATTCTTTTTCGCGCGCTTCACGGGCTCGGCGATGCCGTGGGCGGACGGCGCGATCTTGGTCCTTAGCTTATTTGCGCAGCTGCTCCTGACGTTTCATTTTCGAGAGAACTGGTATTTGTGGATCGCGGTGGATGTGATCGCGCTCTTCGTGTATTCGGCGAAGCAGTTGTACCTTTCGCTCCTCCTATATGCGCTGTTTCTCGGCATGGCGATCGCAGGTTGTGTAGCGTGGCATCGACGCAGTCCCATCCGAGTTTCGCAGCAATGACGATGATTCGAAACCGTGCGGCAAGGCGACGGGTGATGTCGACGAGACCTTTTGGCATGTTTTATTAATGTAAAATAAAGTTGTCGTTTTTGCAGTTGGCTGCAACAGCTGTTGCACGCTTCAGCATGCGAGGTGGCGGTGTTTTGAGCCGGAGAGGTGCGCATACGGAAGAGGATGAATTAGGCCGCGGTGCGAAAAGGGGCGAGACGCCTATGGGACAACAC
>CBINOT010000195.1:0-11457 GCA_966252355.1 uncultured Opitutus sp. | reverse complement strand
GATCACACCGATCGATGCAAATGATGACGGTCCATACGTCTCGTCCCATATTCGTGTGAGTTCGGGTCGATTCGTGGTTTCGCCTGCGTGAGTGGTCTTAGTCGATTGTTTGAACCGACGTTACGCTCGCCGTGCGCGGATCGTTCGCGCAGCTTCGTTTTCCATCCATGAAGCATTTCTTTCGACTGACGAGCGTGGCATTGGCCTTGGCGTCGCTGGCAAAGGGCGCCGACGAGGCTCCACGGCCACGCGTGATCACCGCGGAGTTTGCGGCCGCGAAAGGCCCGATGAGTCGCATGTATAATTTTTGCGTGGGCGCCGGCCGCGCGAACGAAGGTTTGCGCGCCGATTGGCAGCGGCAGCTTCGTCGCGTGCATGAAGCCTGCGGCTTCCGGTACATCCGTTTCCACGGGCTGTTTTGCGACGACATGGGGGTCTACTTCGAAGACAAACAAGGCAATCCCATCTACAATTGGCAGTACATCGACGAGCTCTTCGATTTCATCGAAAGCATCGGCATGAAGCCGTTCGTCGAGCTTGGGTTCATGCCGAACGCGCTCGCGAGCGGGAAGCAAACGATCTTCTGGTACAAGGCGAACGTCACGCCGCCGAAAGACTATGCGAAATGGGAAGCGTTCATCGCGGCATTCACGCGTCACGTCACCGAGCGTTATGGGGCCGAGGAAATTCGCCGTTGGTATTTCGAGGTGTGGAATGAACCCAATCTCGATGGCTTCTGGATGGGTAATCCGGAGAAGAAGCCTTTTGCGGAATGGGCTCCCGGTGCTCGGGCCGAATACTACAAGCTGTACGAAACCTCCGCTCGCGCGGTGAAGTCGGTCGACCAAGCGTACCGGGTCGGCGGGCCCGCCACCGCCGGCAGCGGCTGGATTAACGAAACGCTCGCAGCCTGTGCCGAAAAGCAGCTGCCGCTGGATTTCGTCAGCACGCACACCTATGCGACGATGGCGGGATACCTCGACGAGAACGGCAGCGCGGGCACGGTATTCTCGAGCAACCGTCATGCGATCACGAGCGAGGTGAAAGGAACGCGCGCCAAGATCGATCATTCGTCTTTCCGCGCGGCGGAGTTGCACTACACGGAGTGGAGCAGCTCCTACACGCCGGCCGATCCGATTCACGACAGCTATCACAGCGCCGCCTTCATCCTGGATAAGATTCGCAACATCGGCGATGCCGCGACCTCGATGTCGTATTGGACGTTCACCGATATCTTCGAGGAGGCAGGCCCGCGGACGACGCCATTTCATGGGGGCTTTGGCCTGCTGAACTATCAGGACCTGCCGAAACCTTCGTTTTACGCGTATCGGTTTTTGCATCGGCTAGGCGATACCGAGCTCCGCAGCTCGGACTCGGCGTCGTTCGTATGCCGCAACGACAATGGCGCCGTCCAAGCGCTGTTCTGGGATTTCACGATCACACATCCCGGCCCTTCGATCATCAATCAGGAGTATTACAAAGCCGACCATCCATCGCGCACGCAGGGTTCGGTGGAGCTGCAGGTCGTCGGGCTGCCGAAAAAGGCGTATCGAGTCGCGGCGTACAAAGTCGGCTATCGGGCGAACGACGTGCAATCGGCGTGGCGCGACCTGGGCTCGCCGGCTCAGCTTACTCGCCAACAAGTCGACGAGCTGTGCAAGGCATCAGCCGGCGCCCCGGTTTTCGAAGACGACGTAACTGTCGCTGCCGACGGTCGATGGTCGCGCCAATTCGATATGCGCGAAAACGACGTTTGGTTCGTCGAGCTAACGCCGCGTTAACGAGTACCCCTCGGATCGCCGCTTGCGGATGTAGGGCGGGGTCTCCGAACCCCGCCGGGATCCAGATCGGCAGCGAGCGGAGTCGTCGCCCAATCGGAGGCTGACGATACACGCACTGTGATCCGCCAAGATCCGCAGCCTCGTGCGTCGTGGCGGCGGTTTCGTTTACCCTTTGATCTTCGGCAGATCGTCCGTCCAGCGACCGTGGAGCGCGCTGTTGACGGAGCCGGGCTGCGGCGCGGAGAGCTTCAGCTTCGGGTTTTGTAGCAGCTTCATGACTTCCATGCCCGCGTAGAGCACCGAACCGCCGAAGGTCGTGTTCGCGCTGGCGCCGCGGTAATAATAATACGTGGAGTCGTTGGCGTAGGTCGTGCCTTCGCAGATTCCGTCGATGCGTCCATCGGCGAGCACGCGTGTCGCGAGGCCGTTCCAACCGGTGATGGCGGCTGGCGCGAAGATGGGGCTGAGCCAGCCTTCGTTCACGCCCTTGGCCAAGCCGTAGACGAACATCGCGCTGCCCGAGGTTTCGAGATAAGTGTCGGGTTTATCGAGCAGATTGTGCCAGAGTCCCGTGCCGTCTTGCAGCTCGACGAGCGAGCGAAGGTGCTGGCGGAACAGTCGGAGCACATCGGCGCGGCCGGGATGGTTCTCCGGCAAGACGCTGAGCAGCTCCGCCATCGCCATCGTCGCCCAGCCATTCGCCCGGCCCCAATAGAACCGGGGATCGTAGCCGTCGGTGTTTTCGCTCCAGCCGTGATCGTAGAGGCCTTTTTCTTTGATGAAGAGACGCTGCGAGAGCTGCACCACCTGCCGCACGGCGTCGTCCCAGTACTTCGTCTCGCCGGTCATCTTGCCGCGCTGCGCGAGGAATGGAACCGACATGTAGAAATCGTCGGTCCAGAGCGAGCGCGGTTGCGGCCGCTCGCGCGCGAGCGTGCCGTCTTCGAGTCGAAACTGCTTTTGCGTGATGTAGGTGTCGACCGTGTCGATCCACGCGCGATAACGGTCGTCGGGATGCTTGAGCTGCGTGCGGATCAATGCGCAGGTGATCGAACCGCAATGATCGAGCGCGGACATGTGCACCATGCGAGAGAAGTCGTTTCGTTTGCCGGTTTTCTGCTCGAGCGCTTCGAAATACGGCTTCCATTTGAAGATGAAATCGTAGAACCGGACGTCGTAATCGAAGTACGAGGCGTCGCCGGTCGCATCGTGGATCAAGCTGAACGCCGACATCACGACGCCGTTGGTGTAGTCCCAAAAATTCCAATTGCCGTAGCGCCGGTCGACGCTGGCATTCGGATTGAGATTCGCGAGGTCGGGCGCGGCGATTTCCTGGCCCGTCTTGCTATCGAAAACCTTGAGGGTGGTGGCGTCCGCGATCTGGGCCTTGATCCGATCGAGCGCAGCTTTGATATCCGCCGGCTGCGGTACGACGTACGGCACCGGGTACGATGGCACCGCGCTCGGACCGACCAGGCGACGCCCGGTATCGGTCTGCGCCGCGGCCGAGACCGCGAGGCAGGTGCCGGCGGCGGTAAAGGCGACGCGGAAAAGAAGGCGGATAAGCGACGTCATCGCCCTGGGTCTAAACAAAGATTCGCGCCGGTGAAAGGGCGAAGACGGACACGTGACCTAAACTCCTATTCCTAAGACCGGAGGAATTGGAGGTGGAACGTCGGGCTTAGCGGCCGAGGCGATTCGCTTTGTGCGGGAGGTTACTTCGTCGACCCGAGGGCAACGGGCCGCGAATCGTTGCGGGCTGAGGCGAGGCAGGCGTCGGTGAGCAGCTGCGTTTTCCAGGCGATGTCCGGCCATTCGGCGTTGAGTTTTCCCGAGCGAACCTGGTGCGCAAAATTGATGAACATGCGGGTGTCCTGCGCGGTTGCGTGGCCGGGTTCGCCGAGCGCACCGGCCCGGGTCGGCATCGCGGTGCCGGGGGATGCTGCGACCGCGTGCGGCGTCGTGTTGATCTCGAATCCCGGCTCGTAGCTATTGTGCGGGTGGACGAAATCCGGGACGCGGAGCGAACCTTTCGCGCCGCTCACCACGGCCCATTGTTGGAGCTCCGTTACGAACGAGCAGTAAAAGCCCGCCGATATGCCATCAGCCCATAACAGCTCGCCCGAGAATTGCGTGGGCGTGATGCCATCGCGCGCCACCGACAGCACGCGGCCGGTCACGCTCGCCGGCAGCGTCCAACCGCGCGCGAAGAGCGAGAAGCGCAGGCAGTACCAACCGAGATCGCCGAGGCAACCGGCCGGCTCGAGCTCGGCTTGGACGCGAATGTTGGTGTGGAACTCCGCTTCGTTGCCCGCAAAGCAGAACATCGAGGTGATCCGCCGCAGCTGGCCGAGGCGGCTCGTGTCGTCGAGCATCGCGCGCAACGTCGCCAGGCGAGGGCTGTGCATGAACATCACGCCGTCCATGAATTGCACGCCGTGTTGCGCGCAGGCGGCCGTCATTTCGCGGAGTTCGGCCGCATTGATCGCGCATGGTTTTTCGCAGAGCACGTGCTTGCCGGCCTCGGCCGCACGGACGACCCATTCTTTGCGCAAGCCGGTGGGAAGCGGAATGTAGACGGCGTCGATCTCGGGCGAGGCGAGCAATTGCGCGTAGTCGTCGAATACGATGGGCGTTTTCGCGAAAGGGAATTGAGCGTGGCATTCGCGCACGAATTGTTCCGCGCGGGCGCGGTCGCGCGCGGCGACGCCGGTGACGATGTTGTTGCCGGAGCTGGCGATCGCTTTCCAATTCTGCCGCGCGATGCGCGCCGCTCCGAGGATGCCCCAGCGTAGTGGATTCATGTGCGCGGATCTGTACAGGCAGCGTGGTGCCCGCGGCAACGTAATCCAGCGTCGGCTAGTCCGACGATCAACCGCCGCCGCGTAGCAGCCTGGCTCCGCCGGCCCGCCGGCGTCTCGTGGTCGAAAATGCCGCTCCGGCCATCCGCCCCTGCATTAGCCTATGGCGTTCGCGATCGTCGGGCCACCGACCCGAAAATGTCGTGTCACCCATTAGGTGACACAACCACTCGCCGACCGTGTAGCTCCTGTGCGACAGTCGTGTCACCTAATGGGTGACACGAGACGTCGGGGCTGGCAGCACGGTGGCATTCTGGGCGGCAGCGGAGGTACGCGGGTGCGGTTCGCGAGGGGAGGCGCGTCGCGGCTTCGGGCTGCAGCTTTGCCTTGCGTCACCGGAATGCGATGGACGATTGGTCGAATGCGAGTTCGGGTTTCATGTCACCCATTAGGTGACACCATATCGGGGCGGGGGTGAGTCGGCGTGCGAGCTTGGGGCTCGTCACGGATGCATCACGGAGGACAGAGTACGGTATGATTTCACACCGACTAAAGAAATTGGATCCTCCGTTCGCCACCGGTGAGCTGCTCAATCATGCCGCGGACGTCGCTTATCGGCGCGCGAAAACCAAGCTACGTACGCGTCGCCGTGCCGGGCTGGCGCGTCGACCCGGCGCCGACACGCCGCTGTGGAATTTGCTCGTCACCGAGGTGCGCCGGGCGGCGCGGGCGCCTGGCAGCAAAGCGCGACTCGCCCGCTATCTTGGATTACCGCGCCAGCGTATCACCGAATATCTTAGCTCACGCCGGCGATTGCCCGATGCCGAAATAACGCTGCGACTGCTGCACTGGCTCGAGGCCCTCCGGCAAGGCCGTGACATCACGGTGTAATTGGGAAAAGCAACGGCTTCATGGGCGCCCGTTTTTCGTGTCACCTAATGGGTGACACGTACACGCGACGCGATTTGAGCTGGCGTGCAGCCTGGCGTGCCCGCGCTCCGTCAAATACGGGAATGGCGGGCAATTTTTTACTGCGGCACCCCACGACCGAAGTGGCCGGCGATCGACTGGTAAACGGCGAGCGAAAAATTGGTGAATGGCCGCGGCCGTTCGACTGCGGGGGTACGGCGGCTTGCGGCGTCGCGGGCAGCGGGCATGATCGCCGTTCCTCCCCAGCTTTCATTATGCACCTCTGTCTTCGGATGGGCTTCTTCCTTGTCGCGACTTTTACGGCGCGCGCGACCGGTGTCGGCGACTCGTACGAACAGGTGATTCAGGAGAACGGCCAGCCGACGGGCAAGATGCAGGCCGGCGACACGATGATTCTGCGTTTCACCGACCAAACGGTGCGGCTCAAAGCCGGGAAAGTGGTCGCGGTTGAGCCGAAGGGCGGCGGCGGAACGACCGCACGCAACGAGTCGGCCGAACCGCGTGTCGCGGCACCGGCGACCAAGCCGGCCCGGGCTGCGATTTCCACGGCGCCGTCTTCCGACACCCGACTCGTGTGGGCGACGAATTATCGCGCCGCAGTCGCCCAAGCGAAGGAGCAGGATCGCCGCGTGTTTCTCTTTTTCACCGGCTCCGATTGGTGCGGCTGGTGCATGAAGCTGAACCAGGAAATCCTCTCGACTCCCGAGTTCGCCCGGTATGCGCAGGAGAAGCTCGTGCTCGTCGAGGTCGACTTTCCGCGCGGCAAATCGCAATCGGCGGAGTTGAAAAAGCAAAACGCCACCTTGCAGCGGATCTTCGAGATCGAAGGTTACCCGACCGTTGTCGTGCTCGACAAAATGGGACGCGCCGTCGGGCGGCTCGGTTATCAAGAAGGCGGACCGGAGCCTTTCGTTAAGGCGCTGAAGGCGCTGTAACGAAGCGAGCCGGGTCTGCAGCGGCGAGGCGTGGCGGAATGTTTCGTTGCGCTGCCGGCGCTGACGACTGTAACTCCGTTCGTATGGCTACCCCTTCTCGCCCGATGTCGATCGCTGGCCTGCTGGCCTGCCTGCTCTTAGCCGCTTGCGCCACTTCGAACATCGAACTGCGCCCGGTGAGCAATCCAATGCCGCCGGTCAGTCGCGAGATGCGGGACGTCAGCCGGATCATGGACAAGCCGCGGCTGATCAGGCAAAGCCCGCCGAAGTATCCGCGAGATTTAAGAGCTGCGGGCGTGCAAGGCGAAGCCACGATTACCTTCATCGTGGATAGCGAGGGCGCGGTTCGCGAGGCGATGGTGCTCAAGGCGACCGATTATCGATTTGGCGACGCTGCACTCGCGGCGGTTTCGACTTGGCGATATTTGCCCGCTACGGTCGACGAGCATCCGGTGCCGTGCCGTATGATGGTCCCCGTCGTTTTTTCGTTGAACCGGCGGTAGTTCGTTTTTCCCGCGGATGGCGCGGATGATTCGCGGGTACATTGGGTCGGATGAATCGGATCCGCGTCGATTCGCGTCATTCGCGGCACACGGATAGGCATTATGCACCGTCCAGCCACAATTCTTTGGCGCGAGCTTGGATGGCGGTGCGCAAACGGTCGTGCAGCGGTGAGGTGGGCGGGCGCCAGAGCGCGGCGATTTCAATCGACTCGAAGCCGGGCAACGGCACGGCACGAACTTTCGGGTGGTCGATGACGTGTGGCAGGTTCACGCCGACGCCGATCCCGTAGCCGTTGGCGACGTACTGCGTCGCGACCTCAGTCGAACTCGCTTCGATCGACGTCGGCCAGTCGACGCGCAGTTCGCGCAGTCCTTTGCGAAACACGCGCGTGATGGTTTCGTCCGCCGGCAAGCAGATCAATGCGTCTTCGATGCGGTCCTGCGCCCACAGATCGGCGGCCTTTTTCACCGACGACTTTTTCGGCACGAGCAGAACCGGCGCGAGCTTCACGATCCGCAGGCATTTCAAGCCAGCTTGCGGCCGCGTCTCGAGCGGCGTGATTGCGAGGTCGATTTGTCCATCCTGAAGCCAACCCTCGAGCTCCGCTTGGAAGCCGGTCCGCAGACCGAAGCGCAACTCGGGGTTTTCCTGCCGGAGCCGTTCAATGATCGGCGGCAAGTAGTCGCGCAGAATCAGTTCCGACGCCGCGATCCGCAGCTTCGGCGCCCGCTTGCTCCGCAGTCGCGTGGCGACCGCCTCGGCGTGTTCGAAAAACGGCCGCGCGAACTCGAACAATTCTTGGCCCTCAGCGGTGAGTCGGAACGGTTGGCGATCGAAAAGCTTCGTGCCGAGGTCCTGCTCGAGGAGCAGCACCTGGCTGCTGACCGCCGGCTGCTGAATGCCGTACGGGATGTGTCGCACCGCGCGACTGATCCCGCCATGCTTGGCCACGTAGTAGAACAGCTCGACATGGTGGAGATTCATGACGCCAGCGGCGACGGTGCCGGGCGACGAAGCGGGGAACAAGGCGCAAGTTCGGCTTGGGGCGCCGAGCGACGGATCGGTTTAACCCGTGATGAACTTGAATCGCCCAGCCGCTATGGCACGTCGTAGACTTCCACGATGACCAAGCCGCCGCGTTGATCGGTATCGCGGACTTGGTTTGAGTACGCGCCAGGAGCAAGCGTGAGCAAAACGACCGCATCTTTGCTCGTCGGGTCCGCAATCGCGAAAGCACCGACTTGCTTGCTCGCGTCGGCCAATGGCGTCGAGCCGCCCCAATCCTCGTTCGCGGCGATCTTCGCGCCCGCGCCATCGAACACGGCGAGCTGTGGATTCGACATCGTGCCACCGATGCCAAACGGCGGCTGCCCGAGCGTCGGGCCGACCGCGCGAACCAGCACGGTCTTCGCCGTCGATCCCGCGATCACGAAACCCGCCGTAAGGACGTTGCCCGCGGCGATTTTCTTGAGCACCGAGACGTTGATCAGACGCGGCGAGTCGGGCCGGTAATCATTCGCCGAGGTGCCGTCGTACAACTCGGCCAGGGCAGTGCCGGTCGCGCCGGCGGGGCCGCTGATTTGTACGGAGTAGCCGGTCGCGGCGGCGGAAGGCAGAAACAACGCGGCATCTTTCGACGCGGCACCGACGAATCCGAACGCGCCGGTCTGATTGAAAGCCGTGACCAATGCCGCGGAGCCGGCCCAGTCGTCGTTCGAGCCGAGCGACGTGCTCCCGGTGAAAAGCTCCAGCTTAGGGTCGGCGAGCGCGTCGGTGACGCCGTAGGGCTGTAAGGAAGGTCCGACTGCCCGTATGAGCAACGGTTTGGTCCCGCCGGTCCCGCCGCCGATCACCGTCCCCACCGTAAACATCGGGGCCTCGATGGAAACGTCCGTCATAATCGAAAGGTTGATCAGTCGTCCCGGATCGGTCGTCGCGACGGTCGTGAGCGTCGCTGCAACACTGCGCACCGTGCCGGACGAATTTTGCGCGAGACAGGAATAATTGCCCGCGATCGCCGTCGCGCCATTGAGGACGAGCATCGCATCGGTCGCTCCGGCAAGCGCAGTGGTGTCGCGGTACCACTGCAACGTCGGTGCGGGCAGACCGGTGACGCCAACCGAGAAAACGACGGTCGCGCCGTTGGAGATCGTGCGTGATATCGGTGCCGTACTGAACGACGGCGGGTCCGCGGTCGTTAGCGCTGCGACGAGTCCGGTGACATTGGCCGAACCGACGCCGGAGCAAAGATCGTATCCGGGCGCTGCCGAGTAAGTGCCGTTGCCGCCAGCAGTGATGTCTTGGAAAGCATTCGTACCAATCAACGGATACAGACGCGCGGCGAGCAGACCGACGGCGGGCAGGCCCACATTCGCGCGCGCTTGGTTGATGAGCGCGACCAGTCCTGACCAGACTGGCCCTGTTAGGCTCGAACCGCCGACGCCGGCAGTTTGGCCGTTGCGCACGACGTAGGGGAACAGTGTGCCCGGCACCGTGATCGTCGACGCAATCGACGCGGCGTCGGGCACGCAACGCATCGTCCCGGCCGGTACGCCCGGACCGGCTTGCCACGCGGGACGGGAGAAGACGGTGCTTATGCCGCCACCGGTGTTCGTCCACGCCACCTCTCCCGTCGCCGCCCACGCCGCATCGAAGGTCACGGTCGTGCCGCTCAACCCCAGCACATACGGATCGCTGGCCGGATAAACCGGGACGCCCGACGTCCCATTGTCGCCGTCGCCGTGCAAAACCGTGATCCCTGCGGCCGCCATTTGCGCGAAGATCTGCGAATAGCTCTGGAGCGTGGCGGGCGCATAGCTGGTTTCGAGTCCGCTCGCGCTGTGCGAAACGACGCGCGCCTGGCCGTCGTTGAGAATGCGAGTGCACGCCGCCATGAGGTCGCTGATACTGAACGTCGGCGTAGCATAGAGCATGACTTTGGCACCCGGCGCGATGGCGCTCGACCATTCCACGTCCATCGCCGCTTCCGTATACGAGGACGTTTGGCTCGTTTCCGTCGGGCCGCCGTTCACCGGTACGACGACCAGATCGTCCGCGGATTTGTTTATGCCGATGCCTTGGTAAAAAGCATTGAGGTCGCTGGCAGTCGGAATCGCCCCGGCGACAATCGCGATCGTTTGCCCGCTGCCGTCGAGCGATGCGGGTGCATGATAGGCCGCGAGGATATCGGCTGGGATAGCGCGGTTCGGATGCGCCACCTGAGCGAGCGCGACATCGGGCGACACCTGCAACGCTCGGGCATGCAACGTTAGATGTGGCTGCAGCCCTTCGATGCCAAGGACGACGTCGGCCCATTCGCTCGGAATGGCAGGTGCCTCTATGGCCGAACTAAACTCGCCGTCGTGCGTTGCAACACGAGCAAAGGGAACGTCGAAGGCGGTGCTGATCGTCGCGATCGAGCCGCGGGCGAAAACGTTGGTGTGGCTCGCATCCACGAGCGTCGCTTCGAATCCTTGGCGAACGAGCCAGGCAACGACCCGGTCGTAATCGGATTTTAGCGGTAGAAACCGGGCTTCCATCTCGGCGCGCGGCACGCCTTGTCCCGCCTGCAGTCGCGATTCGAGCTCCGCGAAATTTCGCATGCGCAGGCTAATGGTGAAGGTCAGCTTTTGCTGGTTTTCGCTCGTACTTAGCACGGCGCGCACGATGTGCGGCGCCTCCGATGAGTCCGTGGCGGCGGCGATCGCTCGAATCGATCGAGGCAGCCGAACATGCGATCCGTCAGACGCAGCCAACGTTGCGACGAGCGTCGAAAACAATATTATGCCCGAGATGCCGGGGCGGAGGAGCGAGTTCATTTTGCCTCCAGCTGCCGCTCGCATCCAAAAGCGAACACGACTTCCCGCCGCGAAGTTTAGCGGCCGGCGTTGATCCCAGCCGACCACCGTCGTCCGCGCCCCTCGCGTCATTCGCGGGAGACGGTTGGGGCCCGCGGCTATTGGTTTACTCAATGGGCGGGCCCAAGGTTTATCGATTAACGGGTTTCGCTCGCGATGGAGTATCGTGATGGCGCTATGAAAACACGGAAAAATTCCCTCATCTCCATCGCGACGCTCTTCGTTCTCGGGACCGTCGCTTTGTCGGCTCAGTCGTGTGCGGCGGTCAATCACGCCTCGAATGCCGTTGGGCACTCGGTCCAAGCCTCGGGCGAGGTCGTCGCCGCCAGCGTCGAGTCAGGCGCGGCCTCCGTGCAACTCGCTTCGGGCGTCGTGGCGGTTCCGGTGATGGCCAGTGGTGCGGTGGTGAAGGGCACTGGTGCGTTGCTCTCGGGGATCGGCGGATCGGCGGATGCCGCGGGGACGGCGACGATGAAGGGTGGCCAAAAGATTTGGGATTTCGCCACGAGCGATCCGGCGCAACGGCCGTCGCTGGCGCGCGAAAAAGCGGTTCCGGCTGGACTGCCCCCGAAAGCGGCGACGGCCTCCTTGACGCGTCCGGTCGATCCATCGCCCGCGGAGGCGTTGAAGGCTGCACGCTAACTCGCTC
>CBINOT010000194.1:0-11631 GCA_966252355.1 uncultured Opitutus sp. | reverse complement strand
CGAACGGAACCGTCGGCGCCGTGCGCAGTGTGACTATCGGGGACCCGGAGGAGAGCATGGGGCCTGACGATTATAGATTTCGGGATCTTTGATTTGGTGAATGGTTGTTGATTGGCGATTGACGATTGTTGAATGAAAACCCAATGGCGCCGAGGGCAATCCCCCAATAAGTCAAGAATCCCCAATCGCCAATCAAAAACGATTCAACAATCAAAGATCATCAAATCAACAATTGCCTGTCGCTCAGTCATTGTCCTTGGCGTGATACCTCGAGTACTCCTCGAGGTAGGTCAGCGATTGCATGTTCGTCATGCGATCGAAGAACAGCACCCCGTCGAGATGATCGGTCTCGTGCTGCGCCACCCGCGCGGGAAAGCCCTTCAACTGCAGCTCGATCGGTTTGCCGTCGCGCGCCTCGCCGCCTAGGGCGAGCAGCTTCTTCGCAATGGCACCGGCCGCGACGCGTCCGATCGTCTCGCGCGCGGAGCTTCGCCCGCCGCCGCGATGGTCGCGCAGCCCGAACTTCGTTTGATACGTATAGTCGGCGTGCGACGGCCGGAACTTCTCGCGCATTTCATCGTAGGCGCCTGGGCGCTGGTCCGCATTGCGGACGAGCATCGAAATCGGCGTGCCGGTGGTTCGGCCTTCGAAAACGCCGGACAGAATTTCCACGCGGTCTTCTTCTTTGCGCGGGGTGACGATATCGCTTTGCCCCGGCCGCCGCCGGTCGAGCTCGGCCTGGATTTCCGCGACATCGATGGCCAGCCGCGGCGGACACCCGTCGACCACCGCGCCGACGGCGGCACCGTGGCTTTCGCCCCAAGTCGTGACCGTGAAGAGTTTCCCGAAGCTGTTCGGCATGGGTTTGTGTTCCGCAAAACCGAATCAGGCGCGCAGCCCGACAGGGGAAAGGTGGCGAAAGGACATGATTGTTCGCAGCGTTGGCCTCGGGGCGGGGCGTCGCAAGGGGTTTTTACGGAAGACCAAACCTCGTCTTTTGCGCCGGCTAAACGTTACGGCAACTTTTCCGAAAAAACCTCGTCTGACCCCACACAAATCACGGTTTACAACCACTTCGCTTTGACCTCTGATTCGCGTTTCGGCGCTTTCGCCGCTCACCAATCCCCTTTTCTCCGCATGACTTCGCGTTTTGCCCGCCTGTGTTCTGCTGGCTTGTTACTGGTCGTATTCAATAGCGCGCGTGCCCAGACCCCGCCTCTGCCGCAAAATCCGCGCCCGGCGAACCCGGTGCCGCCTCCGCCCATCAGCGCGGAAGCGCCGGCGCCCGCCCCTGCGACCCGGCCAGTCATCACGGCTCCTGCAGCGGCGCCAGCCGCGCCCGGCGCGCCCGTCGCACGTCCGACACCCGCGCAGGCGGCGGCGACGGCCAATGGCGACGACGAGCCCGTAGCGCTCAAGCTGCCGGACGCCGACATCGACACGATCCTCGGTGCCTTGGAACTCTACACCGGCAAGATCATTCTTCGTCCGGCGCAGCTCCCGACCGCGCCCGGCGGCTATAATCTCAAGATCACCAAGCCGATTCCGAAGTCCCAGGCCGTCCTCTATCTCGAGACGATCCTAGCGATGAACAACATCGCCGTGATCCCCATGGGCAACGACGCGTTGAAAGTCGTGCAGCTGCCCAGCGCGCGCGTCGAGGCCCCCGAACTCATCATGGGCTCCACGCTCGATCTCCCGCCCAGCAGCAAGGTGGCGTCGAAACTCTTCATTCTCGATTTCCTCCGGGTCGCCGAGTTCCAGCAGATGTTGAACACGCTGGTCAATCCGACGCTCGGCACCCCGATGCCGCTGCCGAATGCGAACGCGATCCTGATCACGGATACCGTTTCGAATCTCCAACGCATCGAAACCTTGCTGCAACAGGTCGACCGTCCCGTCGCCGGCGGCATGGCGACCAAGTTCTACCAACTCCGGAACGGCGCCAAGGCGAGCGATCTCGTCGGCAAGCTCCGCTCGATCCTCGGCGGCACCATCCAGCAACAGCTGGGCATGGGCACGAGCTACAATGCCGACGACCGAACGAACCAGATCATTCTGATCACCGACCCGCGGCAGTTCGCGTTTTTCGACGACTTGATCGAGCGGCTCGACGTCAAGTCCGACCCGAACACGCGCAACGAAGTGATCTTCCTGAAGCATGCGAAAGCGGCGGACGTAGCGACGGTGCTGACCCGCATCATTCAAGGTCAGACCCAAAATGCGCAGCGCGGCGGTTCCACGCGCCCGAATCCGCTGCAGCCGAATGCGCCAACGACCGTGCCTGCCCCGGGCGCGCCCCCGGCCGCTCCGGTGCCGAACATCGTGTCGGGCAGCAGCGGCGGCAATGCTGCGCTCGATCAAGGCGGCACGAACGAGTTCAGCTCGCTGGTCACGGTCGTGAACGACGAGCGTAGCAACTCGATCGTCGTGACCGGCACCGTGGATGATATTCGTCTGATGAAGGACTTGATCGACAAGCTCGACAACGTCCTCCCGCAAGTCCGGATCGAAGTCGTGATCGCCGAAGTGACGCTCGACGACAATCACACTTCGGGCATCAGCCAACTTGGCCTTCAGATCAGTGGAGATAAGCTCGTCGGGTTCACCGGCGCCGTGCCCGGATTATCCGTCGGCGATGGCTCGACGACTGGTGGTTTTGCCGCGATCACGCGGCCGGGCGGCAATGCGACCGTAAGCGGTCCGTGGGATCTGGCCGGCATCGTCAGCATCTCCACTACGCCCCGGAAGAACAACACGACGGTCTTGTCGGTCCCGACAGTCACCACCGCGCACGCGAAAGAAGCGAAGTTCATCTCCAGCGTGAAGCAGCCGATCGTCACCGGCACGACGTCGACGCCCGCGGGCGTGAGCAATGCCAGCTCCGGGTTCTCCACGAACCAACAGGTTACGCAGCAAGATATCGGTATCACGCTTACGGTGACGCCGTTGATCGGCGGCGATGGTTCGGTCCAAATGGACATCGACGCCGACGTTCAGGACGTGGCCGGCACCGTTCAAGTCAACGGCATCGATCAACCGATCATCAGCCACCGGGAATCCAAATCGACGGTCACAGCGTTCAGCGGCGAGATCATCGTGATCGGCGGCATGCAGCGAAACAAGGACACGCGGCAAACGAACCGCCTCGGGCCGATTCCGATCATTGGCGACATCCTCGGCTCGCGCACCAAGGGCAAGCAGCGCACCGAGCTGATCTTTTTCCTCCGCGCGATTGTGCTCACCAACACGGACGCCGATAATGTCTCGACGGTGAAACGCGTGCAGGAGTTGCCCAAGGGCGACGTGCCGCAGAAAGAGGAAATCATGAAGCTGATCGATCCGAAGTACGTCCCGCCGAAGAAGTCCGTCCTCGACAAGATTCTCCCGCACTAAACGGCCACGCGCCTTTTTGACCATGACGGTGCTCGCACAAGATACGCTGCCGGCGGCGCTCGCCGGCCTGCTCACGGAAGAGCAGCAGCAAGCGGTAAACGAGGCTCCTCGCGAGAAGAAGCTGGAAACGCTGGCCGCCGCCCTCGCACGTCCCGACGCCGAGGTGCTCACGAAGCTTGCGGCCGCCGCCGGGCTCGACATCGCGACGAATCTCGAAACCGATCCCGAGGCCCGCGGGCTGCTGCCGGCGCGGCTCGTTCACGAGTATCAGATCATTCCCATCCGCTTCGCGACGCCGGCGCCCCCTCAGACCGGCAGCGACGACGAAGCCGCGGCGCCGACAGAACCCACGTCGACGACTCCGCTGCATCTTGCGACCGCGTGGTTGCCCGACCAAGCGATGGCCGATTGGGTGCATACGTTTACGTCACGCCCCCTCGTGTGGCATCTGGCCGTGCCCGAGCGCGTCCACCAGCTGATCATCGAAAACTTCGGCGTCGGCTCGGGCTCGCTGGAAGACACCGACGAGAGCTACATCGCGCCGGAAGCGCAGAAGGAA
Organism: uncultured Opitutus sp.; assembly: GCA_966252355.1. Classification (GTDB taxonomy): domain Bacteria; phylum Verrucomicrobiota; class Verrucomicrobiia; order Opitutales; family Opitutaceae; genus ER46. Next base: position 7,676 of record CBINOT010000194.1, on the reverse strand, counting down.
ACGGAAGAGATCGTCGATGAGGACGCGGCCGTGGTCCGGTTCGTCACCGATGTGATTTCACAAGCGATCGAAGATCAGGCAACGGACATTCACTTCGAGCCGCAAGAAGGCCAACTGCGCATCCGCTACCGCGTCGACGGTTTGCTGGTGCCGGTGCCGGTGCCGGAGAATCTATTACGCTTCCAGGACGCGATCATCTCGCGCCTGAAGATCATGGCGCGGATGAACATCTCCGAGAAGCGCCTGCCGCAAGACGGCCGCATCAACTTCAAGGCCAATGGCGTGGTGCTCGATATCCGCGTGTCGACGGTGCCGACGATTTACGCCGAATCGATTTCGCTCCGCCTGCTGAACCAGAAGAAGGAAGCGTACACGATGGACCGGCTCGGCATGAGCCAGGAGGAGCAGGCGCAGATCACGCACGTGCTCGATTATCCGCACGGCATCATCCTGGTGACCGGACCGACCGGTTCGGGCAAATCGACCTCGCTGAATGCGTTTTTGCGGAAGATCAATTCGACCGATCTGCGCATTATCACGATCGAAGATCCGATCGAATACGAGGTCCCGGGCGTGAACCAAATGCAGGTGCGGCCCGAGATCGGACTGACGTTCGCCGACGCCTTGCGCCACGTGCTCCGCCAAGATCCCGACGTCATCATGGTCGGTGAAATTCGCGACAAGGACACAGCCGAGATCGCGATTCGCGCGTCGCTCACGGGTCACTTGGTGTTCTCCACGCTGCACACGAACGACGCCCCGGGCGCCATCACGCGTCTCGTGGACATGGGAATCGAACCCTTCCTGGTCGCGTCGGCGATCGAGCTCGTCATCGCCCAACGCCTCGTGCGGCGGTTGTGCGGGGAGTGCGCGCGTCCGGCACCGGTCAACAAGGTGAAGCTGCGCGAGAATCTCGCGATCCTTGGCGTCGATGCCGCGGAAGCCGAGCTGGTCGAAAGCCTCAAGGCGCCGGTTGGCTGCGATCGTTGCCGCGGCACGGGCTATCGCGGCCGGATCGGCATCTTCGAAATCTTCCGGCTCAACGACGAGATTCACGAGTTGGTCCTCCATCGCGAAAGCACGCGGAAGCTCGCGGAATGCGCCCGTCAGGGCGGCATGCGCACGCTCGGCCAAAGCGGCTGGGAAAAGATCAAAGCCGGCTCCACCACCTTCGACGAAGTCCTCCGCGTCATCACCGTCACGGACGCCTGAAAAAGGACCAGGGACGAGGGACCAGAGACTAGGGACAAGGCCAACACATCTTCCCCCACCACCGATGCGAGACTTCACGAAGATCGAGGCATGGCGTCTTGCAGACGATCTTACGGTGGCATTGTACGAGGCGACTCGAAGTTTTCCGCGTGACGAGATTTTCGGCCTCACCTCGCAACTTCGCCGTGCAAGTTACTCGGTTCCGAGCAACATCGCGGAAGGCTCCGCTCGGCATAGCAAAAAGGATTACCTGCATTTCTTATACATCGCGCGCGGCTCGGCCGCGGAAGCGCAGTACTTTATTCACTTGGCTGGACGGCTGGGTTACTTCAGTTCGGCCCAAGTCGCCCAGCTAACCGACCAAAGCCGGCGCAGTCTTGCGTGTTTGATTGGCCTCATTGCGGCAGTGGAAAAAGAAGCGGGGAAGCTCTCAACCATTGTCGCAGCGACCACTAGCGGGCTCGCCCTCGCGATCGCAAAACTCGTCGCGGCAAGATATACCTCGTAAGTCATGGCTCATCCCTTCGCATTTCGTCGACCCGTCACCGGTCCTTGGTCCCTGGTCCCTCGTCCCTCGTCCCTTCTCTAGCCATGGCTCGTTTCGCCTATACTGCGCGGGATCGGACGGGGAAGTCTGTTTCCGCCGATGTGGAAGCGCCAAGCCGTCGCGATGCGCTGCGCATCATCACGGCGCGCGGTCTCCAGGTTGCGTCCGTCACCGAAGTCAGCACCGCCGCCGCCAAAGGCGGCACGAAGGCCGCGGCGAAAGCGGAGAAAGCCGCGCTGGTCGAAAAGTCCACGTCGCGCGCCGCACGCAATCTCGCCCCGCGACGGTCGGAATGTCTGCCCTTTCTCGAAGCGCTGCACGATCTTCTCGTCTCGGGCTTGTCGGCTGGTGAAGCCGTCCGACTCCTTTCGATTCGCGTGAAGGAGCCACGGCTCCGCGCCCTGTGCGCCGGGCTGTGGGAACAGATCAGCGAGGGCGCGGCCTTGTGGCGTGCCATGGCCAGCTATCCGCAGGTTTTCGAATCTTCCGTCACCAACTTAGTTCAGGCCGGCGAGGCCACGGGCTCGATCAACGATACCGTGCAACGGCTCATCGCGCATCTGACCGAGCAGCGCGAATTGAAGCAGCAATTGGCCACGGCGCTCGCCTACCCGATCCTCATGGTGGTCGTCGCGATCGGCGTCATCCTTTTCTTCCTGCTGTTCCTCCTTCCGCGTCTGCAGTCCCTGCTCACGTCGCTCGGCGGCAAGCTCCCCACCTCGACGGCCATTTTGATCGCGGTCGCCAATTTCACCCTGCACTACGGCCTGCTCATCGCGATCGGCGCGGTGCTCGGCATCGTCTTTTTCTGGCGTTGGCGCGCCACGGAGTCGGGTCGCGCGACCACCGACGCGTGGATGATCAAGCTGCCGCTGCTCGGGCCTTTCGCGATCGCCCGGACCGTGCTCGCGTTCAGCCAAACGCTCTCGGTGTTGCTCGAGAACGGCATCACCGCCGCCGAAGCGCTCCGCATGACGGAGAAGCAAATCGACAATCGAGTTCATCGCGAAGCCTTCAACATCGCGACCGCGCGCGTGCTGGAAGGCGAAGCGCTTTCCGTCGCACTCACCCGCACGGCGTGCTTCCCGGACTTGGTGCTCGATCGTCTCGCGGTCGGCGAAAACACCGGCAACGTCGTGCCGAGCTTGAAGCAAATCGCGCAAGCCTATCAGCGCCTGATTTCGCGGCAGCTGAGCATGTTCACCAAGATCATTGCGACGACCGTCTTGATGGCGGTGTTTCTCTTCGTCGGTTTCATCGCGTTCGCGATCGTCAACGCGATCTTCCAGGTCAGCTCGAGCTTCCAGATGCATTGAGCTCGGCTCGGCGCTGCATCGCCGAGTCGTTCGCGCGGGGCTGCGAAACGGGGCCGAATTGTTCCGAATCCGTTCGGACGCGCTTTCACGTAATGGGACAGAATATGTCCTGTTATCGCACGTAAGGGGACATATTCTGTCCTGTTATCGTTTTTTGGCGGTCCGCGGTCCGCGGCTGGGCAAGGTTCCGGAACGACACGACAACGTCGGGATCGTGTGGCGGAGGGGCGCCGGATCCGACAAACGACCGGGGGTCGGAGACCCCGGCTACAATAAAACGTGAGGTAGAAAACGGCGCCGGGGCTTACGGCACCTCGTAGACCTCGATCATGCCGACGCCCGTGCCATTATTCGCACCGCTGAGCAGAGCGCTGTAGCTCCCGGGCGGTAGTGTCACGAGCAAGGCCGCGTCGTTGCTGCCGCCGTTGACGAGCGGAAACGCGCCGACGGACGTTGCGGTCGCGACGATTTGCGGATCGCCGCCCCAGTTGTCATTTTCGGCAATGGTCGTTCCGCTCCCCAGCGGCGTCAGCCGCAAGCGCGGATCGGCGAGCGTGTCGGTCACGCCGAATGGCACCAGCGCCGGCCCGAGCCCCCGGATCAAGACGGTCTTCGCGGTCGAACCGCGGATGACCAAGCCGGCGATGAGAATCGCGTCGCCGGTGCCCACCTGGGTCCGGGCCGAGACATTCGTCAGCCGCGTGCTGGCGGCGGTAAAGGCGCCCGTCGGCGTCGCATCGTAGATTTCCGCGAGCGCGGTGCCTGTCGCTGCGCCGTTCGCGGTGATTTGCATGGAGTACGATCCGGGTTCAGGCGACAGGGCGAGCGCAGCGTCGAGGCTGCTCGGCGACGCAAAGGCAAACGCGCCCACGTCCTGCCGTCGCGACTCCACTTGGCCGCTGCCGCTCCAATTATCGTTCACCGCGAGGGGTGTGGTTGACCTGTAGAGCGTTGCCACCGGATCCGGCAAAAAGTCGGATACTCCATAGGGCGCCAACGACGGGCCCATGCCACGCAACAGCAGCGGGATTGCACCGCTTGTGCCAGCGCCACCAACGGCAAAACCGACGATCAACGTCTGCGAGCCGGTGCCGGCGTTCGAGCGAATGGAAAGATTCACGAGCCGCCCGACCTCGCTCGGCGCGGCGTTCGAGATCGCGAGCGTCACCGGAGTGGACGTCACGCTGCCCAGCGGATTGCGCGCCACGAGCGTGTACGAACCGGCATTCGCCGACGTCGCGTTATTCAGGACGAGCGTCGCATTGGTCGCGCCAAAAACGTCCGCGCCATTGCGCTGCCACTGGTAACTCACGGCCGCGTTCGCCGTCGCCGAGAGCACGACGGTGTTGCCGCTGGCCACCGTCTGCGAAGTCGGCTGCGTCGCGAAGGAAGGCAGCGAAATCGTCACGGTAACGACGAACGAGGTCTCGACGGCATTCCCGCTCACATCGATCGCATGCACCGTAATCGTGGCGGAGCCCGCCGCGCCTGGCGTGAGCGTTAGAATCGAACCGCTCAGCGCCGCCGTCACGACGCCGGGGGCGGAATTATCGATCGTGAAGTGAATGATGCCCGTCGCGTCGCCGCTCGGGAAGACCGGCACCGCCGTGATCGAATTCACGAGCGCGAGATTCGAAACCTGGAGATTGCCGGTGTAATTTCGAACCGGCAGCTCACCGAAGGGACTGTTCTGATCGCCGCCCCTCGCGTCGATGCGCTGCAAGGCGGCAATCGCATCGATGACGGTCATGCCGCTGCCGAGCACCCGTCCGAACACCGTGTAACCGCCACCGTTCGACGGCCCAAGGATCGAGCTGTTGTCGCGTACGTTGAAAAACCACTGGCTCGTGGCGCTGTTGATGTCGACGGTGCGCGCCGCGGCGAGCGTACCGCGTTCGTTCGGAAGATTGTACTCCAGCGGAACGGGCGGCTGTGCCGGCACGGCGACGACCTGCGTGCCGACCACCGCGTATCCGCCGCCCTGCACGATGGAAATCGCGCCGGCATCGAAGGTGGCCGAGCGATGGAAAAACGAATTCGTATAATCCCCGCGCGCCACGTAGCCGAGAAAATTGGCCACATGCTGCGGGGCCACATCCGGCCGCAACTCGACGTCGAATTTGCCGAGCACGGTGTCGAATTGAACGAGTTGGCCCGTCACGCCGGAAAGCGAAAAGTAATCCGCCAAATTTACGGCGGTTGGAGCTCCGCCCGGGGTAAGCGTTTGCGGCGGGATGACGCGGCTGACCGTGGGCAAGCCGGTTTGGGCGCGCGCCGCGACGACCGAAAGAGCGGCAAGCAAGAGCACGGAACGAAAAATAGACATGCGCAGGTCGCCCACTTGACGCCCCGCCAGCGCGCAATGTTCCCGGCAATCTTCGGCGCCCAACTACCTGTGCTTCAGAGACATCAAAAACGCATCGTCGCCTGCGCCGCCACAAGCGTCTGCAAGCGGCCGTCGTCCGCGCTGCCGCGCTCGATGGTGCCCTGCACCTTCAGCTGAAAATGCGGCGTAAGGCGAAAGGTCGGAGCCACGTCCAGCTGCCACAGATTATGCTCCCACTGCACCGCCGTGCCGCGCTCGACGATCGTGCCGAAGAATTGCTGATTCCAGCGCACGGCGCCGAAAAATCGCGGCGTAAACTTATACTTCGCTTCGATATAGCCGGCCAAGGTATCGGCGTTGCCCACCAAGGGTAGTTCGAACCGCGCCGCGTAGAGTTCCGCCCACACCTGCACATGGTGCCACGCATAGGCGACATCCTGACCGAGCACGAGCTGGCGGTAAGCGCCACGCCCATGCGACGCGGTCAGCAGGGGTTCGGCGATCGGACGTAAAAACGTGCCCGCGCTCGCGGACCAACCGAATTCCCATTCCTGGCTCGGCGCATAGCGAATCCGTCCGCTCACGGTGGGATGATCCCAGCGCGTTTCGCCGGGCAGCCATGCGTCGGGCCGGGACGACAATGACGCGCTCTTCAGCTCGCACGCATAACGAAACTTCTCCCACTGCCCCGCGACGGCCAACCCGGTCGTATAACTGGGCCCCCAGATGATCGGGACCCGAAGATATTTTTCCTGCTCGATCACCGCGCGCGGCAAGCCGGGTCGTAAATGCGACCACACCAGCAATTGCGTCGCAGATTGCGCCGGCTCGTTGTCCCATACGGCCGTCAGATGGTCGTAAGGGATGGGTGCCGTGATGAAGGGATTGCTCCACGAATCGTGCCGCGAGGTCCAATTACCGACGACGGTCGCAAACTTGCCGGCCTGGAAATTCAGTGCCGCATCCGGCTGCGCCCAACGCACCGCCAGCTCGTCGACGCGCGCCTCGAGCGGATCGCTCGCCGGGTCGAAGCCGCGATCGATGCGCCCCTGGCCAAACACGTACCAACGATTTCCCAATTGCGCGTCGAGATAGAGGGTCAGGCGCGGGTTGAACAACCTATGTCCGTCGGCATCGATGACTCCGAGCGCCGGGTGCGGGAGCGCATAGCCTTCGGCGTCGAACAACCCGCTGAGGCGCCCGCGCCACTCCGCGTTCGCGCCGCTCCACGTGAGCGTTTCCTCGACGCGATCGAGCGCATCCTCGGCCGCGGACAGCATCGCGGCCGTCGCGAGCAGAAGGAGGCCGAAGAAGCGCCAGGGGTTCATACCGGCACCGAAGCAGGATGCGCGACGCGAAACTGGACTTCGAATTCCGTCCATTCCGGATCGGAACGAACGAGCCGCAGATCGCCCTCGTGGAGGCGGGCGAGTTCGCGCGCGAGGTTCAAGCCCAGGCCGTATCCCGGCACATTCTCGCCGATCGAACCGCGATGAAACCGCTCGAAAATGCGCGCCTGCGCCGCCGGCGCGATCGGCCGGCCATTATTTGCGATGGTCAAAAACACCGACTCGCCGTCGACCCGCGCCGTCACTCGGATCCGACCGCCGGTCCGATTATACTTCCGCGCGTTCTCGAGCAAATTCTGCAAGATGATAGCCGTGTAACGCTGTTCACCCCTGACCTGCAACACCGGAGGCACCTCCGTTTCAATCTGCAATGCCATGTCGTCCGGCATGGCGCCCAGATCGTCGAGGGCCGCCGCGATCAAATGCGCGAGGTCGACCGAGCTCAACGCGAGCTTCAACCGGCCGGAATCCATCCGCGACAGGAGGAGCAGATCCTCGATCAGGCTCGAGAGCCGGTAGGTCTGGTGAATCAACGCCGCGATCGCATCGCACTCGTCGGGCGTGAGATTGTCGCGCGTCATCAACTCCTCCAGGCCAGCCCGCATCACGGTGACGGGCGTCTTCAACTGATGGGAAGCATCCGCCGAGAACCGGGCGGAGCGCTCCGAATCCACGGCCAATTTTTCGACCGGCGCGGACAAGCGCGTCGCGAGCACTTGGCTGACGACGAATGCCCCGGCCAGAATCAACAGGCCGACACTGACGATCTGAAATCGGAGTTGCGACTGACGCGCGGCGAACTGGTCGAGGGGATAGAGCGTCACCTCGTAGGCCGGCGGGTAATGCGACGCGGGATTCAAGCGCTTGAAAAACAACTGGTGCGGCGCGCCATCCAAATCGATGCGCCGGCTGCCCATGTCGCGCTC
>CBINOT010000193.1:0-11688 GCA_966252355.1 uncultured Opitutus sp. | reverse complement strand
TAGTAGCTCCACGCCGTGCTGGGGCTGTCGGACATCGCATAGCGGATGTCGCCGTGCGTCGACGACGTCTCGGTGACGAAGTTGAATGTGAGGTTGGCGACGCTCGAATAATCGGCGAGCACCTGCTTGACGCTGCCGCCGGGCGGGCGTTGGGCCGTGTTGTAGTAAAGCGGCAGATCCTCGTTGAGCACATTGTCGACCGTGAAATCGAAGCTCACCGGATGGCCGCGGAGCTTGAGCGTGTAGCCAAGCACCGCCGTCACGGTGTAGTAGCTCCGACGGTAGACCGGCGTGAGCGCATCGACCCGGGGGTCGTCGACGGCGGCATTCGCATTGCTCGGATCGACGATCGTATCCGCGCCCCGGAATCCGATCACTTCCTTGCCGCGGTAATTTACGCCGCCGCCAAACCGGAGCCCTTTCGCGCGGCCGCTTTGCATCGTGTAATCGGTGAAGACGTTCCCCGTGACAAGCGCGAGCCGCGTGAGTTTTTGCGGGGCGGTGACGAAGTTCGCCAGGACGGCTTGGAGGTTGTTCCACGCCGCCGCGGCGGCGGATGCGTCGGGCGACTGTTGATTCACCGGGATGCTCTGATCGACGCTCGCAACATTGTTCGCGCTGACGACCACGCCCGCATCGCCGAGGATCTGCTTGAACGCCGAAGCATTCGCCGCGTAGTACGCCCGCGTGTCGGCGTAAGCGTTGCTTTGCGTCGTTTCGGGGAACGCGGCATTCGCAAGCACGCGCCAGCCGGGCAGCGGATTCGCCGTCAATTCGAATTCAGTCCCCGTCGAGCGGCGCGCCGCCGTGTCGAAATAGACCGCGGGCACTTCCTGCAGGCCGCGTTTGTTGATCCCGCTCGCGGAAAGATCGCCGACGACGTTGGCATCGATGATGGCATTGAAGAGCGAAGGAGGACCGAACGCCAAGCCGTCGCCGGTGCCGGTGCCAACCGTGACGTTGTCCTGCTTGCCGCCGTAACGCGTGACGGTGAGCACGAGGCGATCGTCCAGCCACGTGAATCGCAGGCCGGCGTCCCAGCCTTTCGAGAGCAGCGGCGCGAACACCAGGCCATTGACGCGTACGGACGGGGAAGGGGGATTGTACGTTTCGGCGTAGTTGCCGAAGACGCTGAGCCACTTCCACGGATGGTAGACGCCGCCGACCGAGTACGTGGTGAGCGCGCCGCTCACGACCGGAGACGAGTAGTCGCTCTGGAAGCGATCGTTCGCATACTGCGGCAGAGGATTGCCGTTGCCGTCGCGCGGTCGGTTGATCGCGTTCGTCGGCGCGCCGCTCGGATTGCCGGCGGCATCCTTCGGCGTGTACTGGAGCGCGAAGTAGTCGCTCGGCGCGCGGGGCCGCCAGATGAACGTCTGGCCGTCCCAGCCCGCCGCGTAATCGCGCCGGAACAGGCTTTGATCCGCCTGGCTCCTGTAGTCGTCGCGTCGCACCGCGCCCAATAAATTGAGCTTGCCGCCGAAAAATCGTCCGTTGAGCGCCGCCTGGCCGTACTTGAAATTCGCGATCGTGCGGCTGGTGTTGTTCTGGCGCGTCGAATCGAGAATGAATCCCGTGGCGACGGTACGCGTGCCCCCGATCGGATCGGTCAGCGTCACGGAGCCGAGATCGTTCTCCGGCCGCGCGTGCTGGTTCCAATAGTAGCGATACCGAATGTTGTTGTTTGCCGGCCAATCGCGCGAATCGAGCGTGGCGTCCTTGATCGTGTACACGTATTGGACCCGCGGCGTGGTATAGAGCGTCTGGCCGGCTTCCAGATTCAACCGGAGATCGCCGACCCGCGTGTCGTTGAACACGAACGCGGCGCTGCCACGGTACGCATGCGCGTTGAAGTTCGTGAGATTGAGGAAGCGCACCGCCTCGTCGTACGGCACGAGAAAGTTCGGGTTTGGCGCGCCCGAGGGCAGGTTTTTGTTGATGTCGATAAAGACGTCGTTGAGTCCGCGGACCGTCGTGTAATCCGTCGTCTTTTTTCCGCCCGTCGCATTCGCGGCAACATTGAGGAACACGTGCTCGCCGACCTGCTGGTCGACCGTCAACGTGTAGTTGCTATACGTCTGAACGAACGAGGGACGATCGGTGGTCGAGGACGTAAATGAGCGGCTGGGCAGCCGGAACTGGGAGCCCGCGGTCGCCAGCGCGAAGGCGTTGCCGGGCAAATTCGGCGTCGCCAGCATGGGCCCGCCGGCATAATTGGCACCGGGTCCGGTCACGAGTTGGCCGCCGACGGGGACCGCGCCGTTGGCATTTCCGCCGAGCGTCGCGCCGGTGTTGGCCCAGTTCATCAGTCCCCCTCCGTTGACGAACACGGGATAGGGGGCGGTCGAGGAACCGTTGCGCGTGATGCCCAGGGCATTGGCATTGCTCGGCAACGTTGCCAGCGGCTGCGTGCCGGCGAACGTCGTCGTGCCGTCCCAGCCCGAAATGCGATCGCCGATAGTCGCCAGCGCGATATTGCGCTCGAATCGGCCTCGATCGCCCAGGAGGCGAATTTCGGTCCGGGCGAACGGCCGGAACGTGAGCGCGATGCTGCCGGCGAGCTTCTTCGTGTATTCGCGATCCCGCCACGTGTCGGCGTCCTGCCATAGCAGATTGATGCGGCCGGCGAATTTCTCGTTCACCGGCTGGTTCAGGTCGACCGTGCCTCGCAGATTGCCCCACGAGCCGTAGGTCGTCCGGACCTCCTGGAACGCGCGATCCGTCCGCGCGCGCTTGGCCATCGCGTTCGGGGTGCCGCCATTCGAGCCGTTGCCGAAGAGGATGGAGTTCGGGCCGCGCGCGAAATCGAAACGCTCCAGGTTGTAGCTGTCGTAGTCGTAATAGACCGGAAAGAAGTCGATCTGCTGCTGGCTGACGTTCGTCGCGGTGCTTTGCACGCCCCGGAAGCTGAGCTTCGTGCCGACTTCGTCCGCGAACATCACGCCGCGGCCGTCGTCGTCGACGTTGTTCGCGTTCACGGTCCACTTGGTCGCGTGCGATAGATCGGAGATGTTCAGCGCGTCGATGAACTCGCGCGTGAGCACGGAGTACGCGACCGGCGTGTCCTTCAAGTCCGTCGCCAGGCGGCCGCCGGCGAGCGCGCTCGAGGCGACGAAGCCTACGTCCTTTTTCGCGTCGACCGCGAAGGGCGAAAGCACGACCGGTGCCTCGGCCGCGGGCGGGAGGAGGGCGGCGGGCGGTTGGGCGCGGAGCGCGAGAGGAAGCGCGAGCGCGAAGGCGGCGCGGCGAAGAGCGAGTCGGCAGTTCATACGGTGGGCGGGGGTGAAGCGGATGGCGGGAAACAACCCGTTTGGGCGGAGCGGGCGAGCGACCGTCCGGTGTAGCCTACACTGCCACGCCGGCAAGCGTTCCGTCAAAGTGTAGCGTACACCGCAAAGGCTTGCAGCCGGCCGCCGCGGGCGCTGGAGTCTCGCCGTGCCCCTCTCGAAATCCCGTCCGGCCGCGGCCGCCCCCTCGGCGCGCATCAGCCTCTCCGATGTCGCCCGCGCCGCGGGCGTCGCGCTCATGACCGCCTCCTATGCGATGCGGAACAACCCGAAGATCTCGCAGCCGACCCGCGATCGCGTCCACCGCGCCGCGCGCAAGCTCGGGTACGTCCCGCATCCGGAAATCGGCCGGCTCATGCATCTGTTGCGCACCCGCCGGCTGCCGTCGTTTCAGGCGACGCTGGCATTTCTTTCGCTCGCGCCGACCGTTCGGTCGGCGGCGGCCGACCATCGTTATACCCTCGATGTCGTGACCGGAGCTCGCCGGCGAGCGGTGTCTCTCGGCTACGCCGTCGACGTCTTCAACGTGCGCCCGCGCGCGCTTTCCACCCGCCGGTTGACCACGATGCTGAAGAGCCGCGGCATTCGTGGCATCCTAATCCCGCCCTTGGTAACCGTCGAGGATTGCGCCGCTCTGCTCGATTGGTCGCAATTCGCGATCGTGGCGGCGACCTACTCCGCGCAGAACCTCATCGTCAATCGAGTGGTCCCGCATCATCAGGCGAACATTTTGGCGGCGCTCGCGCATCTCAAGCAGTTGCGCTTCCGCCGCGTGGGGCTAGTGCTCACTTCCGACCTCCTGCTACGCGCCAATTCCGCGTATCAAGCTGTCTTGGCTTTGAATCAGCAGCTGGGCGAATTTGCGCCGATACCAGCGCTCGGGGTCGACGCCGCGGAGCCGGAGCGTTCCGCCGGTTTAATCCATCCGTGGCTCGAGTCTCACCGGCCGGATATCCTCGTCACCGTCGAGAACGCCATCCCGCTGCTAAAAAAGCTGCTCGGGGCGCGGTTTGCTTCCAAGACCCAAGTGTGCCTGCTTGATCACTCCGGTGTCGGGCCTTTCGCCGGTATTCACCAGGAACCGCTGATCGTAGGTGAAACCGCAATCGACGTTCTCGCGGGAATGCTGCAGCGCGGCGAGTTCGGGCCGCAGCCGCATCCGCGCATTACGATGATCGAGGGCACCTGGGTCGCCGGCGAGGTTCTCCGCCGTCCGCCCAAATAGGCTGCCGCTCTACTCCCAGGCGTGCTACAAGCGTCCTGCGTGAGTCGCAGGACGCTTCGCGGCCGATCAGTCGCCGACGGGCGGCGACCGACGATTAATTGAGAAACGCGTCCATCGCGTGAGTCGGTCGCTTGGTGGTCGCATCCCAGGCGCCGTTCTGCGTCGCGCCATCGGTCCAAGGCGCATAGCGCTCGGGCTCCCAATAAAACACGCCGCCTCGCGTCGTGGAAATGGAACGCATCCCGTTGATGTAATTGCGCACTACGTTGTAACTCTCCGTGGGGTTCGTTACCGGCCCCCCCGTTTCAACGACCATGACTTCCTTCCCGTAGCGCTGGCCCATCGTCTTGATGTCAGACACCAACGATGGCACCAGCGACGACGACGGATAAGACGAGAAGCCACAGATGTCCCACTTGCCTCCATGGTTCTTGTACGAATCGAACCACGCTTCGTTCGCCGACATATCCTGCGGGCTGGCGAGATGGATGATCACTTTCGTGTTCGGTGACACCAGTTTCACCATATTATACGCGGCGTTTAACAGACCCGTACATTGGTCCGGATGAGAGGACATGCTTCCCGTGGGCAAACAGATGCCAAGGTTTTCCTCGTTTCCAATTTGCACCCACTCGGGCGTGATGCCGTTCGCTTTGAGGACGTTCATGGAGTGATAAACGTAATCGTTCATCGCTTGGACCATTTGCGAGTATGTCATCGTTGACCACGCGGCTGGCGGGTTTTGCTTTCCCTTGCTCGTCCACGAGTCGGAGAAGTGAAAGTCGATCATGATCCGGTAGCCATAGGCCTTGCAGCGAACAGCAAGGGCAGCGGTCTCGCTGATGCTGCAGTGGCCGGCATGCGAGTCGCTCGACGGATTTACCCAGGTGCGGAGGCGAATCGAATCGATCTGATAATCCTTTAAGATCGAAAGGAGGTCGCGCTGGGCACCATTCTTGTCGCGCCAAATATAGCCATTGGCTTCCATCTGGGGAAGGTAACTCACATCCGCTCCCTTCGCGAAGACGGCCAGGGCGCGAGACGGCAGAAAGGCCGTAAAAATCAAAACGGTCGCGAGCGAAAACAATCGAATCAGATGACGAGGATACATGATGGATCTTTTTTGGGGGTAGGGGTAGCCATGCGCGACGGCGCCGGCATGAAATCCGCCGCACATTACGGGGATGCCTTTACCGTCGCTTAAAGCGGACGCCTCGGGCGATTCCGGTTAGAGTGTATCCTACAATTCCGGAAACTGCTTTGCTTGTAGGCTACACCTTCGGCTTGATTTTCCTGTGGCGTAACGTCCGCCATCCTGTGCATATGAAGGCCATCCCGCGCTTCCAGCGTCTCATCGTCGCCGTGTCGGTTCGCTTCGTATTTGTCCTTCTTATGGGCGACGTGAGCGCGAGCGTCCCAGCCCCGGATCGAACCGTGGTCCCACTACCAAGCGACTGGCGTTTTGTCCGGCAGGACGTCGCACTCACCGCTCCGGTCGTTGCTTGGGACCGTATCGATGTCCCTCATACATGGAACGCTCGGGATGGCCAAGACGGCGCGACGCCCGGTAATACCGCCCGGCCCTTCGAACGCGGCAGCGACTATTATCGAGGCGTCGGTTGGTATGCAAAAACCCTCGATCTGCCGGCCGAGTGGCGCGGCCGACGCGTCTTCGTGTTGTTCGAGGCCGCTTCGCAGCACGCCGTCGTATATGCTAATGGCACGCGGGTGGGCGAGCATACTGGCGGGTTCACGGCGTTCTGCTGCGAATTGACGTCGGTCGTCCGATTCGGCGGAACCAATGAACTACGGGTCCGGGTGGACAACACGCTGGTAAAAACGATCCCACCCTTGGCCGGCGATTTCAACGTCGAGGGCGGGCTTTACCGCCCGGTTCACCTGCTGGTCACGGATGCGGTTTGTATTTCACCGCTTGAATCCGCTTCGCCGGGGGTGTTTCTCACGCCGCGCCGCATTGACGATGCCGCCGCCGACGTGGAGATCAAAACGCTGCTCAGCAATGGCGGCGGTGCGGTCGCGGCGCTCGAGATCGAAACCAGGATCTTCGACGCCAGCGGAGCCGTCGTAGCTTCAGCGCGCACGCCCTGCCGGGTCGAGCGCAGCGTGACCGCGCAAGCGTTGGTGCAACAGGTCACCGTGCCGCGTCCCCATCGGTGGCACGGACGGCGCGATCCTTACCTTTATGGGGTCACGGTCCGCTTGCTGCGGGACGGGCAAGCCATCGATACGGTCACGCAGCCCCTCGGCCTGCGATCGATCGCGCTGGACGCCGACGGCTTCCGATTGAACGGAGAGCGTTACCCCGTGTACGGCGTCTGCCGGCATCAAGACGCCCGGGATCGCGGCTGGGCACTCGCAGCCGCGGACGACGAGCGGGATATCGAGCTCATCGCGGACATCGGCGCCACCGCCGTCCGACTCGCGCATTATCCGCAAGGCGAGTCGTTTCATACCTTAAGCGATCGCACCGGCCTGCTGCTGTGGAACGAAGTGCCATTCGTGAATGAAGTTCCCGATCCGACCGAACCGACCGACACTCCATCCGCCACCACGCAAGCCTTCAATGCGGTGCTCGAGACCGAAATGCGGGAAATGATTCTGCAACGTTATAACCACCCGTCCGCGATCTGGTGGGGGCTGTTCAACGAACTGCGTCCCGGCGCGATGTGCCAGTCCGCGCTGGCGGAGGTAAAGCGGTTGAATGCCCTCGCGCATACGCTCGACCCCACGCGTCCCACCGGGGGGGCTTCGGATCGAACCGGCAATCCCACCAACTTCGTCGCGGATGCGATGGCTTACAATGTTTACCCGGGATGGTACACGGGGACGGGCGAGCTCGGCGAAATGGCCGCGTTAATTGACGAGCAGTTCGCCGAACAGCACGGCCGGCGAGTGGCCTTGAGCGAATACGGGGCTGGCGGCAATCCGTCGCAGCATCTCGAGGGCTCCCCGACGAAGCCGGGGGCGAATAATGCGCCGTTTCATCCCGAGGAATGGCAGGCGCTCATGCATGAGCGCGATTGGGCGCAGATCGCCGACAATCCCAAACTGTGGGGCAGCTTCGTGTGGGTAATGTTCGATTTCGCCAGCGACGGTCGCAATGAGGGTTCGCAGCCCGGCGTGAACGACAAAGGACTCGTGACGATGGACCGCAAGGTCACCAAAGACGCTTACCATTTTTACCACGCCAATTGGTCCCCGGCGCCGGTGCTGTATATCGCCTCGCGCCGCGCGGCGATGCGGCAACAGGCGTCGACCGAAATAAAAGTGTACACGAATGCTCCGTCGGTCGAGCTGCTCGTCAACGGCCGCTCGCTCGGAAGGAGCGCGCCTGACGCCATTCGCGTGGCGCGTTGGACGGACGTCGTGCTGCAGCCTGGAGGCAATATCATCGAAGCGCGCGGAGTAGGGACCGCCTCGGCCATTTCGGACCGCTGCGAGTGGGAACTCGTGGCGCCGGCGAACGACGACAGCGCCGTCCCGCCCAGCACATCGACGGCGGCGCCGGATCCCACCGCCATTCGGGTGGCGTGCGTAGGGGACAGCATCACAGCCGGGTCAGGCACCGTCTCGCCGGCGACCGATGCTTATCCCGCCCAATTGCAGCGGTTGCTTGGCGACGGTTACCGGGTGGGCAATTTCGGGGTGAGTGGCGCGACGCTGCTGAACTCCGGCGACAAGCCGTATCGGAGCCTGTCTCAATTTCGCGCCGCGCTCGAGTTCCTCCCGGAGGTCGTTGTCATCCTGCTCGGGACGAACGACACTAAGGAGGGCAACTGGCGGGACTCCGGCCGCTTCGTGGCCGATTATGTCGAACTCGTCCGCGCGTTCAAAGCGCTGCCGAGCTCGCCGCGCATCGTTGTTTGCGCGCCGCCGATCGTAGCGGCGGACGGGCGTTTCGGCATCAACGAGGCCGGCGTGAAGGCGGAGTGCCCCCTGATCGCAATGGTGGCCCAGAGGGAGCAGGTCGACGTCATCGACCTGCACGCGGCCTTCGCCGGAAGGGACGCCCTGCTGCCGGATTTCGTGCATCCTAACAACGAGGGGGCGCAGCTGATCGGTCGAACGATTCTTCCGGCCGTGGCCGCGTACAAACGCAGCTCTTCGCTGCCCTGAGGGCATCGCCTCTGTCGACGTGCCATCGGCGAGCGGCTGGTGGTTGCAAAGCCTCGGCGCCGACGAGAGGCGCGGGTCGATTACGCGGCGCCAGCGAGCGAGGTGAGAAGGCGGCCTTGGCGTTCGATCATTTCCTCCAGGCGGCGTGGAGGGATCGGCTTGCTGATGTAATCGTCAAATCCTGCGGCGAGCAGGCGATTGCGGTCGTCCGAGAGTGCGTTGGCCGTCACGGCCACGATCTGCGGTTGCGCGATTGCCAGCGCTCGGATCAATCGCATCGCTTCGACGCCGTCCATGACGGGCATCTGGATGTCCATCAGCACGAGTTGGAACCGTCCGGTCCGGACGGCTCCGATCGCTTCCTCGCCGTTCGCCACGATCTCCGGTTTGTAGCCCATGCGCAGGAGGAGCTGGCGAATGACTTTTTGATTCACCACGTTGTCCTCGGCGACCAACACCGTCATGGGGAAGCGATCGCCCAGCCGGCGCATCGGGAGCTGCTCCGCTTCGGCCGCGCGCGTTCGGCCCGCTTCCGGCGCGATCGCGCGAAGAATCGCGGCCAGCAACTGGGCCGGCTTCACCGGTTTCGAGAGCTGCGCGTGGAACAAGTTTCCGGGATCGTTCTCCGCGCCGAAGCCCGATGAAAGCAGGATCACCGGGGTTCCGTCGCGCGTGCGCCGCTCGCGAATGGCGCGGGCAAGCCCGACTCCGTCGACTTCCGGCATCTGAAAATCCGTGATGATCGCGGCAAAATTCCTCTGCTCGAGCAGCGCCAGCGCCTCGGCGGCGCTGCGCGCTTTGGTCGGCGTCAGCCCGCGGCCGGCGAGCTGCAAGCCGAGGATGCGCAGGTTCGTCTCGTTGTCGTCCACGATCAGGATGTGCCTTTGCTCCCGCGTGTCGAGAAATCCGGCAGCACCGCAGCGACCGTCGCGACTGCGGGCATCACGACCGAAAATCGAAACGTCGAACCGCGGCCGACTCGCTCTGCACCGAAATCGCGCCGCCCATGAGCTCGACAAGCCGCTTGCAAATCGCGAGGCCAAGCCCAGTGCCGGCGAATCGGCGCGTCGACGAGGAATCCACCTGTTGAAAGCAATTGAACAGCAGCTTCTGCGCGTCGGGTTTCATGCCGATGCCCGTGTCGGTGAGGACAAAGGCGAGCTCCGCTCCTTCGGCTCGCTTGGCCGACACCGATACGGCCAGCACGATCTCGCCGCGCTCGGTGAACTTCACCGCATTGCTGAGAAGATTGATCAAGACCTGCCGAAGCCGGAGCGCATCGCCGACGACGCATACTGGCACGTCCGACTCGAGATAATAGGTGAGTTCCAGTCCCTTTTGGTGTGCCCGAAACGCCAGGACATCGAATGCCTGCTCGATGCATTCGTGCAAGTTGAACTCCGCCCGCTCGATCGTCATCTTGCCAGCCTCGATCTTCGAGAAGTCGAGGATATCGTTGATGATCGCGAGCAGGCTGTCGCCACTGATGCGGATCGTTTCGACGTAATCGCGCTGCGCGTCGGTCAAGGAAGAGTCCAGCAGGAGTCCCGTCATGCCGATTACTCCATTCATCGGCGTGCGGATTTCATGGCTCATGTTGGCAAGGAACTCCGATTTCAAGCGCGAGGCTTCGAGAGCGCTCTGCGCGTCGACCGCGCTCTTCGCGCGGCGTTTCTCGGCAATACGGTGCCGTGCTTCGGCGATCTGCAGCGATCCGGCGTTCACCCAGATCAATCCGGCGAGAAAGACCATCGTCAACACCGCGATCGTCGCGGCGGCAAACCACGCATCGTAAAAACCGTGGATGCGCCCGAAGTTTACGGCCCAAACGAGCAACGGGGGCAGCGACAGCGCGGGCAGGAGGAGTCGTCGCGCAATGAACCCGCCTCCGGTGTCGGCGAAAATGCGCCGCATCAGTCCACAATCGCTGCGGAGGAAAAGCAGGGCCACGCCACAAGCGAAGAAAGCCGCAATGGTGTGCAACGCCATGCGCGTGAGCCGGGCGACCGTGACCAGCACTTGGGCGTTCAGCAGGTAGCCGAGAAACGCGATGGTCGTGATCAGCAGGGTCAACAACACGAGCCACTGTCCGGCCGCGGCAGCCCGCCGGCCGCGCCCCAGCAGAATGGCTGCGATGCCGAGCACCAGGAAATTGAACGCGGAATTCGGCGCCATGCGGCCGGGATCGGATGTTCCGCCGGTAACCACCTTGTCTTTGAACAACAGCTCGTCGATGCCAAGCGATCGACCGCCGAGGTATTCGACCAGCGTCAACGCGCCGGTGACGATTGCGACCGACGCGATGCCGATGACGATGGCACGACGGCGCGGCGGCAGCGGCGGACGCCCGCTCACGAGAAACAATCCCGCGGTCCCCAGCGAGATGAACGAGAGGGCGGTGTTGGCCTTCATGTTCACGAAGCCCGGCACAACTGTCTTCAGGATATCGATCCCGAATATCCAGCCTGACAGCACGGCCACGCCGACGAGAATCGTGAACGCGGAGCCGCAAAGCGCTATCTTTCGGTGGATCCTCACTTCAGCGTGCGCGCAGCTGAGATTCGCGTACCGAGGACATCGAAATATCGAAGCCAACCGCCCGCAGGAAACGCCGCAGAAATACCGTGCGGGGCGGAACGGACCGTTGGGTACACACGACGAGACGCGGCGCGCATGGAGTAAAATGCAGGGTGGATGGTCGCGAATGCATTTCGGTGTACCCGACACCGAATTTTGGGAATTCAATCATCAGGATCGGGCGTCGACGGTGCGGCTTAAGCGTTTTTCGGAAGGAGATGCCGCCCTTCGTTTAGCGGTAGCCCCGCCTGGGCAGCCTAATGCCCGGTCGAACATGGCGATAGGGGTGAGCGGATGAGCTTCTCCACGAAAGAGGGAACGAATTCCAGGGGGAGATAGGCCGCGGACTGAGTGCGATTCGTATCGCTTCCACACTTTACATAATATCTATTGTGCGTTCCTCCTGAGGAGAAACTTACCGCGCCGGACCCCAATGTTTCGTGAATGGATAATAGACAAACA
>CBINOT010000192.1:0-11776 GCA_966252355.1 uncultured Opitutus sp. | reverse complement strand
AGCGCATACCCGCGGTATACACGGCACGAGTGGCGGGTTGACACGACTGAACTTTCGTCCACGCGGAAAGCCCGGATCGTTCTTCGGTCAAAGCGAGCAATGTCTCGTCCGCCGCGGCGCAGCAATTCACCACGTCGATTTTGAGCGCCGGATTGAGGCGAATGTTATTGGTCAGGACCTGCACGCTCGTCCACGACGGTTCGATGGCGACGACGGAGCATCTCGTTGCTGCCGCGACCGCAATGCTGTATATGCCGTGGTGTGCACCTACGTCCAGAAATACGCTGGCGTCTTGCGCTCCTTCCATGATCTGCAATGCCGCGCTTAGCGAGCGAGGTTCGTAGACGCCCTGGGTGAGACCGGCCCAATCCACGTAGTCACCGAAGTGGATTTGAATTCGCCCGTCGGTTTCAGCAAAGCGCATGATCGGCTGCCCCGCGAAACGTTCGCATCCTCGCACCAAACGCAGTTTGCCCCAATGTTCGAACGGAGATCGAGCATAACGGGAAACGAGCGAAAACCGGAGTCCTTCTGGATGCCATTCCATAGCGCGGATCATGAAAACGCAGCGAGGAATCGCCGAGCCACCGCATTGGGCGCATAGTGATCGAAAACCCAAGCGCGTCCCTGGGCTGCGATCTGCGGTAGGAGGTCTGGATTCCGCTCAAGGCGGTTGAACACATCGGCGACATTGTCTGGACGAACTCCGATGTAGTGGACAAAGTTTTCTGGCATTACCGGCAGCTCAATCCCGAAGTAGGGCAAGTCGAAGTTGAACACGACGCAACCGGCGGCGAGCGCTTCCCAAAAGCGCCAGCTGTCCCACTGAATGAGTCGGCGTGGAGTCGGGTCGAAGTTTGCGAACGCTTCGTACGTCCATCGCAGCAGCCGGGCTTTGCGCCCGCCGACGAGATAGGGCGGTGCGAAGGGGCGGGCTGGAATTAACGCGCCACAAAATGCCGCGACCGCCTGCGATTGACCGAGGCGTTTGTAGTACGAGCGGCTATGACGGTGCTGGGTTTGCTCCCACATCAATCGATCGTAAGGATCGGAGGGTGCCGCCCGCAGATCGTCGCGGGTTCGATTGATCGTGAATCGCTGGGCCGCAAAGGGCGTGAATTTTTCCTCCATCAACGCTCGCGCTTGATGGACGTAAGAGTGACTCGCGTAGAAATTGACGAGTAGATCGCCACAGCGATCCTGCCATGGCTTAGTATTGCCGATGGCATCGACGACTCGGGGCGTAAATCCTAATACCCATGGCCGATGATTGGCGGGATGAAAGCATCGGCGATTGTATTTCGCACGGAAGACGATGTCGAATGCCCGATATTCCGGCTCCCAGCTCGCAGTCGCATAACCGTCCTCGAGATCGAGGTACGCCGTGCGGTAACGTCGGTTCGCGGCAAACAGGTTTTCGGGCAACGCGTTGCGGTACGTTTTGAAGTCATTGTCGATCCAGCGCGTCCAGCCATACGAGACGACGACAACGTCGCAATCGGTCGGCCCGATGCGCGGATCGTGACGTACCAGCCAGTCCCCCGGAGCTAAGCTGCGCTGCCAATAATTGCAGTTACCAAAGAATTCGACCCCTAAGGCTCGCAATCCCTCTGCGAGGACGACCACGTCGTCTTGATACGCGTGGGAATTGTCGCGACAAAAGAAATATACGCGTGACATCAGGCGCTCCATCCCCAGGCGCGCAGATCGCGTGCGGCATCGCGCCTTGCCCGATGCATCGCGATTTCAAGCCGACGATCGAATGCGCGCATCCGAAGCCACACGCGTAACCAGAACATCAAGATGCCAGGCACGGTGCGACGAGGAAGATTGATTCGACCGAAATGGAGGAATTGGAGGACGACGATCGAATATGCATTCGCAGCAGCGTATCCGATCACATGCTGGGCTGTCATATGTCGCTGAGGAACGAAATGCTGGAGATGCATTCGCGCGAATAGCCCCGTACCGAGCCCCAGGCTCGTCGCGACATAATTGAGATCGATGTCTTCGCCGGTCAGCAGCCGCGTGCCGGTCCGCCCGATCGTGAGGCGTCTTGGATCCGCGGCCGTTTGCGCGAGATAGGCCGTGATCACTTCGCGGCGCAGGCACATGCCCGCGCCGAATGGCATCGTTCGGGTGTCATCCGGTATATTCGACCAACAATCGTGTTCCAACCGGCGTTCACCGCCGAATCGGCGCTCTAAATCGTTTCGCGGTGAAATTTCGAAGCATGCGAACAACTGGCCGCCGAATGTACCGAGTTGTGGATAACTTTGTGCGATCTCGCGCGCAGCGCTGAGGTAGTTTGCGCTGAGAATATTGTCGTCGTCAGAATGGACGATCAAATCGCCACGGGCTTCGACGTAGCCGCGGCGACGTGCGCGCGCTAGGCCGAGTTCTGGTTCCATCACGACTCGCGCCCGCGGATGCCATGCGAGATCGATCCGTGCGGCGATCGGCTGCTCTGACTTGTTGTCGATGACGATCAGTTCCCATTCCGAAGTCGGCAAATCTTGGCATCGGAGCGATTCGAGCGTCGCGTCTAGATAGTCCGTCCGCGAGTTATGTGCGCACAGCACGACGGATACGAAAGGTGCAGTCGCCAGGGAGTTCATGACTGCATGGCCCGCTCTGATTGCGCCTTGATCGCCCGATGGTAACTCGCGACTTGCAATGGCAAGACACGCTCGTGGCTAAAATGCTCCAAGAGGCGTTTTCGTCCTGCAATGCCGAGCGCCTGGCGCCGATTATTATCGGTCAGAAGGTTGATCAATTCGTCTGCTAGTTTGGCCGGGGCATGCGGTTCGATTAGAATGCCGCAGCGTCCGCCGTCGAGAATCTCAGCCATACCGCCTGCTTGACTGCCGATGACTGCGCGTGCGGCCGCCATACCTTCGCAGCAGACCAACCCGAAGCTTTCCCAATGGCTCGGTGCCACTAAGACATCGCAGTTGCCCAGCAACTCTGCAACGCGGTCACTCGCAACTGGGCCGATAATTTCGACCGACGATTCGTACCGGCGCAGATGTCGATTTAAAGAGGAACGCATATCGGTGCCATCAGACGCCGGCATACTGCGACCGACAAAACAGAATTTCGCCCAAGGACACTTTGCCACCACAAGGGGAATTGCTGTAGCTAGATCGAGTACCCCTTTGCGTTCCTCCAGACGTCCAAGAAACATGATGCGCCGACTGTTGGTGGCAGCGGGAATGGCAAGAAGTGACTCTGGCGCCGCGTAAGGATACGGAAAAACGGAAACCCGATTTGCTCGAATATAACCGTTTGCCAGGAGTCGGTCTGCGATGGCCTGCGACGGAGATGCGATCTCGTCCGCGAGTGCAAACTGTCGTACTTCGCCATTATTTGCGCTAACGCCCGGCCGTCGCGTGGCCCCTGGCCGGCGTCCCTGGCGAATGGCTCCGATCGCCATCCGTAGACGTTGCGAAACTGACGGTGCACGCCAGTGCAATTGGTCGATAACGAATCGCGGCGTGTGTAGTTTCACCACACAGGGCACGTCCGGGACAACTCGCTTAACTTCCAATGCCGACGCATCGAAGTCAGTCGCTTCGATCACTTCGAACGGCTGTAAGCGGTGTTGCGCTGAGAAATATTCGACCACATCCGCAGCAAACGAAGGACTAGAGGCGCACGGGACGCGATGCACCTTATAGCCATCGCTATGAGCGATGACTCGGGGCGCGCCGCTAGTCCCGGCGAAAATTTCCACCTCATGTCCCGCACTGGAAAGCATTTTCGCCGCCTGAATAAGGTATGTCCCAATCCCGCCGCCGCCGGTCTCGGGCGGAAATTCATAGCTAAGAAAAGCAATGCGCATTAAGGGCCGCCTGCGAGACTTTCTCTATCATAACGGCATCGGTCGATGAGTCGCTGATTGAGTGCTTCGGGATCGCGTATGCCTTTCAGTTCATATCGGTAACGGCGTGCAATGTCGATGGCCGTCGTGGTTGTAATGGACCGGATCGCGCGTAAACCACTTTTTAGATCGGCTGACTCCAACGCGATCACGATCTTTTTCAGCTCGGAGGGAAACGTCGCTGGCGCCCGCCCAACCGGCACGCAGCCGGCGTAAGCGCATTCGGTGTATTTCAAGAACTCCAACCCTTCGCGACTCGGCTCAAGATACATGAACGTATACTGCGAGAGGAACTGCACATAGGCATCGCCGGTGACCTTATGCTGAGGGGATTGGCCGATATCAGGATATCCTGGATGCCCGAGAATGTTAACGCCGCGCGCAATCCATCGGTGCCGCCGCACGCTCCGGATTATCGCCACGCGTTCCGGATAAAAGGCCGGGTGGGTCGCGCCGCTCACGATGAGGAATTTTCGTTTTGTCTCCTCGGCGAGGGGCAGTTCACGATTAGCTTCGTACGCGTACGGTAATTGGATGTAGGCATCGGCGCCTGCCATGTCGGTCAAAATGCTGATGAACCCGACCGCCTGATACGGACCAACAAACCGTACGTTCCGGTGACGGGTCAACTTTAGCAGCCAGCGATAGTACGGTTGTTGAACACATTCCCAATAGGGGTCGACAACTTTAATATAGAACGGGCTTCGGGGAAAAGCCGTAATTGACCGTTCAATTGCGGGTATCTCGTCGGGCGTCACTCGATTATCGATTAATGTGACGTGGTCTCGAACGACATCTCGCAGTTTTGAAATTTCGGCGACCATCCATCGATGGCGCCGCGCATAACCTGGGCCTGAGTCCGCGTGGATTGTATTCTCGTACCGGAACTGTTCGGAGACCAAATAAATGACATTCACGGGCGTGCGGATATCCGACTCAACTAGGCATTACGTCGTTAGATGTCGTGCGATGCGCCCACTGATGCGGAAAAAATACGATTCCTTCTCCAGGTGGTGAAAGGCGTCCAACTCCATAATAGTCTCCGTCGAGTGATTGGATCGTCATTAGGTTCAGAATCCACTCGAGCGTTGGACCGTTGATCGCGTGGATATAAACGTCCGCGGTTATGGTGTTCTCGCGAAATGGCCACGTTGCGATGTCGCATACGATAACCCCGGCGGCGGCGGGCCTAATCGTGATATTGGACATATAACCGCTCCAAAGATTCACGATTTTCTCGCCGCGGATGCGAAGCGTCACAGTAACGCCCAGGCCGTAGCCGAAACGTGCCGGATCCTTGCATTCGTAGTGCAGCGCAAAGCGGCATGGTTGTCCTGCGATGATCGTCGGTTCGCTCGTCCCGTTAGCTTCGATTTTGGCAATCCGAAACACTTCGCACGACTGCAAAACCTGGGTGCCTTTTTGGCCGATTTGATTTCCTTCGCCGAGATATTCGGCAATCACGGTCGATGGTTCGCCGATGCGCGCCATTTGCCCCGAGCGCAGCCACAGGCACCTGCTACATAGATTCTGAACGGCGGGCATCGTATGGCTGACGAACAGGACCGTGCGGCCCTCGGTATTTGCAACCTGCTGCATTTTCCCGAGGCATTTTTTCTGAAAATACGCATCCCCGACTGCCAGCACTTCGTCGACGATCAGAGTCTCCGGCTCCAAATGCGCTGCGACGGCGAATGCGAGTCGCACATACATCCCACTTGAGTAATGCTTTACTGGTGTGTCGAGGAAGCGATCTACCTCGGCGAAAGCGACGATTTCGTCGAATTTTCGTCGGATCTCGATTCGCGACATACCGAGAATTGCGCCGTTGAGAAAAATGTTTTCGCGTCCTGTCAGCTCGGGATGAAATCCTGTACCCACTTCCAATAGGCTCGCGACGCGCCCACGAATCGAAATTCGGCCGGTAGTAGGTTCGGTGATTCGCGACAGAATCTTCAAAAGCGTGGATTTCCCTGCACCGTTCCTTCCAATGATGCCCAGAACCTCACCTCGCTTAACTTCGAAATCGATGCCGCTCAGCGCCCAAAATTCTTCCGGCCCATCGGGTGAAGTACGGCGGCGGAATGGAGCTTTGACGAGATGCGTAAGCCGATCGCGCAATGTGTCGTGCCGAGTAACACCGAGCCGATATTTTTTCCCCAGCTCGGCGACGCTGATGATCGTGTCGGCCATTTAAATCACGTCTGCGAACGACCGCTCTGTAGACCGGAAATACCATATGCCGGTCGTTACGAGGATTGTTGTCACAACGATGGAGGTTACGAGAGTTCTTGGCTCCAGGAGAAAGTCGCCGCCCAGCAAGCACCACCGAAAGCCATCGATAATCGCGGTCAGAGGATTCAGTGCGAGCACCGCCCGCCAGTTCGGGAGATTATCCGCGCGGTAACCCACCGGCGTGGCGAAAACGCCGACTTGGAGCAGAAACGGAACGATGAACCGGAAGTCGCGATACTTTACGGTCAATGCGGTTAGCCAAAGACCCGCTCCCAATGCGATCGCCATTCCGCCGGCGATGAATCCCGGTAGGAATACAATCCGCCACTGTGGAACCACGCCAAACCACGCCGACATTGCGCCATAAAGAATGAGCACCACGGCAAAGTCGATAAGGGCCACCATCAACGAGGAGAGAGGTACCACGAGTCGCGGGAAATAGACCTTCGATACGAGATGGGCGTTGGCGACGAGACTACCACTGGCGCCGGAAAATGCGGTCGCGAAGAGCTGCCATGGTAACAGGCCTGCCATTACGAGTAGAGGATAGGCGGACTCGGGTAGCGATCCGATTGGCATTCGCGCGAGCTTTCCGAATACGAACGTAAACAGGATCGTTGTGACGATCGGCTGGATTAACGCCCACGCCGCGCCGAGCACGGCTTGCTTGTAGCGAACCTTCACGTCGCGCCATGCAAGGAGGTATAGAAGTTCGCGGTAATGCCAAAGGTCGCGCCAGTAGTGGCGCGCAGTGCGTCCGGCTTCCAGCACGAGAACCGGTGATTCTTTTGCGGATTCGATCCGGTCGCTCATGTGGCGAGTAGGGTTCCAAAACGAGCTCTGAACGTGGGGTACGAGAACTCTCGAGCGCGATCGAGGATATGCTGCTCGTTCCATGGCCGTTGCAGCGCATCGATTGCTGCGATCGCAATGCCCTTCACGTCGCCATACTCTACGAGCACTCCCGTCGCGTCGGTGATCACCTCGGGAATCCCGCCTGCACGTGCGCCCAAACAGGGCCGGCCATGTGCCATGGCTTCTAAGAACACCAACCCGAAGCCTTCCTTTCGACTCGGTAACGCGAATAGTCGACACGTACGCATTTCTTCTGCCATTCGCTTGTCATCGACGTATCCCGTGAACTCGACGGCATCGGTTGCCCCGATGCTGTCGCGCAGCCGTTGTAGCCGAGGAATGTCGTCACCGCGTCCGACGATCCGCAATTTGGCCTGGGGAATCGCCGTGCGAATCGCGGGCATGGCTTCGACTAGGTGTTGAACCCCCTTGTAACGATCCGCGTATGTGATGCGAGTCACGACCAGAATCGTAGGCGGGCATTCGGCCAATCGGCGTCCAGAAGATATCTCGAAAAATGGATCAAGCGCATTATGTAACACGATGGCCCGTCCGTCGGCCAAGGGACAGTGTTTCGTCAATTCGCGGCGTGTGAAATCGCTGACGCAAAAGATGCGTTCCGCGGACCGTAGTGCTGCCCGTTCCATTGCGGTAAAAGGCCGCCACACCTCAATGCCGTGCGCGACGAGGTAATAACGGAGCCGCGGATTGAGGCGTTGCGCGATCCACGCGATTGGTAACTGCCGGATGTGGCCGCACACGATCGTCTCGACTCCACGCGCGAGTTGCAGCGTGTCGCGTACGAATCGAAGCTTTCGCCGGCCGCAGCCTCGTGCGGCTTCAATCCTTCCATTCAAACGATGTCGCAATTCATCGATGTCATCGGCGCCGTCGTTCAGCGCTACTAATCGAATTTTCGCATTCGGGTGGGCGTTGTCGCACAACGCGCGTAGGTATAGTTGCAGAATACGCGGGATGCCGCCCTCGGATGCGTAGATTTCCGGCGCGAGTAAAAGGGTAGGTTGGGCTCGGTTGGTCGACTGCGTCGATCCAGTCGGTTCCGCCCCGGATAGCTCGATCCCCTGTTTCGGGAGTGCCGTTTTCGGCGTGCGTCGATTAACGAACGCGATCAGCACGGCCAAGCTCCATACTCGCGACCATTCTCGCGTATCGTTGCCGGAAAGAAATCCGCGCCATAATTGCTGGACGCTGCGTGGCGACAATAGCCCCGAGCGAGCCACACTGAGATCGGAGAAAGTATCGTCCAGGAATGGCTTCAGTTCGCCACGCATCCAAATCGGAAATGGTAGCGTAAATCCCTGCTTCTGGCGCCGACTGTACTCGCCTGGTAGCAAATCTGCGACGGCATCGAACAGGGCAGACTTGGTTTTACGTTCGGACTTTGCTGGCTGATGCCACAGCCATTCGATAAGCGGACGATCAATAAACGGCACGCGAAGTTCGAGCGAATGCTGCATGCTCATGACATCGCTGTCGCGCAGCAGCACGTCAGCCATGTACGTACGCAATTCCCAGGCACTCACCGTTTCGAAGTCTCCCGCCCCATCCAAATCGGCAGCGAGTATTTCCAATTCCGGATGAAAAGGCGGAGAGCCGACCACCGAGCGCTGGACATCGCGGCTTAGGAGAGCCGTCTTGCGTATTTCGGAAAAAACCCGGCGCTGCAGCGCACCAACTTCGTGGATAGTTCGAGCATGCTCGAGGACGTCGGCCAACTTGCGGCGCCGCGTATCGCCACGTTGCAGGTGCGAAACCACGACGCGTCGCATGGAGTTAGGAAGTTGCCGCCAATAAGGAAGGTATCGTGCCAGGCGTGGCGTGTCCCGAAACGCTGGGTACCCTCCGAATAACTCATCGCCGCCCAGTCCCGAGAGCGCGACTGTGACGCCGCCAGCGCGCGCCGCCTTGCTGGCATAATACGTGTTGATGCCATCACCCGTTGGTTGATCCAGCGCCATCAAAATGCGCTCAAGATCGGTCTCCACTTCAGCGCCCGTGAGTACGTGCGTGTGATGTTTTGCGCCGAAATGGCGTGCGGTTGCTTCCGCCGCAGCAGATTCTGAGTAATCGTGTTCTTCGAAGCCGATCGAAAATGTGCGTAGAGAAGTCCCCGACGTGCGCGTCATCAATCCCACGACCGCCGCAGAATCGAGTCCGCCGGAAAGAAACGCGCCTACCGGGACGTCCGCTAACGTGTGAGCGCGAATGCTGTCCTCGAGCCGGGCCCGCAGCTCGTGGACAAAATCGCCATACGTGGAGCACTCGGCCGTTGGCGTAATCGCACGAAAGGTCCACGACGACGCGATTGTGAGCCGTCCACATTCGAATCGCGCATACTCACCCGGCCGCAGGCTGAAAATCCCGCGGTAAATCGTGCGCGGCGCCGGCACCGAGAACCATGCAAGATAATCCGAGACGCCACCCAGATCGATCTCGCCTTTCACGGCGCTCGACGCGAGTAAGGCGTTCAATTCCGAGGCGAAGATGAACTGCTCGCCGGCGTGGGTGTAGTACAGCGGTTTGATTCCAAATGGGTCGCGCGCTAGCAATAGCGTACGTTCGCGATCGTCCCATGCGGCAAAAGCGAACATCCCGCGCAAACGCTCCAGGCATCTGACGCCCCAGTGGGCGACTGCAGCGAGAAGGACTTCGGTGTCGCAATTTGTGCGAAACGTCCACCCGGTTGCCGTGAGTTCACGGCGTAATGCTTGGTGATTGTAGATCGCCCCATTGAACACGAGGGACCAACGGCCATCGGGCGAAACCATGGGCTGATGGCCATTCGCAGGATCGAAAATCGCGAGGCGGCAGCTGCCAAGCGTCGCTTCGTGGCGGCTGATAACATCATTGTCGTCAGGCCCCCGATGTACCATCGCCGCACACATGCGCTTTGTCGCGTCGACTCGTTCGTCCATCGCGACGTCGGCGGCCAAAAAACCGGCTATCCCGCACATAGCATCGAGGGATTGCGTTCAAGGCTTCGCCCCGTCGCTTCTCCTTGAAGCAACCAGACTTGGAGTGCGCCTACACCGATCAGCACGCGGTTATGAATAGGGTAAAATACCTATGTGTTGAAAGCTGAAACGCAAACAACAGCTGAAAAGGGACCTCCGAACGCCTTACGCACAAATGGATCGGCCGATTTCCGCGGACCTTTCGGCCGAGAAGAGTCTTTCGATCAAAAATAAGCCAAAATCCATCGCGGTTCCCGCGCCCCTAGAGGTCACGATGTTTCCATCACCAACGACGCGTTCGTTGGTGAGAATTTCCGGCAGTTCATCCGCGACGGAGAAGTGCGCCGTGTAGCGCCTTCCGGCGAGAAGACCGATATCGTGCAAGACCGTGGGCGCCGCACAGATCGCCGCGAGGAGTTTCCCGTCCGAGTGATGTCGCGACACCAACGCACGGATACGCGCGTCGGCTCGCAGGTGTTTGACCCCAGGGCCGCCAGGCAGAAAGACGCAGTCGAATTGGCGCTGCTCCACAGAAGCCAGGGTCGTGTCGGCGTGCATAGTGATGCCACTCCGACCGGTCACGTGAATGCTGTCGGCGAGCGCGGCGACTGTTACTTCGGCGCTAGCGCGTCGCAGCAAATCAACGGGGGCAGTTGCTTCAATCTCCTCAAATCCCTCCGCCAGGATTGCGAGAACCGTAGGCATGCGATGATTTCAACACGCATGACCTCGTTTGCGCACGGAAAATCTTCGCCTTCGCGTCTCGTGATTTTCGGCTGTGGCTACGTCGGCAGCGCGGTGGCGGAGCGTGCGATGGCCGGTGGAGCCGCAGTCACGGCGGTGACGCGAAATCTCGAGGCCGCGGCGCGATTGCGCGCTCGCGGAATTGCCGCGGTGGTCGCGGATTTGGCGAGTGACGTCTGGCACCCGACGGTGCCAAGTGCGCCCGATTTTGCATTGAATTGCGTGAGTTCCGGAGGAGGCGACGTCGAGGCCTACCGGCAGAGTTACCTCGCCGGGATGGAATCGGTCGCGCGTTGGGCGGCGACGCATGGCGCCGTCGGGACGTTTGTTTACACCAGCAGCACCTCGGTGTATCCCCACGACGGAGGCGTTCGCGTCGGAGAAACCGCGGAGAAGCCGCTCGCGGTTGAAGAGGGGCGGCCAGTGAGCGGAGAAGAAGATAGCGGCCAGGCGCCTTTGAATACCCGGGCCGAGATTCTACGCGCGACCGAACACTGCATTTTCCGAAACGGAGCGGCGTTTCGCCGCTGGTTCGTCCTCCGGCTCGCGGGGATTTACGGTCCAGGACGTCGTCACTTGGTCGGCCAAGTTCAGGCCGGAGCAGTTTCAGGGTTGAGCAACTACCATTTGAATCTGGTCCACCGCGACGACATCGTTTCTGCCATAGCGGCGTGCTTCGCGGCTCCGCCGCAGGTGGCTAACGAAACGTTCAACCTCGCTGACGACGGCGAAGCGCGAAAGGCCGAAATCGTCGCGTGGCTTGCGCAGCGTCTCGGCGTACCGTCGCCGACATTCACGGGAATCCCGGTTGCCGGTCGTCGTACCGTTACGCCAGACCGAGTTATTGCGAACGGAAAAATCAAACGAGTTCTCGGTTGGGCGCCCCGTTTTCCCACCTTTCGAGAGGGGTACGATGCGATGTTGGAGGCGCAGGCGTAGTGGCGCCAGCGGAGCCTATAATTTTATCGTTTGTTCGCCCCGCTGCTGGGGGCCGACGCCTGCGCGGGCGCACCGCGTTTTCACTTGCAGTGTCGCGCGGGTGATTAGTGTCCCTTCTTATCCCCTCACTTCTCGATCCAAACCC
>CBINOT010000191.1:0-11791 GCA_966252355.1 uncultured Opitutus sp. | reverse complement strand
ACCTCCGCGCCCGCGAGACGAAGGGCATGCGTCAGGCGGCGGCGCGGCGATTGGCCGGCCGCTAGGAGGCCAGCGGCTACAGGTGGATCTTATCGAGCATTTCCCCAAGAAGTGACTTTCGCCGATCGAGGTAGGGCCGACCTCTCCGGGCGAGCCACCCTCGTGCGAACATCGAATCGGCCCGCTCGAAGATCGGGGCCCTACCGTCACTCCTTTTCGTAATTCTCGATAACGGCCGATCCGGATGGCCGGTGTTCTACCGCCAATAAGCTCCCGCGGCGATCTCCCGGAGAGCGAGCTGGCCCTCGATGACTTCGAGTGTCGATCGCACCGCCGGGATGTTTTCGTCCAATTCGATTTCGATGCGGCGGCGGACTTCCGCGAGCCGTGAGGAGGACATATGCTTCAGTGCCCCGCTAATCGCCTTACGCATCCCTTCCGCTTGCTTCTCGAACGGCAAGCACGCGAGCGCGGCGAGAATATCCGACGTGAGTTGATCGTTCGCATCCATGTTTCGGCGCGGTTGAAGCCCTCATTTTACCCGAAATCGCCGAGCCGTTCTACGGTTCCCGAGCGGTTTTTATTTTGAACATCGCCTCAGGCGCCGTTGGCGCCGGCTATCGGATAAACACCATGAATACCGTCGGCAAAAGCCAGTGAGACGTTCGGATTGCGGGCCGCGCCATCGAGGGCCAGCGTGACTCCGACTGCATGTCACCCATCGAAGCCCACCTCGCTCAACTCGTTTCGCAGCAACTGGCCCAGCATGGCCTATGCGACGCGGCGGTGACGGTACTGTCGGCCGAAGCGGAGGATTGGCGTTATCGCATCGACGCGGACGGACGGACCTTCGAATTCGGCTTCAACCACCGCGAACAGCTTTGGGTACGCGAAACGACCTCCGGCGCGCAACGGCATCTCGTTTCAAATGATGCACCGCGGATTCATGTCTCGGAAGCGGCGCGGACGACGGGCGTTCAGCTGATCTGCCAGGCGCTTCGCTTTCCCGCCTCGGTGCGGCGCGATCCGCCGGTGATCTAAGGGGTCGGCGATCGGAATGGCCTCACGGAATCGCGGCGATCGACCGTGGCACGGGCGTCTCGCCCGTGGCCCGGACATCGGCGGGACGCCCATGCTTCACCTACACGGCAAGATGCCCGTGCCACTTCAGACTACCGCGACGCGGCGGTCGCCGCACCGCGTGGGGCAGCGAGGCTTGGATCGCGGACTGGTTGGTGCGCGCGATACAAACGTCGCTCCGCTTCGAGCATATCTGTCAACGCGGGGTTCGACGAGCCGACGATCGCGAGGGCTGCGCTCACCGCGGAAATCGCCTCCGTAAAGTCTCCCGTTTCGGCGCAGGCTGCCGCGAAGCTTCGTAACACGATGGGATCCTTTCCCCCACTCCGTTCCTTCGCTCGTCGCGCGAGCGCCAGCGCTTCCGCGCCGTTGCGCACCGACGGATCCGGCGACGCGGCGAGAATCCAGCTCACCGTGGCGAGGACCTCCACGTCGTCGGGTTGTTTGCCGAGCACCGCGCGATAGTGTTCGACCGCACGGCCCGCGGCGCCGGTTTGCAGTAATGCGGTCGCGTAATTGTTGTGCGCTTCGACCAAGTCGGGACTGGCTCGCAGCGCATGCTCGAACTGCTGAAACGCCAATTCCGTACGGCCGGATTGAAACTGCGCGACCGCGAGGTCGTTCAAAATATTCGGATCGTTCGGCTGCAACGCCAGCGCACGCTCGAACTGCTCGATCGCCAGTGGCAGCCGGCCTTGGCGCATCAGCACATTGCCGAGCTGATAATGCGCCTCGGCAAAATTTGGCGCGTAGGCCACGGCCTGAGCCAGGTGCGTCCCCGCGCCGTCGAGATCCCCGCGTGCCAGCAAAGCGCGCCCGAGATGGTAATGCGCGGGCATGAAATCCGGCTGCAGCGCGATCGCGCGCTCGAAATGCCGCACGGCTTCGTCTCCGTTGCCCAATTGCAGCAACGCATAGCCGAGATTGTAATGCGCCGACTCATAGTCCGGATCGAGCGCGAGGGCGGCGCGATAATGCCGAGCGCCTTCGTCCGTGCGCCCCGAATCGCAGAGCACGATGCCGAGCTGCGTATGCGCCACGACCGACGAAGGATTCGCCGCGATCGTGGCCCGCCAGAGCGTCTCGTGGTCCGTGAAGAGACGACTGCGCGCGGCGGTCAGTGCTCCGAGCGCAGCGAGCACGACGGCGCCCACGATGGGCGTGAACCGCGACAGCTTCAGCCGCTGCAACGCAAGCGTGAGCGCTGCGGCAACGCCGACAATCGGGCCGATGATCGCGAAGTATTGCCACCGGTCCGCGACGAATGAGAACCGCATGAACCCGACATTTACGAAGCCGAGAATGGGGAAAAGGAGTCCGACGAAGTAACAGCCGCCAAACCGCACCGCTCGCGCCCAAGGCCGGCGCACGCATGCGACGAGCGCCAGCAGAATCACGACCGATGCCGCTGGCAGGAAACGAAGCAGACCGGCGGTCGCATAGGCCCACCGCGGATAGACGAAGCTCAGGTCCACCGGCAGCAGCGCTTTCGAAAGATAAAACCACACGGCTCGACCCGCGATCGCGAGCCGCGAGTCGAAACCGTCCGTGCGGACACTCGCCCCGCCAATGGCGCGATGCGCTTGAAACCACGTCGTGACGAGCGCCAAGGCGAAGGCGACGACGAAGAAAGGGATTGCACGCACGAGATCGGCGCGACCGATGCGATGCCGCCGCCACATCGCCAGCAGCAGCAATACGCCCGGCAGCGGCACCACCGCCGTCTTGCTGAGCAACGCACCGACAAATGCCAGCAATGCCCAGCCGTACCAGCGTCGCCGGCCGGTGTCTTCGAAACGCAAATACGCGAGCACCGACGCGAGATAGAGCGCCATGGCGACGGTGTTCTTGTGCTCCGCAATCCACGCGGCCGATTCCACGTTCACCGGGTGCAGCGCGAAAATGGCCGCGCCCAGCCACGCGCCGGGGATTCCGAGGCGCAGCACGATCCGCCAGAGCAGAATAGCCGCGACGGCGTGCAACAGCAGCGTGACCACGTGGTAACCGACCGGAGCATCGCCCCACACCCGCCACTCCGCCCACAATACGGTCGAGGTGAGCGGAAAGTAATCGGGCTGCTCCGTGCTGAACCAAACGGTGCGCAGGCCGTCGGCCGACTGCACGGCGTGGTTCTTGGTCAGCAGCACGTCGTCATCCCACAAGAAGCCCGCCCGCCACACCGCCGGATAAGCGGCGAAAACGAGCGCGAGCAGCAACGCGCCGAGCAGCCAGGGCCGCAGCCGAGCACGAGACGATCGCGACGGCGCGCGAGCGGACTCGTGGGGGGGCAGCGCTCCGGCGTTCATCAAGGGGCCGAAACGGTACGCAGAAGTGTTCCTCCGAGGCCAACCGTTTTCGCGCGACGAGGCCGGGGGCCTTCGGCCCGAAACAAAAGCGCCCGGCCCAAGGCGGGCCGGGCGCTAGAGTCCATTTGCTCGGAGGTAGAAGCGGACCTCCGAGCAATTCATCCCATCACTGGCAAGAAACGCTGATCGTATTGCCCGACCCGTAGCTGATCGAGGAGCACGGATTGCCCGAGCGCACGGTACCGGAGTTGACGCGGGTATTATACGTCGTCTGGAGCCACACGCCATGGCTCGAAGTCGTGTACACCTGCAGCGCACTCACGGTGCAGTTCGCGCTGGCGGTCACGCTGAAATAACCACGGGCGCAACTCGTCGAGGTCACGGTGCCGATGCTCGTCGTGCCATTGGTGTTGGCGGTCCGGAAACCGGCATAACCGCCACCATAGTCGCAACGAGTGCCGTTGTTGGCCGAGATCGTGAAGTTGCTCGAGTAGTTGAGCAGGAAGCCGCAGCCGTTGAGACGATCCGTCGACGTTGGCGTGCCGACGGTGTTCGTGCCGGCGATGCCATACGTTTCGAAATTGTTCTCGTCGCGCGAACCGGCCGCGCCGGTGTCGTCGGGACTGCCGGCGTACAGGCTGTAGCCGAGACCGCCCGCGCAATCGTCGATGCGGTACGTGAGGTTGGCCGTGCCGGAGGAGCCGTTGAAGTTTTGGCCGTTCACGGTTTTCCAGTAATGACCGAACCAATTGGTCGAGCTGTAGTGGAAGTTCCACCCGCCGATGTTGCTGGCATTTTGGCAGAAAAGAATGCCGTGCGTGCCGGCGCCGCTGATGGTCTTGCCGGTGCCATCGACGATGACGTTCGTCTTCGTGCTCATGCCGTTGCCGTCGCCGGAATTGAGGAGCGCGATGGTGCCGGAGCTCATCGCGTTCAAGCAGGCGACTTCGGCGGCGGACATGCTGCTGCCGGTGTATTTGGTAACGCCATCGACCTTTCCGGTCCAAGTTCCGCTCGAAACGGTGACTTGGCCATAGGCGGCGAACGACGTGGTAGGAACAGCGGCGCAAAAACCGACGACGGCCGCGATAGCCACGGAATTTCTGAGCTGGGAGAGCATAGGCATTAGTGGGTTTTGAAGCGAACGCTCACCAAGAGCGGTAAACGTCCAGGGAGATCTGGGGCTTATGAAATGTCTGCCATGGCTGGGGCATGCGCATAACATCGAGTATCTCCCGCCCTCATCGGACCTCCTGTCGGAAGTTTAACGCCTCTTTTCGCGAGCGGCGTCGCGACCCGCGTCCGATTGCGCACGCCGCGTCCCGCAAACCGCAGATCGAGATCCACACAAGTCACTGACCCGCAGGAAACAGCACGCCTGATCAAACGCGGATCCGATGCGCCTTCTCTGTAGTTTTTCCGGCATTACGGACACTCCCGCGATCTGGCGGGCGAAAACCCGTAGGCGCGAAACCCTGCGATTGCGCCGCGAGTATGGCTCGAGCTTGGAGCGTCCTGCCGCACTCCTACGTGCCAGCGACGCGCAGGAATCAGGCGCACTCACGGCCGGCCACCGGATTCATAGCGACGGAGGTCCGCCGTGATTTGCTCGGTGAGCGCGCGGTTTCCTTGCTGTTCGGCCAGACGCCGAGCGTCCTTGGCGGCCGCGATCGCATCCGGGATTCGGCCAGCCTGCGCGAGCGTCGCGCTGAGGCGATAGCTCGAATCGACATCGTCAGGCTGCGTGGCCAACGCCGCACGGTAGTGTGCGATCGCCGGTTCGAACCGGCCGCGCGCGCTCATCAATTCGGCGAGAAAGTAATGCGCGTTCGCCTGGCTCGGTTGAATTCTCAGCGCGGTTTCGAAGTGCGCCTGCGCTTCGGTGTCGTTGCCCTTTTGCAGCAGCGCGTTGCCAAGGTTGCAGTGCGTGTCGGCCGCGTCCGGTTGCTGAACCAGCGCTTCGCGATACTGAGCGATCGCGTCGTCCACTTGGCTTTTTTGAAGCAACGCATTGCCCAAATTGACGTGGGTAAGCGCATCGTCGGCACGCCACCGCGCCGCCTCGGTCAATTCCTTAATGGCCCCGTCGGCGTCGCCATGCTGCAGCAAAAGCGTGCCCAAATTATAATGGGCGAGCGCATAGCTCGGCAGGCTGGCGATCGCGGCGCGGAAATAGGCCTCCGCGCGATCCGCCCTCCCCTTTTCGAGCCAGGCCGTGCCGAGATTGTTCTGCGCCTCCGCGAATCCGGGTCGTAGTGCGAGCGTTCGTTCAAATTCGGCAATCGCCCGGTCATGCTTCCCTTCTTCCAGCAAAGCGTGCCCAAGACTGTTATGCGCGACGTAATTATTCTCCGTCACCGCCAACGCATGCCCGAACACGGCTGCGCTGTCTCGCCAGTAACCGAGCTGGCGGGTCGTCACGATGGCCGCGCCGATAACCGCCGCCACCGAGGCGAAGGCCGCCATCTGGCGTAGGGCGCGCCGCGACGCGACCAGATCCGCGATCGGCCACACGACGGCAATCGAGAGTCCGATCGACGGCAAATACGTGTAGCGATCGGCGATCGAGTGCTCGCCCACTTGAACGAGCCCGATCGTTGGAATCATCATGCCAACAAACCACAGCCAGCCCATCGCGACGTATGGCCGTCTGGCCGAGCAGCGAACGGCACCGAGCGTAATCGCGACCAAGAGGCTGGTCGCCGCGAGCACGCCGAGGATCGGCCAAGGTCCAGGATGCGGATAAAAAATCGCCAGATCCGTCGGCCAAACGGTTTTCCCAAGATAGCGCGCATAGCCCACGACCGCGTTGCCGATTCGCTCCAGCAGAGTGAAACTGGCAAACGAACGCACGGCGCCTCCTCTGTTTTGCACCGCGTAGGTCACGACGCAGGACAAGACAGCCAAGCCGAAGAAAGGCAGTTTCTCGCGGACGAGCGGCCCCACGGAAGCGCGCAAACCGCGCGGATCGATCCGCCGCAGCGGCCAAAAATCCAAGAGCAGCAAGACACAGGGCAACGTCACGAGCATCGGTTTGCTCATGAGCCCGCACGCGAACAGCAGCAGGGCCGTGGCGTACCAGCGCGCGGAATGTGGCGAACCTCGACGCGCTTCGGACGCAACACCGCGCATTGCCTGCCGCGCTTGCGCGTACTGTCCATACGCCCAAATCGTCAGCAAAAAGAAAAGCCCGCTCAGGACGTCTTTGCGCTCGGACACCCACGCAACGGATTCCACGCGCAGCGGATGGACGGCGAAGAGCAGCGCGACGATCGTGCTGCGCCACAGCGCGCCGGAAAAACGCCAAAGCACGAGGAGGAGCAGGCCGGCGTTGAGCGCATGCAACAGGGCGTTGACGACATGCGGCGCCGCCGGACCGGCTCCAAACCACTGGGCGTCCAACATGTGCGACAGCCAGGTAAGAGGATGCCAGTTGCTCGCGTGTCCCGTCGTGAACGCCCATTTCACACCGCGCCAGGTCAAGCCGGAGCGGACGATCGCGTTCTCGGAAAAATACTCCGCATCGTCCAGCGAGATGAAGCGATGATGTCGCACCGACGCGTAGACCGCCGCCGTGGCGAGCGAGACCAGAGCCGCGAGCGCTCCGACGCGTCGTGTCGCGGCCGACGAATCGACGGCTGCGGCCACCGTGGAGGCGGGCAAGCTCAAGGCGGCCGGATCATTTGCCGGCGGCGGGGGCATGAGATTCGCTCGCCCGAGGAGCCCCTGGATCGCGCAGCGGCGCCCCGTCCGCGTAAACGGCGAGGTCGCCGCGCAGGATATTGAATAATTCGGCGTCGTTGCGCTCCTGCGCGAGCGTCATGGCGCGTTGCACGGTCGAGATCGCTTCGGGAAAACGTCCGACTTCCGCGTACGCCGCCGCCAGCGTGCGGAGTAAAACCGGCTGCCGGTTGCCGGTGTGCTGATTGGCGCGCTGCGCGAGCATGGCCGCCTCGGGCCCGCTGCGCAGCGTCGGATCGGGGGTGGTGGCGAGCACCCACGCGAGGCTCGACAAGGTGTCGGGATTGGTCGGCTCCAGCTTGAGCGCGGCTTTGTATTGCGCGGCGGCGCCCCGCCAATCTCCCTGCATCTGCAGGACCTTGCCGACATTGCTATAACCTTCGGCGAAGTCCGGGGCCACTTCGACCGCCTGGCGGAAATGAGCGAGCGCGGCTTCGACATTGCCTTTTTGGATGAAGGCAACGCCGAGATCGTTGTGCGCCTGCACGGAATCCGGCCGCAACGAAATCGTCCGCTGCAGGTAGGGCAGCGCGTCGTCGAGCCGGCCGCTCTGCAGCAGCGCGCTTCCGATCCGGTAATGCGCCTCCGCCAAGCCGGGCTCGAGTTCGATCGCCTTGTGCAGTTCGGCCATGCCCGCGTCGAATTGACCGAGTTGCAGGAGCGTGCGGCCCAGGTTGGTGCGGGCAGCGGCAAACTGCGGCCGAAGCGCGAGCGCACGCTGAAACTCCGCGATGGCGGGCTCGGGTTGATTTTTGCGCGACAAGATACTGCCGCGATTATTGTGCGCGTTGGCGTCGTCCGGATTCTGCTGGAGCGCGAGGTCGACGTGCGCGAGCGCGTCGTCCAAGCGGCCCTCCTCGATCAATGCGGTCGCGAGATTATTTTGCGCGTTGGGCAAATTCGGCTCGAGCGTCACCGCTTGCTCGAAATACGGCCGCGCTTCGGCGGACTTGCCGGTTTCCAGCAGCACGGCGCCGATGTTCGCCTGCGTGACCGCAACCGCGGGATCGATGGCCAGGGCGCGGCGGTACGCCTCGATCGCTTCCGCGGGCCGGTTCCTTTTCCACAGGGCGTTGCCGAGATTGTTATGAAATTCGGGAAAGCTCGGCTGGTACTCGACGGCGCGCCGGAAATGCTCGATCGCCGCATCCACGTCGCCGCGCTCGAGCGACAGGTTGCCGAGTTTGTCGTGGGCGACGCCGTTGCGCGCGGTGACGGCGACCGCATGAGTGAAAAGCGCCTCGGTATTCCGCCAATGCGCGAGTTGCGCAACGGTCAGCTTGGTGCAGAGGCCAACCGCGACGAGGGCGAGCGCGACGAGCGCCGCCGCGGGCACGCGCCGGTGGAGCAACGCGCCACCCAGGCCCCAGACCACGACGATCAGGACGCCGAGCATCGGAAGATAAGCGTAACGGTCGGCCATCGATTGACTGCCCACCTGCACGAGACCGACCGTCGGAATCAGCATCCCGAAGAACCAGAGCCAGCCGATCGCGACGCAGGGGCACCGCCGAAACACGAGCAGCGCGCTCACGAGCAGGCCGACGACGAGCGCCGCGGCGCCCGCGACCGCAAGCGACGGCCAATGACCCGGGTGGGGATAAAAGACCGCCAAATCGATCGGCCAAACGATCTTGCCCAAATAACGAGCGAACGAAACGAAGGCGTTGGCCAGGCGATCGCCCAACGGAAAGTGCGCGAGCGAAAGCACGGCTCCGCCGCGGCGTTGAACGATGAAGGTGACGAAGCAAGAGGCGGCCGAGAGCGCGAAAAACGGCAGCTTCTCGACGACGAGCGCGCCGAAGCTACGCCGCGCCGCGCTGGCGCCGCAACGCGCGAGCGGCCACACATCGAGCAGGAGCAACACGCACGGCAGCGTGACGAGCATCGGCTTGGCCATGAGACCGAGCGCGAAGAGGACAAGCGCCGCGAAGTACCAGCCAGCCGCGGCGCTTCGATGGGGACGCGGCTCGGATACCGGCTCCGCCGCAGCGCCCTCTTCCGATTGGAGTTCTTTCGCCTCCGTATACCGCGCATACGCCCACAGCGTGAGGAGGAAGAACAAGCCACTCAGCACGTCTTTCCTTTCGGTGACCCATGCGACCGACTCGACGTGCAAGGGATGCACGGCAAACACCGCGGCAACGATCGCGCTGCGCCACACCGCACCCGTGAGCCGCCGCAAAACCACGAAGGTCAGGAGGGCGTTCGCCACGTGCAGCAGCAGGTTGACGACGTGTGGCGCGGCGGGGCCCGAGCCAAAGAGCTGCACGTCGAGCATGTGGGACAGCCAGGTCAGCGGATGCCAGTTTCCCGCGTGGCCAGTGGTGAACGCCCATTTCACGCCGGCCGACGTGAGGCCGGCCTGGACCGCCGGATTCTGCGTCACATAGGCCGGGTCGTCGTACGCAATGTAATCGAAATGGCGCGCGGGCAGATATACGGCCAGCGTGCCGATGGCCAGCAGCAGGCAAATGCCCAGCACGGTCCACCGGTCGCGCGAGGGGTGTCGGCGCGCCAACGGCGGATTTTCGGAACCGGCGGGAGAATCGAGCATAGAGTTCATGGTCTGCTCCCACGCTCTCGCGTCGGCCTGGACGCAAAGATCGCTTCGGCGCGCGCGCGCCGGCCGCGCTCGTTCATGCGCACACCGGAATCGCCTTCGGCGCGCCGCGCTTTTTTTCGTACGCGCGGCACACGGCCTCGAACACCTGATCGACCGTGATCGCCTGCATGCACCGGTTGTCGCGGCACGGCGACAAGCGGTTGTTATAGGCGCTGACACACGGGCTGCAGGCGATTCCGGCCCAGAGCACGGTGTTCCGCGGCGTCCGGGCGGCGAAAAGCTTCGGCGTCTCCGGACCGAACAACGTCACCACGTGCACGGGAGTCAGCGTCGCAAAATGCGCCGGCCCGCTGTCGTTCGTCACCAACACGTCAGCGAGCGTATAGAGCACGATCAATTGGCGCAGCGTCGTCTTGCCCGCGAACGACACACAGCGATGCGAGCCGATGCGGCGGACAAACGCGTCGGCGGCGGTCGCTTCGTCGGGCGCGCCCGTCACGCCGATCATCGCCTCGGGGTATTGCTCGAGCAGCCGGTGCGCGAGCTCGACATAGCGTTCCGTCGGCCAACGCCGCAGCGGCACCAGATCGCTCGCGTTGGGATTAAGCAAAATCAAGGGCGCGCGCTCCGCGCCGTCTCCGTACACGATTCGCTCGACGGTCGCGCGTTCGGCCGGCGTGCAGCCAATCTCGGGGGCCTGCGCCGGCGACGCGGGGGGAACGAGATCGTACGTGGGGAGAAGCCTCCCCTCGACCCGCAGCGCCTCGACGAGCATGAGGAAGGTTTGGCTCGTGTGCAGATGCGGGTTGTAGATCAACCGATGCGTCATGAGGTCGCCGCGGTACGGGCCGTCGGCGAAAAACGCATGGAAACCGACACGCCGTCTCGCCCCGGAGAGAAAGGTCAGCGCCGCCGATCCGCGCGAAAAGAACTCCATGTCCACCGCCGCATCGAGCTTCATCCGGCGCAGCCGGCGAACGGTCGCGAGCATGCTGCGAATGAATCGCGGCACGCCTTTCACCGACACGGTGATGACGTTCTCCTTGGGAATCAGCTCGAGCGCATCGAGGATGAAGCGATTGGCTTCGAAAGCGACGAAGTAGACGTTCTCGCGGCCGGCCATTTCCACCGCACGGCGCAACGCCGCGTACGCGAGGACGGTCGAACCTTGCTCCGCCAATTTGACGAACAGGATCGTGCGCGGCGCGTCGGTCGAGCTCACGGCCGAGCGGCCGAAAATTTTTCGCGCCCCCGTCAGCAACCAACACAGAGGCACGCCGACCCATTGATCGGCTCGTTGCAGCGCTTGAACATTCATGGACGGAGTTGGCTGGATTCGAGTCCCCGAGACGAGGTGACGAAGGAACGCATTAGCCGCCGGACGACAGGCGGCCGATCAAGCCGGGTTGCCCGATCTTGTTGAGCCATTCGGTCGCCGGCTTGGGATCGAGCTTCAGCCAAAAGCGGGCGACGCTTTCGATCGCCACTTGGCGCTGGTCGCGGTCTTTGATCGCGTCGACCGTGCGCGACGCGAGCGCGGGGCGTTCAACGGCAAGCGCGGTCGTATAAGCCGCATAGGCGCCATCGCGACCGCCATCGGTCGGCAGGCTTTCCAGCCATTTGGCCGCGTTGTTTGGGTCCGCACGGGCCCATTGTTCGGCGACATTACGAAGGGCGTTGTCGCGCATTTCGCCGGGGCTGAATTGCGAAACCCAGGCGGCGGTCGCGGCCGGGTCGGTCCGCGCCCAGTTATCGATCACGGCGTCGACGCTACCCGACTGCAGCACGCCGGGGGGCAAGCTCGCGGCGAAGGCGGCGGCCTCGGAAGGCGAAAATTGCGCGTAGCCGCTAATGATATTGTTGCAGAGCTCGTTTCGCAGCGCGCCGTCCGGCAGCTCTTGCGAGCGGCGGATGGCGGTCTGCGGGTCGTCGCGCGACCAGGAATTCGACAAATCGGCGAGAAGCTGCCGGCGATTGTCGCCTGGGGGCATTTCCTTCACCAACTCGAAGACGGCAGGGGCATCCGCGAAGGCAAGCGAACGGCCGATGGCGAGATACGCTTGTTCCTTCGTCACGCCGTCGGGCAGCCGTTTGGCCC